>JAJQBJ010000128.1 GCA_021203345.1 Oscillospiraceae bacterium
ATCAGCACCTTGCAGTCCATATCCACAGCGCGGGCAATGGCAATCATCTGCTGCAGGGCCAGAGAATAGTTCTCCAGGTTCTGGGTCACGTCCACCGCCAGATCCAGCTCATCCACAATGCGCTGGGCCTGCTTGACCATGGCCTTGCGGTCAATGGTGTGGAACTTTGTCAAGGGCTCACGACCGATATACAGGTTCTCTGCCACGCTCAGATTGGGGCAAAGGTTGACCTCCTGATATACGGTGGAGATGCCCTTTTTCTGTGCATCCAACGTGGAGTGGTTCCGCACCGGCCCGTCGATGCCCTCCACGCGGATTTCACCGGCCTCAAAGTCGTTGATACCGGTCAGGCACTTAATCAGGGTGGATTTACCTGCGCCGTTTTCTCCCATCAGCGCATGGACTTCGCCCTTTCGCAGGGTCAGATCCACTCCGTCAAGCGCCTTGACGCCGGGGAAGGTCATGGTGATCCCCCGCATCGTCAAAACAATGTTGTCTTCCATCCAGGTGTCCCCTTTCTTCATTTTATATCAATGGAGAAAGGCCCATCCCGATTTGCCCTTATCCACGGATACAAATGACTCTTTTATTATAGCAAAGCGCCTCCCTCCCGTATTGGGAGGGAGGCGCCCTGCATTCAGGCCTTTACTGGGAGGGAGTGATCAGCTTCGGCCTTTTTGATTTCTCTGGTTGCCAGAAATTAATACTGGGCATCCACGATCTCGTCAGTGACAACGGTAACCTCCTGCGTCTCGCCGTTCACCTCGAAGGTGGACACGGTGTCGTCATAGGTGTACCAATGCTCCTCCATGTAGACTTCCTGCTCGGGAGTCTCGCCAGCCTCCAGCTGCTGAATAACTTCCTCTACGAAGGGAGCAGCCAGGGGGTTGCACTCGAAGTCGGCGTTGATGTTACCGGCCTGAACCTCTTCCAGACCAGCGGTGCAGGCGTCGAAGGAAATCAGAATAACGTCGCCGTTCACGCCATAGGTGACGCCGGCGTTGTCCATGGCGGTCATAGCGCCAAAGGCCTCGTTATCGTTCTGGCAGATAACCACATTGAACTGGCCCTCATAGCTCTTGCAGAAGGACTCCATGACCTCCTGGCCGCCGGACTCGGTGAAGTCGCCGTCCTGGGAATCCAGAATCGTCCAGCCATACTTCTCAGCGATCTCGTTGAAGCCCTCGGTACGGCCCAGCTGAGCGGAGGAACCGGTGGTGCCCTCGATGACCAGGATGTTCAGCTCCTCAATGCCCATAGCCTCGGCATAGGCGTTCAGCCACTCGCCGGCAGCCAGACCCTCGGCGGTGAAGTCGGAGCCGACCCAGGCAGCGTAGTTGGTGGAGTCATCAATGGTACGGTCGATGACGATAACGGGGATGCCCGCATCCTCGCACTCAGTCAGGACGGTGTCCCAGCCGGTGGAGACGATGGGGTCGATGATGATGTAGTCAACATCCTGCTCGATGAAGCTGCGGACAGCCTCCAGCTGAGCGGCGGAATCCTGGTCGCAGTCGATGAAGATCAGGTCATAGCCGTTCTCCTCGGTGAAAACCTCCTGGCAGGACTGGGTGGAAGCGGTACGCCAGTCGGACTCGTGGCCCACCTGGGCAAAGCCAACGACGATCAGATCGCCATCGGACTCGGAGTCGGAATCCTCATCTTCATCCTCGGCGCTCTCAGAAGCGGCGATCGTCTCCTCAGCCTCTTCCTCAGAAGCGACCGTCGTGGTTTCGGCGGCTTCGGACTCCTCGGTGGAGCTGCTGGAGCTGCTGGAGGAAGAACCGCAAGCGGCCAGGGACAGGACCATGGCACACGCCATGATCAGTGCAAGAAACTTTTTCATTGGTGGTACTCTCCTTTTGAATTCATTCATTCTGATGAATGCTGTTAATCAGCTTTCAGCTGATGTTGACGCTATTATAATCCTCTTTTTTCTGGATATCAAGGGATTTGTCTGTATAAATTTCATTTTTGGCGTATTTTACATACAATTTGTTTTGTTTTCTTCTGAAAAGTCATATACAAATTCCGGTTTTTCTCCATATTATTTTCATATTTTCTGATTTTACAAACTTTTTACATCTTTTCCTTCGCGTAAAGCTGCTGCAACTAAAGCTAATAACTTAGTTGAAATCCTCTTTTTTCTTGTGAAAACGTTTCCAAAATAAGCACTTTGACGAATCCTTTAAACTAGTTCCCCGCCTTCCGATTTCCCGTTTTGCCTAAATTTTCGTCAAAGATGTCCCACCCCTCCGAATTTGTACGAATCATTTTCCTTTATTTATCATTTTACTCGGACAACTTTTGCAGCAAATGCGTCATTTTGCCTTTTTTCAGCGTTCGACCTTCGCAGAATTTGCTTTTATCCCTGCTTTCTTTTCAAATTTGTATTCCCACTCCCCTTCTTTTGTGCTATAATGCAGACAAATCCAACCACAGGGCGGTGAATCCTCCATGACACCCAAGCATATCCTGATCTCCAATCAGCTGCGGAGTGAAATTCGCGCCGGGCTTTACAACGAAACCCGCGCCCTCCCCACCGAACAGAAGCTGACCCAGCGGTTCAACGTCAGCCGTCAGACCATCCGGCTGGCGCTGTCCATCCTGGCAAACGAAAACCTCATTGTCAAGCGTCAGGGCAGCGGAACCTATCTGACCGATTACGGCATGAACGCCTCCTTTCATCGGATGCACAGTATCGCCGTTGTGACCACCTATATCAGCGACTACATTTTCCCGCGCATCCTGCGGGCGGCCCAGGATGTGTTCTCCCGGAGCAACTGCACCATGGCCCTGTACGACACCAGAAATCAGGTGGTGCGGGAGCGGCAGATCCTCCAAAATCTACTGGCGCAGCAGGTGGACGGGATTCTGGTGGAGGGCACGAAAACGGCGCTCCCCTCCCCCAATGCGGATTTATACCAGCGCTTTCTGGAATCCGGCACGCCCATCGTATTCTTCAACGCCTGTCCCCGGGATCTCCCCAACCCCATCACCGTATTGGACGACAACTTTGCCGGCGGCTATCAGCTGGGGAAATACCTGCTGGGTCTGGGTCATAAAAAAATCGCCGCCTTTTTCAAGGACGACGATATGCAGGGGCTGGAGCGGTACTACGGCCTGATTTCCGCCCTCCGGGACGAAAATATGCTGGATCAGGACCCGCCTGTGTTCTGGTACTCCACGGAAACCATTGGGCTGATCGTCTCTCCAGAGGCCATTCGGCGGATTCAGGACTGTACCGCCGTGGTCTGCTACAATGATATGGCCGCCTTTACCTTAATCGAGCTGCTCACCAAAGCGGGGCGGCGGGTGCCGGAGGATGTTTCCGTGGTCAGCTTTGACAACAGCCAGTACAGCGAGCTGAGCACGGTCAAAATCACCTCCCTCTCCCACGAAGAAAAAAACACCGGCAGCATTGCGGCGGAAAAGCTCCTGATGCTGATCGAGCAGCCGGAGCAGCGGGAGTTGGTCACATCGGAACGGGTTCCCTGGACGCTGAAAATCAAGGGCAGCAGCAGAGCGCCGAAGCTGTCCGCTCCGACGCCCTGAAACGTCACACTTAATTGCACCCGGTTCCGCCGGCATAGCCCTCGTCGATTTCCACGGCATAATGCTCCGTAAAGCATCCATCGCAGAAGCCGCATTGGGCGTCCGGGGCGATTTTATGCAGGTTTTCCACCGACAGGAAACCCAGGGTGTCCGCCCCGGCCATTTCACAGATTTCCTCCACTGTATGGTGGCAGGCAATCAAATCCTTCTTGTCCGGGATATCCGTACCGAAATAGCACGGCGAGATGAACCGCGGGGAGGAAACCCGCATATGAACTTCCTTCGCCCCGGCGTCCCGCAGCAGCTTGATAATGGCCTTACAGGTGGTGCCCCGCACGATGGAGTCGTCGATCATCACCACCCGCTTCCCCTTCACATTGTTGCTCAGGAGGCCGAGCTTGATGCGAACCGCATTCTCCCGGCTCTGTTGGTTGGGAGTGATGAAGGTGCGGCCAATATAGCGGTTCTTGACAAAGCCCTCGCCGTAGGGGATACCGGATTCCTCCGCGTAGCCCATGGCCGCGTCCAGACCGGAATCCGGCACGCCAATCACCAAATCGGCCTCCACCGGATGCTCCTGGGCCAGCAGCCGCCCCGCCATACGCCGGGCAAAGTGAACGGACTGTCCGTAAATCTCGCTGTCCGGCCGGGCAAAGTAGATGTACTCAAAAATACACAGATTCCCCTTGCTGTCCTCGGGGCAGTTATCCCGGATGGAGCGGACGACTCCATCCTCCACCACCACGATTTCTCCCGGCTCGATTTCCCGAATGTATTCGGCGTCCACCCCGTCCAGGGCGCAGGACTCTGAAGCAAAGACCACCGCATCCCCCCGGCGGCCCATACACAGGGGGCGGAAGCCCCAGGGGTCCCGGGCAGCAATCAGCTTTCTGGGGGACATCACGATCAGGGAGAAGGCTCCCTTCAGCATGGGCATGGCGTTCTTCACCGCCTCCTCCACGGAGCCGCATTTCAGGCGCTCCTGGGCGATGGAATAGGCGATGATCTCCGAATCCGTGGAGGTCTGGAAAATCGCGCCCCGGTATTCAAAGTATTTCCGCAGAGCCCCGGTGTTCACCAGATTGCCGTTGTGAACCACCGCCAGGGTTCCCTTGACGTATTTCAGCGTCAGGGGCTGTGCGTTCTCCCGCTTTCCCGCGCCGGTGGTGGCATAGCGGACATGGCCCACCGCCATGGTGCCGTTCAATTCGTCCAAAATTTTCTCGTGAAAAACGTCCCCCACCAGGCCGATGTCCTTGTAGGAGGAAAGCTCCCGGTCGTTGATGGCCGCAATGCCGCAGGCCTCCTGCCCCCGGTGCTGGAGCGCGTATAAACCGTAATAAGTGGTTCGGGCGCAATCGCCCGCCTTGTCATAGATCCCGAATACACCACATTCTTCATGGATGGACATGGGTGTTCTCCCCTTTCCCGCGGCCCGCCTGCATTTCGACAGGCCGATCATTTTCATTCCGTGCAACCTATAGTATAATGAAAAGCGGCGGTTTCGTCAATGACAAGATTGGAGAAGGCTTCAACTTTTCCGGAAAAGCTCCCGCCCGGTTCCCATGCAACTTGATGTTTTGAGAGGAAGGATAACAAATGAATCTGAATGAACTGAACCGCACCTGTCAGAGCTGTCAGAAATGCTCGCTGGGAAAAACCCGGCGGAATCTGGTTTTTGGAGACGGGAACCCCGCCTCCCCCCTGATGTTTGTGGGAGAAGTCCCCGGCCAGCAGGAGGACGCCACCGGAATCCCCTTTGTGGGGAAGGCCGGTCAATTCCTGGATGACATGCTGGATCTCATCGACCTGGACAGGAGCAAGTACTACATCTGCAACATTGTGAAATGCCGCCCGCCGGAGAACCGCGACCCCCTTCCGGAGGAGCAGGACGCCTGCATGGAGTATCTCCGGACTCAGGTTCGCATCATCCGCCCGAAGCTCATCGTGTGTCTGGGCCGTATTGCGGCCATGCGGCTGATTCGTTCGGACTACAAAATCAGCCGGGAGCATGGCCAATGGGTTCAGCGGGGCCAGTTCCAGATGACCGCCCTGTATCACCCGGCTGCGCTGCTGCGGAATCCCCGCAGCCGCCCGGACACCTTTCTCGACCTGAAGGGCCTGCAGGCCAAAATCAACGAGGTCTGTCCGGAGCTGTACCGCTGATTCTGCGGGCGTTCCGCAGATTGTCCGCAGAACGCCCGTCTTTCCCTATCAGCCGACCTCAGCGGTCGCTTTGCCGGGTGTTTTGTGCCCGGAACGCGCTCAGCGGGTCTAACGCCGTCGCCGCGCTGGGAGGATAGAACTCATTCACCGGGAACTCCACCTGGGAGAACAGCTCGCAGGGGTCTTCCTCACAGCCCTCGTTGGCGCACTCCTTATCGGGAATACAGTAGTCGTAGATGGGCATTAACAGCTGGGCCTCCCGCTCCAGCCGCAGGATGGAGAACTGTCCCAGGGTGACATACACCCGCCGGGCGCTTTGGCTGTTGAACACCAGCTCCTCCCCAAAGGCCTGCTGCACCGCCGGGGGAACCACCGTCACCCCGCAGTCAAACGCGTTGGGGTCGGCGTAGTCCGACAGGCGGATATTCAGCACCACCGGGTCCACCGCCTCCAGAATTGCGGTGGGCAGGTCGCTGTTCAGGATACTCTGGGCGTCCAGGGTGTCCGGGTCCATCTCGGACGAGAACATCTTGGCCCCGCTGCCGCTGCCGAACAAAATCGAGCGCTTGTCAAAGACAGCCAGCCCCGTGACAGGCAGGGAGCGGGTGCTGCCCACAAATGCGTCCGCGTTCACCTTGTAGAAATATCGGATATCAATGGTGTAAAAGCCACGATTGAACCCCATGGCCTGCACATCAATGGCGGCGTAGAGCAGCTCTGCATTTCCCGCCTTGATGCTGACGGCACGTTCAATCAGCTCCGCAGATGTAGCTGTGGGGAACAGCCGAAGATCCTCGATACAGTCCTTACTCTGGCAAGAGTCAAACACCTTTTTGGCGTGGATACAGGTTGCTTCCCTGATTGCCATATTCTCCCCCACAGGGCCGGGCCCCATTGTCTCAGGCATATTCATTCCTCCTGTTGATTGCGAGATAGGCTGCGCACCCTTCAGCACATTCTATGAATCTTCGCCGGTTTTGTTCCGGGTCAGCGAGAAAGTTCTTCCCTGCCCGCTTGCCAGCACGCAAAAGTTCATGTATAATAGATGTAAAGCAAAACTGATGATTGGAGGCGGACTCCATGCCAAGAGGATTTATCCGGGACAAATTGCAGCTGAAGCTGCTGATTCTGTATATTTTAGACCACCTGATTCAGCCAGTGGATTTGGCCCAGCTGACCGATCTGGCGCTGTGCGACGAGGGTGTGGATTACTTTGGCTTTTCCGAGGCGCTGGCCGAGCTGGTCGGGACGGGACATGTCTCGCTGGAGGAGGAGCAGTATGCTATCACTCCCAAGGGGCGGGAGCATTGCCAGGTGTGCAAAAGCGCCGTTCCCTACTCCGTCCGCATGAAGTGCGACCGGCATACCGGCGCGGTCAATGCGGTTCTTCGGCGGAACAGCCAGATTCAGACCGAAGTCCTCCCCCGCAGCGGCGAGGAATACACGGTTCGGATGTCTCTGTCCGACGATGCAGGCTCGGTCATCTCCATGGATATGCTCAGCTATTCCAGAGAACAGTCCGAGCAGCTAGCAAGGAATTTTAAAAACCACGCTGAGGAAATCTATAACGCCATCCTCACCGCCATGCTTGCGGATTACGGGGACGATGCGGGCGAGGGACAATCGTAAAATGCGAAGCAGGTGCGGTTTTGGGCCACACCTGCTTTTTAATTCCTTATTGCTTGTCCACATAGACGATTTCTCCCGTCTCCAGACAATACGCCGCCAGCCGTCCCCCAAAGACGCACCCGCAGTCCAGCGCGATATGTCCGTTTTTCTGATAGACCTCATACCGGCATGGCTCCTGCCAGATAGCTGGGGTTGGCGTATGCCCGGTGACCAGAAAGGTATTGGGATCGGAGAAATACCGGCGGCTGTAGTCCGCCCGGTCAAAAATCAAATCCGCAAAGTGATATTCCTCCAACGGCTTTTCCTCCCGGAAGTCCCGCAGTCCCCCGTGAACCAGCACAAACCGTTTTCCGGCTGTGAAAACCTCCTCATACAGAGAAAATTCGCTCAGGTACGACAGCAATTCCTCCCTCTCCCCGTTGCTTACCCTGGAGAACGCCGCCGCCGTGGTGTTGCCGCCCTCCTCCATCCATTCCAGCCAGGCCCGCATATCCTCCGGGGTGAGATGATTTTGCCAATTCTCCCGGGTGATTTCCACGGCCAGCCTTTTCAGCACCATCAGCGCCATATAGTCGTGATTTCCCAGAATTGGATAAACATTGGGGCGGAGCATCATGTCCCGCAGGACTGCCACCGGCTCCGGCCCCCGATCCACCACGTCGCCCAGCACATACAGCTCATCCTGTTCAGAGAACCGGATTTTCTCCAGCAGGTTCAGATATTCCCGACAGCAGCCATGAATGTCCGCAATCACATAGGTTTTCCCCGACATAGTAGCGTCTGCTCCCTTCTGTATTTTCCCATAAAAGCACTTTTTTCCTTATAAACGCATTTACAGGATGCCCCTGCTTCTGGTATAATAGAAGCACATAAATACCCGCTGCGGCAAGAAAGGATTGATATCCATGAACGAACGTATGCTCTCAACCGAGGCCTGGCTCCACGATGAGCTGGAATTCATCAACGGCAAAATGTCCGCCACCCTCAACGGGCGCATGAAGGCGGAATTCGACTCCTGCGACGATGTGATGCAGGAGATCACCTTAAAATTCCCGCTGGAATCCTGGGAGGTCAACGGCCTGGGCACGCTTCACGGCGGCATGGCCTCCGCCATGATGGATCTGGCCATGAGCATGGCGGTTTACGTCTATTCCCGCCAGACCATTCCCCCGACGATTTCCATGACGACAAACTATCTGCGCCCCATCCCCATGAACGGCTCTGTCCTGATGAAGGCCCGGGTCACTTCTCTGGGCAGACGGAACGCAACCGCCTATTGCGAGGCCATTATCCCCGGCGCCGGGAAGGTGGCCTGTACCGCCATCGGCACCTATGCCATCATCCCCAAAAAGGCGGAGTGACACGAAAATGAAACAGCAATGATTGGAGCAAATTCTATGATTGACCTTGCGATTATCGGCAGTGGCCCTGCGGGGCTGACCGCCGCCATCTATGCCGCCCGGGCCGGGCTGCGCTTTGTCCTGCTGGAGCAGGACGGCTACGGCGGCGGACAGATTTCCTCCGCCCATCTGGTGCAGAACTACCCCGGCGTGCCGGAGGTTTCCGGCTTCGATTTGGGGGAGGCCCTGCGGCAGCAGGCCCTGGATTTGGGAGCAGAAGTCACCTATGGAACCGTCTCCCTTGTGGAGCAGATTCCGGAGGGCTTTTCCGTCCATCTGGCCGATGAGGAGGCCCCAGTTCAGGCCAGAGTCGTCATTGCCGCCACCGGCGCTTCTCCCCGGCCTCTGGGGGTTCCCGGAGAAACGGAGCATATCGGCTCCGGGGTGTCTTACTGCGCCACCTGCGACGGTTCGTTTTATCGTGGTAAAAACGTCGCCGTAGTGGGCGGCGGCGATACCGCCGTGGAGGACGGCATTTACCTTTCCTCCATTTGCAGTTCCGTCACCCTGCTGCTGCGCCGGGATCAGTTCCGGGCCGCGCAAAGACGGGTGGAGGTGCTTGAAAAGCTGCCCAACGTGACGATTCGTTTCAAGGTGAAGCCCACCGCCGTGGAGGACAAGTCCCTTGTTCTGGACACGGAAAACGGCCCGGAAACCCTGCCCGTGGATGGTGTGTTCATCGCCGTGGGCAGCCAGCCCGCCACCGCCTATTTGCAGCAGCTCCCCCTTACGCTGGAGGGCGGCTATGTGGCTGCGGACGAAACCTGTAAAACGGCAATTCCCGGCCTGTACGCCGCCGGGGACATCCGGAAGAAGCAGCTCCGCCAGGTGGTGACCGCCGTGGCGGACGGGGCGAACGCCGTGACCAGTGCGTTGGAGTATCTCCGCGGCTGAGTGGTTTTCCGCCGCATCAAATATTTGGTATGTGAATCAATTTTCAAGTAAGAGGCCATACAAACTAAGAAGTGGTTGCCCTTCCTGATTCGGTTTTTATCTCGCAGTGGGCTTTTTCAACCCCATTTCTTTTTGACGGGGCAAAAAGAAACGGTGTCGACCCGCCAAAGAAAAACCCCTGTTTCCCGTGGCCCGGAAAGAACGGGCCACGGGTCTGTAACGTGTTTCATATTTACCTCGTAACCAGGCCCGCAAATAACGTAGACCGCTTTTGTTTTGTACAACCCCGCTTGCAAACGTGGTCACTCGTTCTTTCAATCCGTTCTGTTTCAAGCGTATCAGGTTACGTTGGCTTTTGCTGGCCCGCAGTTTTCCCATGCCCCGTTCTCACCGGGGCGGGGCGAGAACCTCCCTTCGTGATGAATACCTCTCAGGAGCGGTAACAATATTACAATTTAAATGGCTTCCAATTTGTCTGAAAATTGAGTTTTGGAATGATTCAGGGGCTGTATCAGAACCTTGTGTTTTGATACAGCCCCGTATTTTTTATCTCGTAATCAGCCTGCTCAGCACCATTTGGCAACAGCCTCGTCGATCATTTTGGCGCACTGTTCCAGGATGGGCATATCCTCCGGCACCAGATCATACAGCGGCTTGCGAACGCCGCCCAAATCCAGACCTTCCCGCAGTTTCATGACCGCCTTAATTGTGGCGTACATATTGCCCTTGGTGGAGCAAAGCGCATAGATGATGTTGTCCACATCATACTGAATCTGCCGGGCCACATTGATGTCGCCCCCCTGCTTCACCAGGTCAAAAATTTTCAGAATCAGCTCCGGCATCACCGCATAGGTGCCGCCGATACCGCCGTCTGCGCCCATAACCAGGCCGGAAACCAGCTGCTCATCCGGGCCGTTGAACACCACGAACTCCCGTCCGTTTCTCGTTCCCTCGTCCTTGAACATCTGGATATCCTGAACCGGCATGGAGGAGTTCTTCACTGCCGCCACCTTGGGATTTTTCAGCATCTCCCAGAACAGGGGCATGGTCAGCGCCACGCCCGCCAGCTGGGGGATGTTATAAATCACAAAGTCGGTATTCGGCGCGGCGGCGCTCATGTCGTTCCAGTACGCCGCGATAGCGTACTCCGGCAGCTTAAAATAGATAGGTGGAATGGAGGCGATAGCGTCCACGCCCAGGCTCTCCGCGTGCTTTGCCAGCTCCACAGAGTCGCGGGTGCTGTTGCAGCCCACATGGGCGATGATGGTCAGCTTGCCCTCGGCGGCCTCCACCACGTTCTCCAGCACCAGCTTCCGATCCGCTACGCTCTGATAAATACACTCGCCGGAGGAGCCGCCCACATAGACGCCCTTCACGCCCTTTTTCATCAGGTGCCGGGTCAGCGCCTGGGTGCGCTCCGGGGATACCTCCCCCTGCTCGTCATAGCAGGCATAAAATGCAGGGATAATGCCCTGATACTTGGTTATATCCTTCATACGTTTCTCCTTTCTTCCTCTGCTGCTGCGCCCTTACGGGGCATATCGGCCAGTGGGCGGGCCATCACCCACTGGCCGGTACAAATTTGAAATACAAAATATGGTTACAGCAGATTTTCCTCCGTCTCCGGGTCAAACAGGTGAATCAAATCAGCCGGGAAGCTGATGTCGATCTCCGTGCCATAGGCCATGCCGCCGCGATGCTCCGCAGACAGCTCGGTGCTGGGAATCCGCACCACCACGTCCTTGCCGAAGCAGGACAGGTGCAGGTGAATCTCGCTGCCCATCATTTCGGACACGTCCACCGTGGCCTTCATGGTGTCCTCGCCGGCCGGCTTCATAATCATATGCTCCGGACGGCAGCCCGCGATGACCTTCTTGCTGTCCACGCCCTTCTCGGCCAGGCCCTTCTGAATCCGCTCGGACAGCGCCACCTTAGCGCCGTTCACCAGCAGGGAGTAATTGGAGCCGTTCTTCACCAGCTCACCGTCGAAGAAGTTCATCTGCGGCATACCGATAAAGCCCGCCACGAACACATTGGCCGGATGGTCAAAGACCTCCTGGGGCGTGCCGATCTGCATAATCCAGCCGTCCCGCATGATAACGATGCGGTCGCCCAGGGTCATGGCCTCGGTCTGGTCATGGGTAACGTAAATAAAGGTGGTATCCACACTCTGACGCAGCTTGATGATCTCAGCGCGCATCTGGTTACGGAGCTTCGCGTCCAGGTTGGACAGAGGCTCATCCATCAGGAACACCTTCGGCTCCCGGACGATGGCCCGGCCAATGGCCACACGCTGACGCTGACCGCCGGACAGGGCCTTGGGCTTACGGCTCAGGTACTGGGTAATGTCCAGAATCTCAGCGGCCCACTTCACCCGCTTGTCGATCTCATCCTTGGGAACCTTTTTCAGCTTCAGGGAGAAGGCCATATTCTCGTACACCGTCATATGGGGATACAGAGCATAGCTCTGGAACACCATGGCGATGTCCCGGTCCTTCGGCTCCACCTCGTTGACCAGCTTGTCGTCGATGTACAGCTCGCCCTCGGAAATTTCCTCCAGGCCCGCGATCATACGCAGGGTGGTGGACTTGCCGCAGCCGGAGGGGCCAACCAGAACGATGAACTCCTTGTCCGCGATGTCCAGGTTGAACGCCTGCACCGCGACCACGCCGCCGTCATAGATCTTCTTGATGTTCTTCAGGGATAATGTTGCCATAATGCAGAGCCGTAAAAGGGATGCCTCCGCAAGCCCTTTCTCGCCTCGGCGGAGCAGAACCGCCGAAACATTACGACAGGTCTCCACACTGCCGCACCGCCGGCCCGGGCGGTTTATTTTTTCCTCCTTTATTTACCGGATAAGGGCTATTGGAAATGGAGTAGCCAAACCCGGTTGAAGACGCATTGGTTTGAGCTTTCTTAGCCCTTTACTGCGCCCATGGTGATGCCCTGGGTGAAATACTTCTGGAAAATCAGGAACACAATGATAATGGGAACCGCAGCCAGCGCCGCACCGGCCATCAAAAGGCCGGTATCTGTGGTTGTTTCGCCCTGGAGGGTTGCAATGCCCAGCGAAATCGTGAAGTTCGCGTTGCTGGACAGCATAACCAACTGCATGAAGTAGTCGTTCCAGGAGTTGATAAAGGTGAAGATTGCCAGTGCGCCGATGCCCGGCTTGACCATGGGCATGACGATGGTGGCAAAGGTACGAACCTCACCGGCGCCGTCCACACGGGCGGCCTCCAGAATCTCTCCCGGAATCCCCTCCGAGAACTGCTTCATCAGGAACACGCCGAAGGGCCAACCCACCGTCGGGAAAATCACCGCCCACAGAGTATCATACAGATTCAGGGCGGACATTTCCTTCAACAGGGGAATCAGGATAACCTGCTTCGGCAGAGCCATCGCGCAGATAATCAGAGAAAACAGGAGCGCTCTGCCCACAAAGCATTTTTTCGCCAGGGCATAGCCTGCCATTGCGGCGGTGATACAGGTCAGCAGCATGGCTACAACCGCCATAAATACGGTGTTCACCAGCCAGCGGATGGCAGCGGGAACGGTGGGGCCGGCCAGACTTCCGATTTGGAACAACGGCGCGGAGCGCTTTTCAAAAAGCTTGACAAAGTTGTTCAGCGTCCATTCCGAAGGCCACCAGACCGGGGAGGCAGCATAGATCTCCTGGCTGGTCTTAAACGCGCCGGTAATGATCCAGTACAGAGGGAACATAAAGAAGATCGCCAGAATAATCAAAATGATGATACAGACAACCTTATAGGCCCGCGTGCGGGGCGAAGCGATTTTCATATAGTTCTGCCCCCTTACTTTTCTTCTGCCAGCTTGAACTGGAGCGCAGACAGCAGACCGATGAAGATGGCAAGCATCACGCCCATGGCGTTGGCATAGCCAAAGTGTCCGCTCTGTTCCGTTAACTTGAATGCGGTGTAGTAGATGTAGTACATCACGGTATTGGTGCCGGAACCGCCGGAGGTCAACAGCTGAATCAGGGCGAAGCACTGGAAGCTGTTGATGGTGGTGATGACCAGGATGTACAGGGTGGTAGGCATCATCTGGGGCCATTTGATCCGCCAGAATACCTGGAGGTTGGTGGCGCCGTCCACCTGGGCAGCCTCCACCAGGGACTGATCCACATTGCCCAGGGCGGACACATACAGCACGATGGGCTGGCCCACCGAGGTAGTCAGCAGAATCAGGATAATGCATCCCAGGGCGTACCGGGAATCGCCCAGCCAGTTGATATTCTGGTCGATGATACCCAGACTTTTCAGCACATAGTTAAATACGCCGGTGTAGTTGTTATACATCCACTTCCAGACCACGGTAACGGCCACAGAGCCGGTGACCACAGGCAGGTAGAAGATGCAGCGGAAGGTGGACAGGATCGGGCCTTTCAGCTTGTAGATGGCCGAGGACACCCACAGGGAGAACAGACAGACCACCGGAACGCTGACTACCACAATGATAAAGGTATTTTTCAGCGCCCCCAGGAAGGTGGAATCCTGCCACAGCCTGATAAAATTGCTGAGGCCCACAAAGTTGCCCAGCCCCTTGGTATACATGCTGGCATCCGTCAGGCTGTTGATGATACAGATCACCATGGGGATGATAACAAATCCCACAAAGAATAACAGACTGGGCAGCAGGAACAGGTAGGCGGAAATGGTTTCTCGTCGGGCCAGGGTGCGGCTCATGGACGATTTCGGTTTAGCCAAGGTAACGCCCCCTCTTATTTTGTCGCTCAAATGGGAGAAGCGCGCCCTCTCCGCGCAGTCAGACGCAGAGAGGACGCGCAGATTCTAAGGATCAACTATTCACAGTTGCAATTCCCAACCGGCAATCAGCCGGCCGCTTCGTTGGCCTCGGCCATGTACTGCATGACCATCTCGGTCACATCGCCGCCAGCGCCAATCTCCTGCAGCATCGTCCACCAGGAGGTACGAGCCTGTGCCCAACCGGTGGTGACCTGATAATAGTCGCCCAGGTACTGCATCAGGACCTGATACTCCTGCATGATTTCGTTGTCGGCCCAGATGTCGGAGATATCGACAGAGCCATCCTCCACGGTATCGCGGACTGCGAAGTAGTTGGCAGCCTGGATCGCGGAAACGGTGTTCTCAGAGTCGCACATATACTGGATGAACAGCTTGGCAGCTGCGATCTTGGCGTCGTCGCCGTTGTCGAAGATGCCGAAGCCCCAGATGCCGCCGCACAGCTCAGACTCGCCAGTCTCAGAGGGGAAGCTCATGAACTCGATCGTCTCGCCGGAGATGGTCAGGCCGGAGCCGGTGCCAGCGCCGTTGGGATCCAGCTGCTGGGCGATGTTCCAGCAGAAGGCCATCTTCAAAGTGCCCTGATAGAACAGAGCGATTTCGTCGCCGCCCACGATGGAAGCGTCAAAGTCGATGCCTTCCATGTTGTACAGCAGCTCCAGAGCCTCGATGTTCTCCGCATCGTCCCAGGTGTAAGCGGTATGCTCATCATTGGTGAAGGTGCCGCCGAACAGGTTGTTCACCAGTGCGCGGGTGCCCTGGTCACCGCCCTGGCCAGCGCAGTACACAGCGCCGACGGTGGAGCCATAGTAGTCATACAGAGCAGCAACAGCGTTCTGGAAGTCCTCGGTGGTCCAGGTGTGAGTCTCCAGATCCACATACTGGTCAGCACCGGCAGCCACGAAGGCGTCATAGTTGATGGCCATGCAGTGGGCGGTCATAACCAGGGGATACTCATAAATGGAGCCGTCCTCGCTGACGCAGGCAGACAGCACGCTCTCATAAATCTCCTCTTGGTCGGTTTCGTCCATGATGTCGGACAGGTCAACCATGTAACCCTGTGCGCCCCAGTTGGCGACCAGACGCTCGGGGCCTTCCATGATAACGTCGGGGGCATTGCCCGCGGTGATAGCGGTATTTACCTTGTCGTCGCCGTTGGTGTAGTCCAGATACTCCACGGTGACAGAGATGCCAGTCTCCTCCGTGAAGGCGGCGATCAACTCGTTGACGGTGGACTCATCGCCCCAGTTGCCGATGGGGTAGGTCCACAGGGTGATGGAATCGGCAACCTCGCCGTCCGCCTCAGCGGCCTCGCTCTCCTCGGTAGCTTCCGTCTCCTCGGCGGCTTCGCTCTCCTCGGTGGCCTCAGTCTCGACTGCGGCGCTGGTTTCGGTGCTTGTGGATTCCTCGGTGGTGCTGCTGCTACCGCCGCAGGCGGCCAGGGACAGCATCATTGCCAGAGCCATGAACATAGCAAGAAACTTTTTCATGTTTTTTCCTCCTTACATAAAATGGTTTGAATCCTCCGGATAAAAATCCTAGCATGATTGTACAATACTTTGTATGACTTGTCAATGGGAAATTGAAAATTTTTTTCAAAACGCGCGAAAATCACAAATTCTTTTTCATTTTGCAGGCGATACGCCATCTTGACCTTGACAAACCTGCCCCGGCCTTTATAATGAAATCAAAAGAGATGCCATTCATTCACCTTCCGAAAAATCAGGAAAAGAGGAAACCGATATGAAAAAACACATCCTGTGCCTGGGCGACTCCAACACCCACGGCTATTGTGCCGACCCTGCGGACTGCGCGGACGGCGGCATCCGCTTCAACGAGGAGGAGCGCTGGCCCTGCCGCCTGCAAGCCGCCCTCGGCCCGGACTATCTGGTGACGGAGGAGGGCCTGTCCGGGCGCACCACCGTTTTTGCCGACCCCCTGCACGAGAGCATGGACGCCCTTTCGGTGATCTACTCCCTGCTGAAAAGTCACGAGGTCATCGATCTGCTGATTATTATGTTGGGCACCAACGACACCAAGGAGCGCTTCGGCGCGAACGCCTTCTGCATCAGCCTGGGCATGGAGCGTCTGGTGCGCAAGGCCATGTCTGTGGACTGCTGGGGGGAGCACAAGTCCAACATTCTGATTGTTTCTCCCCCGCCCATTGGCCGCGAGATGCAGGACATGGGCATGGGCCAGGGCTGCGCGGAGAAATCCGAGCAGCTGGCGCAGTATTATGAACCGCTGGCGGAGCAGCTGGGCTGTCACTTTCTGGACGCGAAGGGCTGTCAGTTCAATTCTGTCGATTATATGCACCTGACCCGCCTGGGTCACAGTCAGCTGGCCCAGAGGCTGGCGGAAATCGTGCCGGGGCTGATGGCGTAAGCCGGGGAGGTTTAAGGGGTACAAAAAATGAAGATCAATAAGGTATCGGCTATTTTATCGTACCTGGCCTCTCTGGTGTTTTACATAACCGCCGTAATCAATTTTTTCAGCGATACCGGTTATGGCGCCGTTTACCTGTGCCTCGGCTCGGTCTTTTTGTGCTTGGGTGCATTTTGGCTGAATCGAGACAACGACAAAAAGGATGACGACGAGAAGTAGCCCTCTGTCTCCAGGAGGCGAAAGGAGCGCATACCATGCTGAAATACAAATCCATTCTAGGCAAGATGATAGACAAGAAAATAAGGCGGATTTTACTCGACTTACTTTCTGTCTTTTTGATTGTTTTAATAGGAGTCATCTGTTTTTTCAACTACCTTTTCCCAAAAGCAGGGGCAATTCAAGTTCCGGAAACAGAGAATATTACATCCATGACACTTGATTACAGCGACTCGGATACTGGCATTCCCATAAGTGAACAGTATTATGAAAATCTGCTCGAATGGATTCACAACGCAGAGCCTACTCGTATACAGCCGATGAATGACCACCCTGCTGGCGTTTATTACAGCATTTTAATCGAAGCAACTGACAGGGAATATTGTTATTTTGTGTTCGAAGAAGGCGACCGGATTTATATTGAATTGCCATATGAGGGAATTTATACGACTGACATGGAATTTTTGAGCATTGTTTCACAGTATTATCAGCTATAGCGATTTTGTTATGATGCGAATTCTCAGCTGCGAATGGAACTGATGGATAAATCGAAATTTCACAGAGAAAGGCGGTCAAAAAATGAATATTAAAGTCAGAGCATACCGGCATGAGGACGCGCCCAGCGCCATTCAGATTTGGAACACGGTGATCGAGGAAGGGGTTGCGTTTCCGCAGCTAACGGGCCTGACGGAGGAATCCGGCGACGGATTTTTCAGTGAGCAGACCTATACCGGAATCGCCTATGACGAGGACACCCAGGAGGTCGTCGGGCTGTATATCCTTCACCCGAACAACGAGGCCGGTGCGGACATATCTGCAATGCCAGCTACGCCGTCAAAAAGGAGCGCAGAGGGCAGCATATCGGGGAAAAGCTGGTTTTGGACTGCATGCAGCAGGCCCACGCGCATGGATTCCGGATTCTCCAATTCAACGCAGTTGTGAGAACCAACGTCATGGCGCTGCGCCTGTATCAGAAATTGGGATTCAAGCAGCTGGGAATCATCCCCCAGGGCTTCCGGATGGACGATGGACACTACGAGGATATTGTGCTTCATTACTGCGAGGTCTGACCGCTACCCTCTGCATAACAAACAAAAAGGGACTGTCCCGCCGCTCAGCGGGATAGTCCCTTTAATCTGTCCTTCAGGCCGGAATAGCGCCGGGCCTGGCGGTTATTGGCGCACATTCGGGCCAATGTCTGATCGTCCCCCACGATGATCAGCAGCTCCTTTGCCCGGGTGATGGCGGTATACAGCACGCCCCGGGACAGAAGCATCGGCGCACCGTCCAGCGCGGCCAAAATGACCGCCCGGTATTCGCTGCCCTGGGATTTATGTACCGTCATGGCGAAGGCAGGCTCCAGCTCGCTGAGCATATCCGGGGTATACTCCACGATGCGGTCATCGAAGTTCACCGTAATGACCTCCCCGTGGGGATCCATATCCTCGATAAAGCCGATGTCCCCGTTGAACACCCCCATACCGGCCCGGTTCCGGCCCTTTTCCCGCCACATGATTTCGTAGTTGTTCCGAATCTGCATGACCCGATCCCCGACCCGATAGAGGTAGGAGCCGTATTTCCGCTCGTTCTTCCCCGGGGCGGGGGGATTCAGCGCCTCCTGGAGCCGCCGGTTCAGGTTCGCCGTGCCGGTGTCGTATTTCCGGGTGGGGGAAAGCACCTGAATCTGGTCGGCGGGGATGCCCATATGCTCCGGCAGGCGGGTTTTGCACAGCTCCACAATGGTATCCACAGCCCTTTGGGGGTCTGTCCGCCGCATAAAGAAGAAATCCCCGCTGGCCCGGTTGTTCAGCGGCGGGAGGACGCCCTGATTGACGCTGTGGGCGTTCATGACGATGGCGGACTCCTGCGCCTGACGAAACACCTCCGTCAGCCGCACGGACGGAATCACCCCGCTGGAAATCAGGTCGGACAGCAGGTTCCCCGGTTCCACGCTGGGCAGCTGATCCGGGTCGCCCACCAGCACCAGCCGGCAGTCCCCTTTCAGGGCGGACAGCAGCGCCTGCATCAGCGGCAGATCCACCATGGAGGTTTCGTCCACGATGACCGCCCCGGCCTCCAGTGGGTCGGATTCGTTCTTGCTGAACGCCAGCTCCCCCGATTCATTGTCAAAGCCCGTTTCCAGCAGCCGGTGGATGGTGGCGGCGTCCTCGCCGCACAGGTCGCCCAGCCGTTTGGCCGCCCGTCCGGTGGGCGCGGCCAGCGCCGTTTTCAGGCCCAGCGTCTGGAACAGCTCCAAAATGCCCCGCAGGGAGGTGGTTTTTCCGGTGCCCGGCCCGCCGGTCAGCAGCATCACCTGCCGCCTTGCGGCCAGCCCCACCGCCGCCCGCTGCTGGGGCGCATATTGAATGTGCTGCTCCTGCTCGATGCTGCGGATGATTTGCGCCATATTGTCCGGGGGCAGCAGCTCCTGCCGGGCCATTTCCGCCAGCCGGTTCGCCACGTCCACCTCCGCATGGTACAGGCTGGTGAGATAACAGGCGTCCTTCCCGGCGATTTCCTCCCGAATCACTCTCCCCTGCTCCACCAGACTGGTCAGGGCGCGTTCCAGCGGGCCGATTTCCAGCCCCAAAAGCCGCCCGGCGGCGGGAACCAGCTTGTCCGCCGGCAGGAACACATGGCCGTTGCCCAGGTTGTGGGACAGGATGAAGATAATCCCCGCCTCCGCCCGCAGCGGGTCCTCCGTGCCGATGCCCAGCGCCAGCGCCACCTTGTCCGCCGCGTGGAACCGCACCCGGTACGGCTCCCCCACCAGCAGATAGGGGTTCCCCTGAATGATCGTCAGCGCATCCTGTCCGAACTGCCGCCAAAGCTCCGTTCCCAGCGCCACCGGCAGCTCGTACCGGGTCAAAAACTCCATCAGCCGCCGCATACCGGCCTGCTGCTGAAAGCTATTCCCGATTTCCAGCGCCTTTTTCCGGCTGATGCCCTTGACGGTCGCCAGCTTTTCCGGCTCCCGCTCGATGATGTCCAGCGTGTCCTCGCCAAAGGCGTCCACAATTCTCCGGGCGGTCATGGCGCCGATCCCCTTGATGATGCCGGAGGACAAGTAGGTGACAATCGCCTTGGTGGTGGAGGGGATGCGGCGCTCCAGCGTCTCCGCCTTGAGCTGCGGGCCATACACCGGATGCCGCGTCCAGGTTCCCGTGACGGCGATTTCCTCCCCCATGGCTACGCCCGGCATACAGCCCACCACGGTATAGATCTCGTCCCCCTGCTCCAGACGCAGCACCGTATAGCCGTTTTCCTCATTTTGATAAATCACCGTGTCCACAGTGCCGTTCAGTGTTGCCTTTTCTTCGGGGTCAGTCACCAGAATCCCCCTCCCTTCCTGTGCGCCATAAGGGGCGCTTCTTTCACTGTCCTTTATTATGCTATCCGGCGGGCGGGTTTGTCAAGTAGAAAGTATTTAGCCGCGGGGCCATTCAAATTGTAAAGTGGATACCACTTCTGATTGGGTATCCATCACGAAGGGAACAACCCATCTGCCGGAGCCAAAACCCCAACAGCGGATTGAAGTGCCCCCTGTCAAGTAGACAGTGAAAAAACAAAAAAGTCTTTCCATG
>JAJQBJ010000157.1 GCA_021203345.1 Oscillospiraceae bacterium
TTGGGTGCTGCATTTTTCGCCGCCTTTTGATGTATTTCTTTCTTGACGAACACACAATACCCATGATTTTTTCAATCACGCTTTTAAAATCTCCCGAAAACTCCGATTTTCAAAAATGAATTGAAAACAATTTGTGAATTCCGGCGTGGAAAGCGGACAAATTTTTAGCAGTTTCGGGCCTTTTGCATTATTTCCGACGGTTTGAGTGAGAATGTTTCCTTGTCTGCCGCAGAGACGCCTCCCGCTGCCGTGCAAGAGCCTGGTCATAGATGAACAGGTCGCATTTCAACATCCCGTTATACAGCTTTCGCCGCTTATCCGCCGGGCGGCCATAGGCCCGCTCGAACTCCGTGTGAGAGGACAGCACATACACCCGCCAGCTGTCGGGCAGCTTGGCGGTCGCCTTGCCGAAGGCGGCATACAGCGCCTCCGCCTCCGTTTTTTCCAGCAGGCGCTCGCCATAGGGCGGATTGGTCACCACCCGGCCATACTCCCCGCCCCAGTGGAAGCGGGTGGCGTCCGCCACCTCGAAGTGAACCGTGTCCTCGACCTCCGCTTTCACGGCGTTGCTCCGGGCGATCTCCACGGCCCTGGGGTCGATATCGCCGCCCCAAATCTCATAGGTCTTGCCGTGGAACTCCTGATCCATGGCCTCCTCCGCTGCGTCCAGCCACAGGCCCGCGTCCAACTGCCGCCATTTTTGGGCGGCGAAGCTGCGGTTCAGTCCCGGGGCGCGGTTTTTGGCAATGAGCGCCGCCTCAATAGCGATGGTGCCGGAGCCGCAGAAGGGGTCGCAAAAGGGGTCGCGCCCCCGGTATTTGCTCAGCAGCACCATGGCGGCGGCCAGCGTCTCCCGCAGGGGAGCCTCCACGCCCACGGCCCGGTAGCCCCGCTTGAACAGGCCCTCGCCGGAGGTATCCAGGTACAGGGAGGCCCTGTCCTTTAAAATGGAGAAGCGAATCTGATAGCGGCTGCCTGTCTCCGGCAGGGTTTCCATCCCGTAGGCCGCCCCCAGGCGGCTTGCCACGGCCTTGTTGACAATGGCTTGACAGGCGGGCACGGAGTGGAGCTGCGAGTTGATGGAGTACCCCTTCACCGGGAAGGCCCCATCCAGGGGAATAAAGTCCTCCCAGGGCAGGGCGCGGGTGCCCTCAAACAGCTGGTCGAAGTCCTGGGCCGGGAAGGAGCCCAGCTCCATCAGCACTCTGGCTCCGCAGCGGAGCTGAATGTTCAGCCGGGGGATGTCCGCCGGTGTTCCGGTACACAGAACCCGGGCGTTTTCCGCCCGAATGTCGGACAGGCCCAGCCGTTTCAGTTCCTCCGCCACCAGCTTTTCCAGTCCCATCAGGCAGGGAATGGCAAAGGTGATCGACTTACTGCTCATCGTCCGTCTCCATGGATTCCACGGTGAAGATCACCGGGCGCAGACCGTCCGTACAGCAGGTGAACTGCGGGGCCTGCTTGCTTTTTTCCCCATCGGGTACCATCCCCGCCTTGTTCGCCACCATCAGCACGTCCTTCCAGATATCCGCCCAGGCCCAATCGCAGAAGCCCTTGGGCTTGCAGTCATCGCTGCCGCCGGTGCGGACAATAAATTCCTGCCCCACCTGAAAGAACGGACAGGGCGGGATAAACTCGCCCTCCGCCGCCTCCCGGCTTTCGTTTTCGCCGGGGCGAATCTGTCCGTACTGCTCCGCCAGATCGTCAAATTTCAGGGTTTTGACCACGGTGATTTTAATCCGCTGTCCCAAAAAAGAGCCGTTTGCCATACCGGTTCCCTCCAAATTCGTTTTTATCAAGGAGCATCATACCAGAAAACCGGCGGTTCTTCAACCGAAAAAGAGAAAAGTTCCCGCAAAAAAGGAGGAACCGGTGGAAAAATCAGTTTCACCGCCTTGATGCGGCAGAAAACTGAACCCCGTTCCCATTTGGGCATGGGAACACAATGGCATAGCAGGAAATAACGCAACCTGATTCGCACGAAACAAAGCAAAATGAGCAAACAAGCAGCCACGTTCGCAAGCGTGGTCAATACGGAATGAAACCGCCCTACCGTTACCTGCGGGTCTGGTTATGAGGTAAATATGAAAGTACGTTACAGACCCGTGGCCCGTTCTTCCCGGGCCACGGGAAACAGGGGTTTTCTTTGAAGCGCAGGCCGAATGGCCAATTCCTCTTACGCGCAAATGCAGGGAGCGATGGCCGCCAGGCCATGCGAGTCGCAGGCGGTTCGACACCATTTCTTTCCGCCATAGAAAGAAATGGGGTCGAGAAACCCGCTTTGTGATAGAA
Organism: Oscillospiraceae bacterium; assembly: GCA_021203345.1. GTDB lineage: Bacteria > Bacillota > Clostridia > Oscillospirales > Oscillospiraceae > JAJQBJ01. Next base: position 2,293 of record JAJQBJ010000157.1, read on the forward strand.
AACCTATCGAAAGTGGCACCCACTTTGCAATTTGACTAGCCCCCGGCCCAGAACAAATTGATATCAAAGGGGATGCTTGACAGCCCGCCTCAATACGGATATGATAGGGTCAGAAATTTTATACCGACGGGAGTGCATGACAAAGATGAAGAATATGCAGAACACCACCCTGGTCTATCTGGAGCAGGACGACTGTTACCTGATGCTCCACCGGGTCAAAAAGGAACACGACATCAACCGGGACAAATGGATCGGTGTGGGCGGCAAGTTTGAGAACACCGAAAGCCCGGAGGAATGTCTCCTGCGGGAGGTGCGGGAGGAGACAGGTCTGGCTGTAAATACCTGGCGCTATCACGGCATTGTCACCTTTGTCTCTGTGACGGATACGGTGTACACCGAATTTATGCACCTGTTCTCCAGCGCCGATTTTACCGGCACGCCAAAAATCTGTAACGAGGGCGTGCTGGAGTGGGTGCCAAAAAACCGCATTTCAGCGCTGAACCTGTGGGAGGGGGATTTGATTTTTCTCCGGCTGATGGAGGAGCAGTCGCCCTTTTTCTCCCTCAAGCTGGTATACCATGACGGGGTACTGACCGAGGCTGTCCTGAACGGCAAACCCCTGACGCGAAAGGAGTATGGACAATGGAGCTGAACCCGCGGGCCTTTTCCGCCGACGGCTATCTGATTCGCCAGAGCGAGACATGCGGCATTTTCTTCGGCGTTCGCCCCAGCGCGGAGAACGGCTGCGGCTGGATCGCCGCCTATAATCTGCTCCGGGCCACGCAGCACCCGGTCAAATGGGAGCAGGTACGTCGCGACCTGTCCCGGCGGCTGCTGAACGGCGGACGGAACGGGCTGCATTTGATGGTGCTGCTGGCCTATTTAAAGGAGCAGGGCTGCCGCCTGCGCTGTGCGGTCAGTCTGACCGGGGGCCGTCTGCTGGCTGACCGCTGTCGGGCGGGTATCCTGATGTACGGCACGGGCAGCACGACCCATTATGTGGCATTCATCCGTCAGCCGGACGGGCAGTTGCGGTTCCTCAACGCCGGCAAGGGCCGGGAGGACGTGACCATGCCGCTGCGGACATTCTATCGGGAAATCGTGCAATTCCCCCTGTTTTTCCTGCTTACCGTTGCGGGGTAAGCCCCGCTCGCAAAACCCATTTGGAGGCTACGGAACCTATGCTACAGAAACAAAACGCCTATTTCACCCCGTCCCGGGATATTCGCCCGCTGCATATCTGGCTGCCGGAGGACTATGACCGAACCGATGAGCGCTACCCGGTGATGTATATGTTCGACGGACACAACCTGTTTCAGGACAGCAGCGCCACCTATGGAACCTGCTGGGGGCTGATGGACTTCTTCCGGCGCTGGCCCAAGCCCATGATTTGCGTGGGGCTGGAGTGCAGCCACCGGGGGCGGGAGCGTTTAAAGGAATATTGCCCCTATCACTTTCGGGACGCTTTTTTTGGAGACTTGCAGGGCATCGGGGCGGAGACGCTGGACTGGATGGTGCATACCCTAAAGCCGGAAATTGACCGCACCTTCCGCACCTATTCCTTCCGGGAGGCCACCGGCATCGGAGGCAGCAGCATGGGCGGGCTGATGAGCCTGTACGGGGTGATTCACCACAACCAGACCTTTTCCAAGGCGGCCTGCCTGTCCTCCACCGTAACGCCTTGCCTGGAGCAGCTTTTGGGTGATATCCGGGACACGCCCCTGAACCCCGACACCCGTGTTTATCTCAGCTGGGGCGAGCAGGAGGGCCGCGGGGCGGCGGAAAAGCTGAACGACGACTTTGACACCTACACCGCCCGGTGCAATCAAGCCATTGACGCCGCGCTGCGGGAGAAGGACGTAACCACCCGGCTCTATTTGCAGCCGGGCGGCGGTCACTGCGAAGCGGACTGGGCAAAGCAGGTGCCGCAGTTTATGGATTTTTTGTGGCGGAGCTGACGGCCAATTCTTTCGATTTTCTTACACTTTCCCGAAACCCCTTGACAGCCGGAACCCCCGCTGCCTATAATTTGGGTAACAACCAAGTGGGAGGTCTGCGCTATGCCTGCACATATTTTAATCGTGGACGATGAACCGGAAATCGCCGACCTGATCGAGCTGTACCTGGAAAATGAGGACTTTGACATCATCAAATGCTATGATGGCACCACCGCGCTGGAGGTGATTCGCACCCGGCCGCTGGATTTGGCGATTTTGGACGTGATGCTGCCGGGTATCGATGGGTTTTCCCTGTGCCGGGAGATTCGGCGGAAACACCGGTTCCCGGTGCTGATGCTCACCGCCCGGGGGGACGACGTGGACAAAATCAACGGCCTGACCATCGGCGCGGACGACTATATCATCAAGCCCTTTAACCCCCTGGAGCTGATTGCCCGGGTCAAGGCCCAGCTCCGTCGGTACAAGCAGTACAACACCCCGGAGGAGGAAGCCGAGGCGGAGGACGACGATGTAATCGATGTACACGGCCTGATAATCAACCGGGCCACCCACGACTGTTCTGATATAGTCCCCTTAGAGTAGACACTCGAAAAAGCAAAAATTCGAGACTACA
>JAJQBJ010000070.1 GCA_021203345.1 Oscillospiraceae bacterium
CTACTCTTTTTTCCTTTCCCTCATTTGTAAAGTATCATTGTAACACCTACAATTTCCACAGTTAAAACGGAATTTACTGTTGAAATCTGTTGCTGTGTGTGCTACAATAACCAAAGAATACTGATGAGGAGGAGATCCAACATGAAGCACATTCGGACGCTGAATGGCGCTACTCTGAAGGCCAGTGCCTGCAAGGGCGGCTGCGGCGAGTGCCAGACTTCCTGCCAGTCCGCCTGCAAAACGTCCTGCACGGTCGCAAACCAGAAGTGCGAGAACAAGTAAGCAAAGCGGTACATCTGCTTTTTCTCGGAAGGGGCGGGCCTTGGCCCGCCTTTTCTGATGTTACGATACCATTTTAGTAGACAAGAGAGGAGAACCCGATATGGTTCATACGTTTACTGCGCTGGGCGTCCATGTGGCCGTGGATGTGAACAGCGGTGCGGTTCATGTGCTGGATCAGCTTCTGCTGGATTTGCTGGAGCAGGTGCAGCCCCCCATGGGGGAGCGCTGTCCCGACGCGGTGAAGGCCGCATTGCCCCAATACGACCCGGCGGAGCTGGACGAGGCCTGGGCAGAGCTGAAGGAGCTTCAGGACAACGGCCTCCTGTTTGAGGAGGACGACTACATCGACCCGGCGGACGCGGTGCAGGAGGGTGCGCCGATCAAGGCCCTGTGCCTGAACGTGGCCCACGACTGCAACCTGCGGTGCAAATACTGCTTTGCCTCCCAGGGCGGCTATGGCACCGGCACCAAGCTGATGCCCCCGGAGGTGGCGAAAGCGGCCATCGACTTTGTGGCGGCCCGTTCCGGAAAGCGGCGGAACATCGAGGTGGACTTCTTCGGCGGGGAGCCGATGATGGCGCTGGACACGGTAAAGGCCACGGTGGAGTATGCCCGCGGCATGGAGGAACGGGAGAACAAGCACTTCCGGTTCACCATGACCACCAACGGTGTGTTGCTGAACGAGGAAAATACCGCCTACTTCAACCGGGAGATGAAAAACTGCGTGCTTTCCCTGGATGGGCGTAAGGAAGTCAACGACGCGATGCGGATTTTTCCCAACGGGACGGGCAGCTATGACACCATCCTTCCCCACTTTAAGCGGCTGGTGGCCCAGCGGGGCGATCAGGAGTATTATCTGCGGGGTACCTTCACCCGGGAGAATCTGGATTTCGCCGCCGACGTGCAGGCCATGGCGGAGGAGGGTTTCCGCCATATCTCCGTGGAGCCCTGCGTCGGCCCCAACGACGACCCCTTCGCCATCCGGGAGGAGGATGTCCCCCAGTGCAAGGCGGAGTATGAAAAGCTGGCCCGGTATCTGCTGCACCACCCGGAGGTGAACTTTTTCCATTTCAACGTGGATTTATCCCAGGGCCCCTGTGTCATCAAGCGGATGCGGGGCTGTGGAGCCGGGGCGGAGTATGTGGCCGTCACCCCGGAGGGGGACATCTACCCCTGTCACCAGTTTGTGGGCAAGGCCGAGTACAAGATGGGCAATGTGCTGGACGGGACGTTTGACGGCTCTATCGCGGATCAGTTCGCCAACCTGAACATCTACACCCGGGAGGACTGCAAAACCTGCTGGGCGCGGTTCTATTGCTCCGGAGGCTGCTCCGCCGCCAACCTGAACGCCAACGGCGATTTGAAAAAGCCCGCCCATGTGGGCTGTGAGCTACAGCGCAAGCGTCTGGAATGTGCCATCGCCATGCAGGCCATTCGCTCCGGTCTGGCGGACATGCCGGAGGAGACGGAACCGGAGGCGCAGACGACTGAAGCTGTGTAAAATCACGAAACGCGGCTTGCGGTTTCATGAAACGAAAAACACAAAATATAGAAAAATTTGGGTGTCAGCCTCGGCTGGCACCCTGTTTTTTGTGGTTGTATCCTGAGAGGGCTTCTCATCCTGTGTCGAAAAAGAGGGCAAAATGACAAATTTGCTACAAACCTGTTGCAAAAAGGTTAAAAAGAGGTTACAATAATTGATATTATGTAAATCATCGGGAAGGTCGTGTTTTCATGAATTATAAACATCTGGGCGTGGTCGGCGGCGGCAACATGGCGCAGGCCATCGTCAACGGCGCTATCAATCAGGTGGTCTGGGCGGATGAGATCTGCATTTCCAACCCCCATCTGGAAAAGCTGGGCCTGCTGCGGAATCAGGGCGTGCATCTGACCACGGACAACCGGGAGGCTGCGGCGTATGGCGACATTGTGCTGCTGGCGGTCAAGCCCCAGAAAATCGAGGAGGTTCTGGACGGAATCGACGATTTGCTGGTATCCAAAACCGTGGTGTCCATTGTGGCGGGCTACTCCCAGAAGTGGCTCCAGGAGCGGCTGCCCCAGGCGCATATCATCTGCGTGATGCCCAATACGCCGCTGTCCCTGGGGAAGGGAGCCACGGCCATCACCCCCATGGGCGACGTGCCGGAGAAGGATTATCGCTTTGTCAGCTCCATGTTCCTGTGTGCCGGCGGGCTGTTTGTGGTTCCGGCGGAGAAGATGAACGATATTATCCCGGTGAACGGCTCCGGCCCGGCCTTCTTTTTCCGGATTGCGGATATCATGGCGAAGGAGGCTGTCAAGCGGGGCATTGACTACAATATGGCGGTGATGATGGCGGCCCAGACCATGACCGGCGCAGCGGAGATGCTGATGAAATCCGGAAAGACCGCCGAGCAGTTGACCCGGGAGGTCTGCTCGCCGGGCGGCACCACCATAGCGGGCCTGTCCGCCTTTGAGGACATGGACATCCAGAGCATTTTTGCAGAGACGTTCCGCCGCTGCATTGACCGGGCCTACGAACTGGGGAAGTAACCATTCTATTTTGCCCTGCGCCTGCATAGGATTGTCCGGGAGGCGAGGCGAATGAAACGAACCTGGATTCGGACGGTTCAGCTGCGGGTGGACGGGCTTGTGCCCGCCCTGGCGGTGGTGGCATTGTCCTTTACGCTGGGGGCTGCCGCCGGGAGCCTTTGCGCCCGTTCGGCGGAAACCGGGGAGCTTGCCGCCTCTTTGGCGCCGTATCTGACCGCCGCTGAGAACGGCACGCTGAATACGGCGCTGCTGCCGCTGGCCTGGCGCTGCGTCAGAGTTCCCCTGCTGCTGTTTGCCCTGGGCTTTACCGCCCTGGGTCTGGTGGGCGTGCCGGCGGTGCTGGCCTGGCAGGGGTTCGGCCTGGCCTACTCTGTGGCTACCTTTTTGCGGCTCTACGGGCTGGCTGGGTACTATCCCGCGCTGACGATGTTCGGCGTGACTGGTCTGGCTCTGCTGCCTGCCCTGGTGATTCTGGGCGAGCAGAGCTGGCGCACGGCGGGACGGCTGCTGTGCCGACTGCGGGGCCGGGCCAGAGGGCCGATCTACACCGGTGACTATTGGAGACTTTGCGGGAGCTGCGTCCTGCTGGCGGCGCTCTATCTGTTTCTGGAGCGCTATGCTGTGCTGCCCCTGCTGTGCCGGGCGGCGGAACAGCTTTCATTATAGAGATTATAGAGAGAGAAATCAGGGATGACATTGAAGGATTATAAAAAAAGCAGTCTGCTCCTGGCCTTTGAGCAGTATTTAAAGGGCGAAAAAAAGGCCGCGCCCAACACCCAGGCCTCCTATATGCGGGATCTGGAGCAGTTCGACCAGTGGCTCCATCAGCGGGGGAGAGAGGACATGACGTGCCTGACCCGGGACTCCATCGAGGCCTACGCCGCCTATCTGGAGGCCGCCGGGAAAAGCACCGCCACGATCACCCGCTGTATCGCCTCTATTCACAGCCTGTGCCGCTGGATGTGCATGACGGGCCGGAGACAGGACAACCCCTCCGACGGGTTCAAGACCAAAAAGGCGGAGAAAAAGCTGCCCCGCATCCTGACCGGCGCGGAGGTGGAGCGCCTGCTGGCCCAGCCGGAGTGCGTGGACGACAAGGGCTGGCGCGACCGGGCGATGCTGGAGCTGTTGTATGCCACGGGGCTGCGGGTTTCCGAGCTGGTGGCGCTGAACGTGTCCGACCTGAACCTGAGCCTGGGCGTGGTGCATTGTGTGGGACGCAATCGGGAACGGGTGGTTTCCATCTACGCCGGGGCGGTGAAGGCCCTGCGGGACTACCTGCGGCGGGTGCGCCCCCGGCTGGCTGACCCGGACGAGGAGGCGCTGTTCGTCAACATGAACGGAAGGCGCATGACCCGTCAGGGCTTTTGGAAGCTGCTGAAAACCTATCAGGAAAAGGCCGGTATCGAAACGGAGATCACCCCCCATACGCTGCGGCACTCCTTTGCCGCCCATCTGCTGGAAAATGGGGCTGACCTTCAATCCGTTCAGGAGCTGCTGGGCCATGTGGAGCGGGCCTCCACCCAGGTCTATGCGCAGATGCTGGACCAGCGGCTGAAGGAGGTCTATGAAAAGGCGCACCCCCTGGGCTGAGCCTGATTGTCCGAGCTTTTTCAAATTGAAACATGAAAATCCCGCGTCCTGTATCAAAACGGACGCGGGATTTTAATAGACTCGATTGGTTGCATTACACCGCACGGGTGACCTTGCCAGAACGGAGGCATCTTGTGCAGACATACACATGGGTGGGGGTGCCATCCACGATTGCCTTAACACGCTTCACGTTGGGCTTCCAAGGTCTGTTAGAACGTCTGTGAGAGTGCGACACCTTGATGCCGAACGTTACGCCCTTGTCACAAAATTCGCATTTCGCCATTTCGCTCAAACCTCCTCCCTTAAACTGATAAACGCATCGACTAGTATGATAGCAAAAAAGCCGCCAAAAAGCAAGGGTTATTTCAAAAAAAATAGTTTGGCGGGTTGTAGGTGTTACAATGATACTTTACAAATGAGGGAAAGGAAAAAAGAGTAGCGA
>JAJQBJ010000156.1 GCA_021203345.1 Oscillospiraceae bacterium
ATTGAAGCTTTTCGCGGATGTGTTCAACTTGCACTTGCAATTTTCGTCAAAAATTGTGAGAAGTTTTTTTCAGAAAGGGGTAGAATTTTTGGCGACATTGCTATATACTATACATGTATAGATGGGCCGGAGCCTTCCAATTTGCCAGAAGGGGAAGGCTCGGACTGCAAATTAGAGACTGAGAGGTATCCGATTGTGGGAATGCTTAAACTTACGATTGACGGCGTTCAGGTGGAGTGTGAGGAAGGCACTTCCGTTTTGAACGCAGCCCTGGATGCGGGCATCTACATTCCGCATCTGTGCTACCATCCGGATCTGACGCCCCAGGGCAACTGCAAGCTCTGCGTGGTGGAGATCGCCGGGATGGATGCTCCCATCACTGCCTGCAACACCCTTGCGGAGGAGGGCATGGTGGTCAAGACCAAGAGCGAAACGCTGGATCGTCTGCGCCGCGGCTCCATGAACTTTATGTTCTCCGGCCATCCTGGCGACTGCGGCGGCTGCCGCTCCTTTGGCAACTGCGAGCTTCAGCTGCTGTACCAGTATCTGAACGCCAGCATCAACCCCAGTATGCGCCATGTGACCAAAAAGAGCACCAAGGTCAACACGGTGAACCCCCTGATCGACCGGGAGATGGAGCGCTGCATCCAGTGCGGCCGCTGCGTCCGGATGTGCAACGAGGTGCGGGGCGTCAAGGTGCTGGACTATCGCCATATGCCGGGCGAGACTTATATCGGCACGGAGCATGATCTGCCCCTGGATGCGTCCAACTGCCGCTTCTGCGGCGCGTGCGTGGAGGTATGTCCCACCGGTGCGCTCCAGGATCGGGAGGGCGTGTTCCGCAAGGATCTACAGCGGGAGGTCGCCCTGGTGCCCTGCTCCGCCGAATGTCCGGCTCATATTGATATTCCCGGCTATCTCCGCATGATCGGCGAGGGGAAGTATGACGAGGCTGTGGCGGTCATCCGCCAGAAGGTGCCCTTCCCCCATGCCCTGGGCTATGTGTGCGTCTCCACCTGCCAGAAGCAGTGCAAGCGCAACGGCCTGAACGGCCCTGTGGATATCAAGGGACTGAAGCGCTTTGCCGCCGAGCGGGACACCACCCAGAGCTGGAAGGCGCAGTACATCAAGACCGCTCCCGCCACCGGGAAAAAGGTGGCCGTGGTCGGCGGCGGCCCCTGCGGCCTGACTGCCGCCTATTACCTGGCGAAGAAGGGCCATGACGTCACCGTGCTGGAGCGTTATCCCACCTGCGGCGGTATGCTGGGCTATGGCATCCCCACCTATCGGATGCCCCGAGAGGATCTCCAGGCCGAAATCGACATCATTGCCGAGACGGGCGTGAAGATGGTCAACAACTGCGAGGTCAAGGACGTTCGGGAGGTCAAGAAGGACTATGACGCGGTTTTGGTGACTGTGGGCACCTCTGACGGCAAGATCATCCCTGTGGCCAACGCCAACCGCGCACAGGAGACGACCGCCATTGACTTCCTTCGGGATGTGAGCCTGGGCGTGGAGCCTACGCCCCATGTTGGCCCCGGCACGAAGGTGCTGGTCTACGGCGGCGGCAACGTGGCCTATGACGCGGCCCGCGTCTCCGCCCGTCTGGGCGCGGATGTGTCCGTGGTCTGCCTGGAAAGCCGCGAGAAGGGCCAAATGACCGCTGACGACGAGGAAATCGACCAAGCCGCAGAGGAGGGCGTAAAGCTCTATTCCGGTTACTCCAACACCGGCTATTCTCAGGACGAGAACGGCAGAGTCACCGGCCTGAACTGCTTTGCCATTTCCTCCTTCAAGTTCGGCCCCAACGGTCTGGAAGTGGAAAAGATTCCGGACAGCGAGGTATTCGTCCCCTGTGACGTGATTATCTACGCCTCCGGTCAAAAGACCAACCTGACTGAGGAGTTCGGCCTGGAGCTGAACCGCCCCGGCTATCCGGTGGATCCCGAAACCGGCAAGTCCGGCTTCAAGACCTCCGTGGAGGGCGTTTACACCGCCGGCGACGTGATCACCGGCACCAAGTCCGTCATTCAGGCCATCGCCGGCGGACGCGAGGCAGCGGAGAAGATCGACAAGCTGCTGGGTGGCGACGGTAATATCGAAGAGAAGCTGGTGGATCTGCCCGCCGCCGATCCCCATATCGGCGTGATTGACCACTTCAGCGAGCTGCCCCGTCAGCACGGCGCGGTCACGCCCTGCGAGGAGCGGAGCTGCTCCTTCGTCAAGGTGGACGAGAGCTTTACCGAGGAACAGGCCAAGAAGGAAGCCCAGCGCTGCCTGAAATGCCCGCTGCGCCTGCAAATCAAGCACAACAGAGTGTGGACACAATTTTAATGGGGGAGGGGAACGATCATCATGAAAAAGATTTGTGAAAAAACTGCTGAGATGCTTCCCACCCTGGAAGACATCGCCAAGAAGCCCGAAAGCGTCTGCCCGGTTCAATGGGCCGCGCAGATTGCCCACACCGCCCACGAGGCCACCTGCGGCCACGGCACCTTCTGCCGGGACGGTATGTATCAGCTGTTCCTGATTCCGGAGGATATCTCCAACGGACGTGGCACCGTGGAGGATCTGGACACGTTGAAGGAATGCTGCGAGCTGATTATCATGGCCAACGACTGCGACCTTTCCGTGACCGCCGCAACGCTGGTCAAGGCCCTGCTGGAAACCTATGCGGATGAGTGGCGCAGCCACATCACCCGGAAGTGCTGCGCTGCGCTGGCCTGCGCCGCCTGCTATAGCCTGTACATCGACCCCGCCTTGTGCGACGCCTGCGGCAAGTGCAAGGAGGCGGCCCCCGCCAATGTGATCGCCGGCAGCGCCGGGATGATTCATGTGGTCAAGAAGGACGACAACTCTATCAAGACCCAGAAGTTCCTGTCTGTCTGTCCCAAGGGCGCCATCAAGAAGTGCGGCCCCATCAAGCCGCCCTGCCCGGTGGACCCCGTGCCGGTTGGCTCCTTCGGCCAGAACGCCGGTGGCGGTCGCCGCCGCCGCAGAGGGTAAACGCTTCTTCGCGGCTCTGCGGGAATACGGTTCCAATCCCTGTCCTGCCGCCTGGTGGGACAGGGTGGAAATATAAATGCTGAATCAGGCCCTTTGGCCCCTGATTTGCTCACTTCACTAATGGGAGGAAAATAACTATGAAACAAATGGAAGCCGACGTAGTCGTCGTTGCCTGTGGTATGTCCGGTCTGGCTGCGACCACACAGGCCCAGCAATCCCTGAACGAAACCGGTGGCGGCACCGTTGTCGCCTTTGAAAAATCCGGCACCACCGGCGGCGCTGCCAACATGGGCATGGCGTTCCTGGCCGTGGAGTCCCAGCTCCAGAAGGAGACGATGACCAACGACTGGACGCTGGATGATGCGTTCAACTTCTTCATGGAGTATACGCACTGGAAGTCCGACGCCAAGCTGGTTCGCCGCTGGTTCAATATGTCCGGCAGCACCTATGAGTGGGTCAAGGACATGGGCGTTGAGTTCCTGGGCGTTTATAAGTATTTCAAGGACTCCCATGCAACGCAGCATATGGTCAAGGTTCCCGGCACCACCAAGCCCACTGAGCGCGGCGCTTCCGTGATGATCAAGACCATGACCGAGCACGCCAAGGAGCTGGGCGCTGAGATCGTGCTGAACACCTCTGTTAAGCAGATTCTCATCGGCTCTCAGGGTCAGGTTTGCGGCGTTATCGCCCAGTCTGATGACGGCGAGGAGATCGAGTGCCTGTGCAACGCGGTCATCGTGGCTACCGGCGGTATCGGCAACAACGTCGACATGATCGAGAAGTACATGGGCTGGAAGTGGGGCGTTGATATGTTCACCTTCCGTATCCCCGGCATCGACGGCGACGGCATCAATATGGCCTGGGCCATCGGCGCGAAGAAGGCCAACATCTTTATGGAGGTCACCTATAACACCCCCGGCACCACCGATGTGTTCAAGACCCTGTCCGAGGTCATGCGTCAGCCCAACCTGCTGGTGAACCTGGACGGCAAGCGCTTCTTCAACGAGGAGCATATGGACAACACCACCTTCACCGGCAACTCCCTGCTCCAGCAGAAGCACCATGTGGGTATCTCCATCATCGACTCCAAGATCGTGGAGTACTACAAGGAGCATGGCCTGGATTACATCACCTATCACCACAACATCAAGACCATGGACAACTGGGAGCATGAGAAGGAGCTGTACTTCGCCGGCGTGAAGTCCGCCGCAGAGAACTCCGTCTTTGCCTCCGAGGACAAGAGCGTTTCCTATGCCGACGATGTGGAGCGCAACTTCTTCGAGTGCCAGTCCCTGGAGGAGATCGCCGAGGTCACCGGCGTGAATCTGGAGAACCTGAAGGCCACCATCGAGGAGTACAACGCCATGTGCAATGGCTGGGCCAACGGCTATGACTATCAGTTCACCAAGGATCATCGCTTCCTGAAGCCCATCACCACCCCGCCCTACTATGTGGCCCGTCACTTCCCCTCCGGCTACGGTTCCCTGGGCGGCCTGACCGTCAACGAGAACATGCAGGTTCTGAACAATTCTCTGAACCCCATCCCCGGCCTGTATGGCTGCGGCAACGACACCGCCGGTGTGTTCGCAGGCGACTATTGCTTCTACAACCCCGGCTCCACTATGTCCTATGCTCTGAACTCCGGCCGTATCGCGGCTATGGAGGCTGTCAAGTACATGGATTCCGACGAGTTCATCGACCCCGAGGAGTAAAAATCAGCTGAGCGCTGAAAACCATCCATAAACCATAAAAATATCCCCTAAAGCAAGGATGATATAGTCCCCTTAGAGTAGACACTCGAAAAAGCAAAAATTCGAGACTACA
>JAJQBJ010000042.1 GCA_021203345.1 Oscillospiraceae bacterium
ACTCTATTGAAGCTTTTCGCGGATGTGTTCAACTTGCACTTGCAATTTTCGAAAGTATAAATTTTCTCAAAAACCAGATAATAGTAGGGACTGGAACCGATTTCTTAGTCCTACTGGAGTGCTATGATTTAACAAGTTAAAGAATTGGAAAGGAGCGGTAACGGAATGAGTCGAAAAGGAAACGAAGGGGCGGATTTTGAGGCTGCAGGAAGTATTGTCCCGGCGCTTGCCCATTTGGAGCATAGCGCCCCGCACCCGTCCCGCGGGGGCGAATCCGCCGGGCAAACGCCAAAAACGGGAGAGGAGGAGCAGCCGAAGCGATGAAGCAGCGACAGTTTACGGCAAAGGCGAGAACGGCCATTCTCCTGGCCTGGGACAACGCGGAGCGCATGGGCCATTGCTATGTGGGCAGCGAGCATCTGCTGCTGGGCCTGCTGCAAACGGCGGGTTCAACGGCGGCGGAGCTGCTGGACAGCAGCGGCCTTCGGGAGGATAAGCTGACGGAGGCAGTGTCCACCTCTGCGGGGCTGGGCGCGCCGGGGAGCATTTCTCTGGGCGTGACGGCCCGATTCCGCACCATCATCCGCCAGGCGGCAGCGGAGGCGTCCGGGAGAGGGAAGAAGCAGATCGGTACCATCCACCTTTTGGCGGGGGTGGTGAGCCAGCGTGAAGGAGGCGGCGTTATGGCATTGCGGGCGGCAAAGGTGGATCAAAAACGGCTGTATACTTCGGTATTCGCCTACTTAGGCGGCGAGAGCTATCCGAACCCCAAAAACGGCAGAGCCAGAGAGTCTGAGCCGGTGCGGGATTCCCGGCTGATGGAGCAGTTTTCCCGGGATCTGACCTGGATGGCGGGAGAGGGCAGGCTGGACCCGGTTTCCGGGCGGGATCGGGAGCTGAGACGGGTGATTCAAATCCTCATTCGCCGCTCCAAAAACAACCCGGTGCTGATTGGAGAGGCGGGCGTGGGCAAAACCGCCATTGTGGAGGAGTTGGCCCGGCGGGTTCGGGCCGGGCAGGTTCCGGAGCTTCTGCGGGGAAAGCGGATTCTGGCCATCGACCTGCCCGCCATGGTGGCGGGGACGAAATATCGGGGCGAGTTCGAGGAACGGATGAAGCGCCTGACCACTGAGGTACAGCGGGCGGGGAATATTATCCTCTTTCTGGACGAGCTGCATACCCTGGTGGGGGCCGGTTCCGCCGAGGGCGCGATCGACGCTTCCAACATTTTAAAGCCCGCCCTCAGCCGGGGAGAGCTGCAAATCATCGGGGCCACCACCCGGGAGGAATATCGAAAGCATATTGAAAAGGACTCCGCTCTGGAGCGGCGCTTTCAGCCGGTGCAGGTGGACGAGCCTACCCGCGCCGACGCGATAAATATTCTGAACGTGCTGCGTAGCCGGTATGAGATGTTTCATCATCTGTCCATTACGGACGATGCGGTGCGCTCTGCGGTGGATTTATCCATCCGTTATCTGCCTGACCGCTTTTTACCGGACAAGGCGGTGGACTTGATGGACGAGGCAGCCGCCGCCGTGCGAATGCGGGCCTCCTCCGCGCCGCCGGAGCTGGACGAGCTGAAGGGTCGCCTGACCCAGGCGGAGGAGGAACTGGACGAGGCCGTGGCCGTAATGAACTTTGAGCGGGCCGCCCTCCTGCGGGATGCGGTGGACAATTTTCACGACCAGTATGAAACGGCGAAAAACGGCTGGCAGAATGGGCTGGGAACTCTGTCCGTCACAGGCAAGGACGTGGCCCGCATCGTCTCCCAGTGGACGGGGGTTCCGGTGCAAAATATCTCCAAAAGCGAGGCCGCCCGTCTGCTGAATCTGGAAAAGGAGCTGCACCGCCGGGTCATCGGACAGGACGAGGCAATCTCCGCCATCGCCGCCGCCATCCGGCGCAGCCGGGCCGGGTTACAGGAGGGGAACCGGCCTGTCGGCTCGTTCCTGTTCTGCGGCACCTCCGGTGTGGGAAAAACCGAGCTGTGCAAGGCTCTGGCGGAGGCTTTATACGGCGGTGAGGGGGCCATGGTGCGCTTTGATATGTCGGAATACCGGGAACCGAACTCCGTGTCCCGGCTGGTCGGCTCTCCGCCGGGCTATGTGGGCTTTGAGGAAGGGGGACAGCTGACCCGGAAAATACGGCAGAAGCCCTATTCCGTGGTGCTGTTCGACGAGCTGGAAAAGGCCCACGAGGAGGTCTGCAATCTGCTGCTTCAAATCCTGGAGGACGGTCGCCTGACGGACAATGTGGGCCGGGTGGCGGACTTCCGCAACACGGTGATTGTCATGACCTCCAACGCCGGGGCGGAGCGGCTGCTGGCCTGCCGTGCGCCGCTGGGCTTTCAGGGCGGCGGCGATCCCAGCCGACTGCGGCGGGAAACTGTTCTGTCTGTGCTGCGGCAAACCTTCCGCCCGGAGCTGCTGGGCCGGGTGGACGAGATCGTCTGCTTTCAGCCGCTGTCCCAAACGGAGCTGTGCCGCATCGCGGGAAAGCTGCTGGAGGATGTGGGGAAGCGACTGCGGAAAAAGGGCATTGTCCTGCGATATACCCAGGCGGCGGTGGAGTTGATTGCAGCCTCCGCCACCCCGGAGAGCGGCGCCCGCCCTCTGCGGGTGAAAATTCGGGAGGACGTGGAGAACCCGGCGGCGGAGCTGCTGCTGCGGGGCAGGCTGTCCCGGGGAGATACACTGTTGGTGAACGCAAACGGCGGCGGGCTGACCGTGCAGGTGGAGGGCAGAAAGCCCCTGCCTGGCGCGGCGGCTGTGTGACGGCTCCGGGGAGCAGGTCAATTTATGCAATATAGATGTAAAATTTCCCGTACCCATTGCAATTTCCTCCGATTTGGAGTAAACTGATTGCATCAGAGTTAGAAAATTTCTCCAAAAGTGAGGGACAATCCTATGCTTAATACCACCACACACACCCACGACATGGAATACCTCCGCCTGCTGGCGGAGCAATACCCTACCGTGGAGGAGGCCAGCACCGCCATTGTGAACATGAGGGCCATCATGCAGCTGCCCAAGGGAACGGAATATTATTTCAGCGACCTGCACGGGGAGCATGAGGCGTTCATCCATCTGCTGCGCTCCGGTTCGGGCAACATCCGGGACAAAATCGAGATGCTCTACGCCCACACCCTGTCGGAGGCAAATCGGCTGGAGCTGGCCTCGCTGATCTACTACCCGGACACCATCCTGCGGAAAAAGCACCAGACCTGCGAGAACTATGACGAATGGTGCGGTATCATCATCAACCGGCTGATTCCCGTGTGCCGGGAGGTGGCTTCCAAGTACCCCAAGGCGCGGGTGCAGCAGGTCATCAGCCACCGCTATCGCTTTATCATCGACGAGCTGTTGGTGACGGACACTACGGACGTGGACAAGCAGCGCTATTTCCAGGAGATCATCACCTCCGCCATTGATTCCGGCGTTGGGGACGGGGTGATCTCCAACCTGTGCTATCTGATTCAGCATATGACCGTGGACAACCTGCACATCATCGGGGATATCTTTGACCGCGGCCCGGGCGCCAACAAGATCCTGGACGAGCTGGAATACTATCATGATGTGGATATTCAGTGGGGCAACCACGATATTGACTGGATCGGGGCGGTCAGCGGCAACCTGGTCTGCCTGTTCTCCGTGCTTCGCATCGCCATCAGCTACAACAACTTTGATATGCTGGAGGACGGCTACGGCATCAACCTCCGTCCGCTGTCCATGTTTGCAGCCGCCACCTATCAGGACGACCCCTGCACCGCCTTTATGCCGCATATCCTGGATGAGAACACCTATGACCCAGTTGACCCGCAGCTGGCCGCGAAAATGCACAAGGCAGTCGCCATCATCATGTTCAAGCTGGAGGGACAGCTGATTCTCCGGCACCCGGAATACGGCATGGAGGATCGTCTGCTGCTGGACAAGCTGAACCTGGAGAACAATACGCTTACCGTCAACGGCGTGGAATACCCACTGACGGACAGCAACTTCCCCACAGTGAACCCGGAAGACCCCTATGCCCTGTCCGAGGAGGAGCAGGCCCTGGTGGACGGCATCGCCGCGTCCTTCCGCCATTCCGTGAACCTGAAACGGCACATGGACTTTATTCTGTCCCACGGCTCCATGTACAAGGCCATCAACGGGAACCTGCTCTATCACGGCTGTATCCCCATGAACGAGGACGGTTCCTTCCAGTCCGTTCAGCTGGGGGAGAAGTCCTATGCGGGCAAGGCCCTGCTGGATGCGCTGAACACCGTGGTTCGGCAGGCCTATTACCGCCATGAGCCGGAGAGCGTGGATTTCCTGTGGTATCTCTGGTGCGGGGCAAAGTCGTCCCTGTTCGGCAAGGCTCGTATTACCACCTTCGAGCGGTATTTCACCACCGCCAAGGAGCTGCGGGAGGAGCCGAAGAACGCCTATTACAAGCTCTATGAAAACGAGGAGACGGTCAATCACATTCTGGAGGATTTCGGCCTCGACCCGGAACATTCCCACATCATCAACGGTCATGTCCCGGTCAAACGGGGGGAGAACCCGGTGAAATGCGGCGGAAAGCTGTTCGTCATTGACGGCGGTATCTCCAAAGCCTATCAGTCCACGACGGGCATTGCGGGCTATACGCTGGTGTTCAACTCCCATTGCCTGAAGCTGGCTGTACATAAGCCCTTCCGTCGGGCGGAGGGCGACCTCACCGCCGAGACCTTTACCACCACCCATATTGTCGAGCAGATGCCCCACCGCGTCCTGATATAGTCCCCTTAGAGTAGACACTCGAAAAAGCAAAAATTCGAGACTAC
>JAJQBJ010000102.1 GCA_021203345.1 Oscillospiraceae bacterium
AAAGATGTCCTTTCTTCTTTTCCGGAGTGTAAAGTATGATTGACAAACCTACAAATCACAGCACATAGTTCCCCTCTTTGGAGGAGATTTCAAACTGTTTAATCAAATCCTCCAGCGACACGCTGTCCATATAGCTGTCAATGGCGTTTTGCAGCCCCGACCAGAAGGGCAGCGTCACGCAGGAGCGCCTCTCCTCGCAGGGGGGCTGATCCTCGTCCAGACAGGGCAGCACCAGCATATTTCCCTCGGTGGCCCGCAGAATTTCCCCGGCGGTGTAATCGCTGGCGGGCTTGTTCAGGTGATAGCCGCCCCGGTAGCCCCGGGTGGAGCGAATCAGCCCCGCCTTGTTCAGCATGGCGACGATCTGCTCCAGATATTTCAGGGAAAGGCCCTGCCGCTCTGCAATCTCCTTCAAAGAGCATTTTTCCTCCCCGGCGTGCTGGGCCAGGTCTACCATCAGCCGCAGGGCGAAGCGGCCTTTCGTCGATACGATCATAGCTTGTTACTCCTTATATAAAGTCACGGCGCCAGCAGGAAGGGGCGCTTTCCCTCCGTTAGCTCCCGCCAGACGGGGGACATGGCCCGCAGGCGTTCCACCACCTCCGGGACGACCCGGAGGATCTCGTCCACTTCCTCTGATGTGTTGTATTCGCTGAGGGACAGCCGCAGCGCACCGTGGGCCACGGCCATGGGCCGCCCGATGGCCAGCAGAACATGGCTCGGTTCCAGAGAACCGGAGGCGCAGGCAGCCCCGGCCCCGGCGCAAATGCCTCGCTGATCCAGCAGAATCAGCAGCGATTCGGACTCCACGCCCTCGAAGCAAAGGCTGACGTTGCCGGGCAGACGGTTTTCCGGGTCGCCGTTCAGCGCGGAATGGGGGATGCGGCATAATCCCTGAATCAGCCTGTCCCGGAGGGCGGAAACCTTGCGGCGGTTTTCCTCCAAATGGGCGCAGCACTCGTCCAGAGCGGTGGCCATGCCCGCAATGGCGGGAAGATTTTCCGTACCCGCCCGGCGGCCCCGCTCCTGTGCGCCGCCCAGAATCAGGCTGCTCAAGGGCGCACCCTGACGGCAGTACAACGCGCCGATACCCTTAGGGCCGTGGAATTTGTGGGCGGAGAGAGATAAATAGTCAATGTTCTCTGCCTGTACGTCGATGGGCAAATGGCCCACGGCCTGCACCGCGTCGGTGTGGAACAGCACGCCCCGTTGTCGGCAGACGGCCCCGATTTCTCCGATGGGTTGGATGGAGCCGATTTCGTTGTTGGCGTACGTCACGGAAACCAGACAGGTGTCCGGTCGCAGCGCCGCCTCCACCTGGGCGGCGGTGACGGTGTGGCCCCGGGATACGTCCAGCAGCTCCACCTCAAAGCCCCGTTGGGCCAGCTCCTCCAGCGGGCGCAGCACCGCATGATGCTCAAAGGCGGTGGAGAGAATGTGCCGTTTCCCGTTTTTTGCGCCCCAGGCCGCGGCGGAACGAATGGCCTGATTGTCCGCCTCGCTGCCGCCGGAGGTGAAGGTGATCTCCCGGGACTGGCAGTTCAGACAGCGGGCAATCGTCTCCCTGGCGGCGAACAGGCTTTCACCGGCGGACTGCCCCAGCCCGTGGAGGCTGGACGGATTGCCGTAGTTCGTCCGGAAACAGGGCAGCATGGCCTGAATCGCGGCCTCCGATGGCCGGGTCGTGGCCGCATTGTCTGCGTATATCATGGAACCGCCTCCTGCGGTCGGATTTCATCTCCCAGTATACCCTCTAATTCCTAGGAAGTCAATGGGTATTGTGGGAGATCGGGCGCAACGGATGCTGCCCAAAAGAAAACCACAAATCCCTTGACAATTCCCGGCAAGCTGATATGATTTTGCTTGCTGACTATATATATTCCGGCACGATGCTGTGCCGGGCAATCTTTGCTGTCAAGGAGGACGGAAAAATGAAAGAGATGACAAGGCGGATCTGGATGACCATAGCGGGCGTTCTGATCAACGGCGTGATTGTGGGACTGTTCAAGGCCTCCCAGCTTGGCGTAGACCCCTTTCAGGTGCTTTGTGCCGGGCTGAACAATGTGATTCCGATTCCCTTCGGAACGCTGTACATCTGTATCAATATTGTGCTGCTGGCGGGAATGTTTATCGTAGACCGGCACTACATCGGACTGGGAACGCTCATCAATCTGTTCCTGCTGGGCTATGTGGCCCAGTATTCCCAGGCGCTGATCGAGTGGCTGATTCCGAATCCCAATCTGCCCATTCGGGTGTGTATGCTGGTGGTGGCGCTGCCCATTCTGTGCCTTTCCAGCTCCATGTACTTCACCGCCGACCTGGGCGTGTCCACCTATGACGTGTGGGCGCTGGTGCTGGACAAGCGGACAAAGGCTCCCTTCCGGTTCCTCCGGGTGGGCACTGACCTGGTCTGTGTGGTTGTCGGGTTCGCGCTGATGGGGTTCCGTCTGGGCGGCATGATCGGCGTGGGAACCATCATCACCGCCTTCTTTATGGGGCCGCTGATCGACTTGTTCAATCGGAAGGTTTCTCAGCCCCTGCGTTACGGCAAAAATCAATAAACGGGAAGGCCCGGCGTTTGCTTTGGAGGAAACGCCGGGATTCCGTCCCCGGACGGCCCGAAATGTCGGGAAAAAAGCCGAGAAAAAAACGAAAAAAGTTCTTGACATCGGGTAACAATTACGATAAAATGTTAGAGCGCCTGTAAAGGGTGCAGTCTGCGATGATGCGGGAGATTGCGGCGAAAGCCGGTAACTTCCGCGGAGTATGTCCGTTAATCGGGCGGCTGAGAAATGTTTGCACACTGTCCCCATGGGTGGAAACACAAACCGGCCGGCTTTTTCCGCCGGTTTTCCTTATGCCCGTCGATGATACGCACGGGAAAGTGTTCAAAGATTTCGGCCGTACGAAGCGTGACCCAAAGAATCACTTCGTATGTCAAGGAGGAAACAAACAATGGCAACCACCAATATGATTCGCATCCGCTTGAAGGCTTACGACCATCAGCTCATTGATCAGAGCGCAGAGAAGATCGTAGAGACTGCAAAGCGCACCGGCGCCGCCGTCTCCGGCCCCATCCCTCTGCCCACCAAGAAAGAGATCGTCACCATCCTGCGTGCTACCCATAAGTACAAGGACAGCCGTGAGCAGTTCGAGCGCCGCACTCATAAGAGACTGATCGACATCTCCAACCCCGGCGCCAAGACCGTGGAGGCTCTGATGAATCTGGAGCTGCCCGCCGGTGTGGATATCGAAATCAAGCTCTGATATCTTAACTTTGTTGTACCCGCTGCCTGTCGCCTGATCGAGACAGGCGGGTCAAGTTGAAGAACCAATGGCAGCCCAATGGCCAAGTTCTTCAACCAATAACCTTAATAAGGAGGAACCAACATGGAAAAGGCAATTATCGGCAGAAAAGTGGGCATGACCCAGATTTTCAATGCCGACGGCAAGGTTATCCCCGTTACGGTAATCGAAGCCGGCCCCTGCACAGTCGTGCAGAAAAAGACGCCTGAGAAGGACGGTTACACCGCGGTGCAGCTGGGCTTCCAGGACGTGGCGGAAAAAAAGCTGACCAAGCCTGAACTGGGACACCTGAAGAAGGCTGGCGTAGCACCCAAGAAGGTGCTGAAAGAGTTCCAACTGGACAACAGCGACGAGCTGAACGTGGGCGACGTAATCGACGCCGGCGTGTTTGCTGAGGGCGATCACGTGGACGTGACCGGCATCAGCAAAGGTAAGGGCTATGCAGGCGTTATCAAGCGTTACAATGCCCAGCGTACCCCCATGGCACACGGCGGCGGCCCTGTCCACCGTCATGCAGGCTCCATGGGCGCGTGCTCCACTCCCTCCCGCATCATGCCCGGCAAGATCGGCGCAGGTCACATGGGCGTGGATCAGGTCACCATCGAGAACCTGGATATCGCCAAGGTTGACGCAAGCTGCAACCTGATCGCCATCCGGGGCGCGGTTCCCGGCCCCAAGGGCGGCATCGTGCTGATCCGCAGCACGGTCAAGAACATCCGCGAGAAGGGCGCTGCCGCCGGCATCAGCCTGAACCCGCAGAAGGCTTCCGCCCGCGTCAATCCGCAGAAGGCATCTGCAAGAAATCACTAACGGAAGGAGAGTGTCATAAATGCCTAAAGCAAATGTTTTTAACATGGCCGGCGCCCAGGTGGGCGAGGTCGAGCTGGCTGAGTCCGTGTTCGGTATCGAGCCGAACGAAGGGGCTGTTCATGCGGTGGTCAAGAACCATCTGGCCAACTGCCGGCAGGGTACCCAGAGCTCTCTGACCCGTGCAGAGGTTTCCGGCGGCGGCATCAAGCCCTGGCGTCAGAAGGGCACCGGTCACGCCCGTCAGGGCAGCACCCGCGCTCCTCAGTGGACCCACGGCGGCGTGGTGTTTGCGCCCAAGCCCCGCAGCTATCGCTATACGCTGAATAAGAAGCTCAAGCGCCTGGCGCTGAAGTCCGCTCTGTCCGCCAAGGCGGCGGAGGGCGCGATCATCGTCATCGACGACCTGAGCATCGAGGCTCCCAAGACCAAGACCATGGCTAACCTGCTGAACGCGGTGAACGCGGGCAAGAGCCTGGTCATCACCCCGGACGTGAACGACACTGTTGTTCTCTCCGCCCGGAATATTCCCAACGTCGTGACCGCACCGGCCAAGCTGATCAACGTCTACGACATCGTGAATGCTAAGAACCTGGTGATCGATCAGGCTGCTCTGGCTGTCATCGAGGAGGTGTTCGCATAATGAACGCTTACGACATCATCAAGCGCTCCATCATCACCGAACAGTCCATGGCCGAGGGCGAACTGAAGAAGTACACCTTTGAGGTGGATCGCCGCGCCAACAAGATCGAGATCGCCAAGGCGGTGGAGGAGATCTTCGGCGTCAAGGTGGCCAAGGTCAATACCATGAACTATGACGGCAAGAAGAAGCGCCTGCGCTATGTAGAGGGCCGTCGCCCCAACTGGAAAAAGGCAGTCGTCCGGCTGACCGAGGATTCCAAGACCATCGAGTTCTTCGAGGGAATGATTTAAGAAGGAGGTTACGCAAATGGCGATTAAGACTTATAAGCCGACAAGCCCGGCCAGACGTCACATGACGGTTTCCGGCTTTGACGGCATTGACAAGCATGCAAAGCCGGAGCGCACTCTGACTGAGGTCCTCAAGAAGAGCACCGGCCGCAACAGCTACGGCAGAATCACCGTCCGTCATCACGGCGGCGGCAACCGCAGAAAATATCGTGTCATCGACTTCAAGCGCCAGAAGGAAGGCAAGGCCACCGTTCAGCGTCTGGAGTATGATCCCAACCGCTCCGCCTATATCGCACTGATTCAGTACGAGGACGGCACCAAGGCCTATATCCTGGCTCCCGTGGGCCTGAAGGCCGGCGATGTCGTAGAGTCCGGCGCCGGCGCTGATATCAAGCCCGGCAACGCCCTGCCCATCGCAAACATCCCCACCGGCACCGTGATCCACAACATCGAGCTGTATCCCGGCAAGGGCGCTCAGCTGGTTCGTTCCGCCGGCGTCGCCGCGCAGCTGATGGCGAAGGAAGGCAAGATGGCTCAGGTTCGTCTGCCCTCCGGCGAGTATCGCTATATCCGCATGGACTGCAAGGCTTCCATCGGTCAGGTGGGCAACATCGACCACGCCAACATCTCCATCGGTAAGGCCGGTCGGAAGCGCCACATGGGCTGGCGGCCCACCGTCCGCGGCTCCGTGATGAACCCCAACGACCATCCCCACGGCGGCGGCGAGGGCAAGAGCCCTGTGGGTCGTCCCGGCCCTGTTACCCCCTGGGGTAAGCCCGCCATGGGTTACAAGACCCGCAAGACGAAGAACCGCACCGATAAGTTCATCGTCAAGCGCCGCGGCGCAAAGTAAGGAGGCAGTAAATTATGAGCAGAAGCATCAAGAAAGGCCCCTTTTGCGCTCCCGAGCTGCTGAAGCGGGTCGACGAAATGAACAAGACCGGCGAAAAGAAGGTTCTGAAGACCTGGTCCCGCGCGTCCACCATCTTCCCCTCCTTCGTTGGCCACACCATCGCTGTGCATGACGGCAGAAAGCACGTTCCCGTCTATGTGACCGAGGATATGGTCGGCCACAAGCTGGGCGAATTTGCTCCCACCCGTACCTTCAAGGGCCATGCTGGCGCCAAGACGAAGTAAGGAGGACGAAATGGAAGCAAGAGCTGAACTGAAATATGCCCGCATCTCTCCCCGCAAGGTCCAGATCGTCTGTGACCTGATCCGGGGCAAGGATGTAGAGGCTGCCACCGCCATCCTGATGGCAACTCCCAAGGCTGCGTCCGAACTGCTGCTGAAGGTGCTGAAAAGCGCCGCAGCCAACGCTGAGAACAACTACGGCATGAACCCTGAGAAGCTGTATGTGTCCGCCACCTATGCCAACCCCGGCCCCATCCTGAAGCGGATGATGCCCCGGGCACAGGGACGGGCCTATCGGATCAACAAGAGAACTTCTCACATCACCGTTGTTGTGAGCGAAAAGTAAGCGAGGAGGTAGAACATGGGTCAGAAAGTTAATCCCCACGGATTCCGCGTGGGCGTCATTAAAGACTGGGATTCCCGCTGGTATGCAAGCAACGAGAAGGTCGGCGACCTGATCGCTGAGGATCATAAGCTGCGTCTGTATCTGAAGAAGAAGCTGTACTCCGCCGGCGTTCCCAAGATCGAGATCGAGCGTGATAACGCCAAGGTCCGCATTTATCTGCACTGCTCCCGTCCCGGCGTCGTGATCGGCAAGGGCGGCGAGGAGGTCGAGCGTCTCCGCAAGGAGATCGAGGCCATGATCGGCAAGCCTGTTCTGCTGAACATTGTCGAGGTCAAGAGCCCTGATATGGACGCTCAGCTGGTGGCCGAGAACATCGCCGCTCAGCTGGAGAAGCGTGTTTCCTACCGCCGCGCCATGAAGAACGCCATGGGCCGCGCCATGCGCGCCGGCGCCAAGGGCATCAAGTGCAGCTGCGGCGGCCGTCTGGGCGGCGCCGAGATCGCCCGTACCGAGCATTATCATGACGGTACCATTCCTCTGCAGACCATCCGTGCCGACATCGACTACGGCTTTGCAGAGGCCGCCACTACCTATGGCCGCATCGGCATCAAGGTGTGGATTTATAAGGGAGAGGTGCTGAGCCAGGCTCTGCGTACCACTCCCCGCACGTTGGACACCACCAAGCCCTATCAGGAGCGCCGTGAGCGTCGTCCCCGCCGGGATGGCGATCGTCGGGGTGGCTACAACCGCAATCGCAACAACCAGAATGGCGACCGCCGTCAGGGCGGTTACCGCCAGAACAACAATGCTCCGAAGGAAGGAGGCGCTCGCTGATGCTGCTGCCCAAGAGAGTGAAATATCGCCGCCAGCACAGAGGCCGTATGAAGGGTAAGGCGACCCGCGGCAACACTGTCACCTACGGTGAGTATGGCCTCCAGGCGCTGGAGCCTGCATGGATCACCAGCAACCAGATCGAGGCCGCCCGTGTCGCCATGACCCGTTATACCAAGCGTGGCGGCAAGGTGTGGATCAAGATCTTCCCCGATAAGCCCATCACCCAGAAGCCCGCTGAAACCCGCATGGGTTCCGGTAAAGGCTCCCCCGAATACTGGGTGGCCGTGGTCAAGCCCGGCCGCGTGATGTTTGAGATCGCCGGCGTTTCCGAGGACGTCGCCCGCGAGGCCCTGCGTCTGGCCAGCCACAAGCTGCCCATCAAGACCAAGGTCATCAAGGCCGAGGTCCCCGCGACTGCCGAGACTGAGAATGGCGGTGAAGAATGATGAAGGCTAAGGAAGTCCGCGCGATGACCCCCGATCAGCTGGAGGCCAAGCTGGCAGAGCTGAAGAAGGACCTGTTCTATCTCCGCCTTCAGCATGCCACCAACCAGCTGGAGAATCCCGGCAAGATCGCTGACGTGAAAAAGGATATCGCCCGTGTAAAGACCATTCTGGTCGAAAAGTCTGGAAATTAAGAGGAGGAACTGAACAATGGCTAACAGAGAATCTTCCCGTAAAACCAGAGTCGGCCTGGTCGTGTCTGACAAGATGGACAAGACCATCGTGGTCGCCATTGCAGACCGCGTGGCCCATCCTCTGTATAAGAAGATCGTAAAGAGAACCTATAAGCTGAAGGCTCATGACGAGAACAACGAGTGCCGCGTGGGCGACCGCGTCCGCGTGATGGAAACCCGCCCCCTGTCCAAGGATAAGCGCTGGCGCCTGGTTGAGATCGTCGAGAAGGTCAAGTAAGGAGGTGCCAGTATGATTCAGCAGGAAACTTTTCTGAAGGTTGCCGATAATACCGGCGCCAAGGAAATCAAGTGCATCCGCGTCCTGGGCGGCTCCACCCGCAAGTACGGCAATATCGGCGACACCATCGTTGCCTCCGTGCGTAAGGCGACCCCCGGCGGCACGGTGAAGAAGGGCGAGGTCGTCAAGGCAGTTATCGTTCGCTCCGTTCGCGGCGTGCGCCGGGCAGACGGCTCCTACGTCCGCTTCGATGAGAACGCAGCCGTCCTGATCAAGGAGGACAAAACCCCCAGAGGTACCCGTATCTTTGGGCCGGTGGCCAGAGAGCTGCGCGACAAGGACTTTATGAAGATCCTGTCCCTCGCCCCCGAAGTGATTTGAGTAAGGGGGTAACGGAACTATGAAAATGAGCATTAAAAAAGAGGACACCGTCATCGTCCTGTCCGGCAAGGACAAGGGCAAGACCGGCCGCGTGATGCAGGTCATGCCCAAGAGCGGCAAGGTCGTAGTGGAGGGCGTCAACGTTGTTACCCGCGCTACCCGTCCCCAGCAGACCGGCTCCGGTCAGATGAACGAGGGCGGCCTGGTCAAGAAGGAAGCGCCCATCTACGCCTGCAAGGTGGAGCGCGTCTGCCCCAAGTGCGGCAAGCCCACCCGTCACGCTGTCAAGCTGGGCGAGGGCAAGAAGGTTCGCATCTGCAAGAAGTGCGGCGCAGAGATTTAAGGAAAGGAGCGAATGAATCATGTCTGAATATACACCCAATTTGAAGGCGAAGTACAATGAGGAAGTTGCTCCTGCCCTGATGCAGAAGTTCGGCTATAAGTCCACCATGCAGATTCCCCGTCTGGTGAAGATCGTGGTGAACGTGGGCTGCGGCGACGCCCGGGACAACTCCAAGGCGCTGGATTCCGTGGTCAAGGAGCTGGGCCAGATCACCGGTCAGAAGGCCATCATCACCAAGGCCAAGAAGTCCGTGGCTAACTTCAAGGTGCGTGAGGGAATGCCCATCGGCGCAAAGGTTACACTGCGCTCCGATAAGATGTGGGAGTTCCTGGATCGACTGTTCAACGTGGCGCTGCCCCGTGTCCGCGACTTCCGCGGCATTTCTCCTGACTCCTTCGACGGTCGCGGCAACTATGCCGTGGGCATCAAGGAGCAGCTGATTTTCCCTGAGATCGAGTACGACCAGGTCGAAAAGATCCGCGGCATGGACATCATTATGGTCACCACTGCCGAGTCCGATGAGGAGGGCCGCGAGCTGCTGAAGCTGCTGGGCGCCCCCTTCAGCAAGTAATAGGGAGGAATTTGAACAATGGCGAAGAAGTCTATGATTTTAAAGGCGCAGAAGACGCCGAAGTATTCCACCCGCCGCGTCAACCGCTGCAAGCTGTGCGGCCGTCCTCACGCTTATCTGCGCGACTATGGTCTGTGCCGTATCTGTTTCCGCGAGCTGGCCTATAAGGGCGAGATCCCCGGGGTCAGAAAGGCATCCTGGTAATTTCTCTGAAATCCGGGAGGCGTTTCCCCCGTCTCCGGGCGGCGCAGTCCGCCCGGCCCCCGCAAGGGCAATGAAATGTTAATAAGATGTCAGAAGTCCGGCGAAGATGGGGCCGGGGAGAGAATAACCCGCTCTCCTGCGGCTCACATTCGCCCGATACTCTGGTATCTTCACAGGCGAAAGCCTGTAACCTTTATTTTAAGGAGGTCAATATCATGCATATCACTGATCCTGTTGCAGATATGCTCACCAGAATCCGCAATGCGAATTCTGCCAAGCATCCCACAGTTGAGATCCCTGCATCCAACATGAAAAAGGCCATTGCCAACATCCTGCTGGAGGAAGGCTATATCAAGAACTTCCAGCTGCTGGATGGCAACACCCAGGGTATCATCAAGATTACCCTGAAGTACAATGGCAACGAAAAGGCCATCACCGGTCTGCGCCGTGTTTCCAAGCCCGGCCTGCGGGTGTATGCCGGCGCTGACGAGCTGCCCCGCGTGCTGCGCGGCCTGGGCATCGCCATCGTCTCCACTTCAAAGGGCGTCATGACCGACAAGAAAGCCCGCGAGCTTCATGTCGGCGGTGAGGTCCTCGCTTATGTTTGGTGAGAAAGGGGATTAGTCATGAGCAGAATTGGTAGAAAGCCCATTGCCATTCCTGCCGGTGTAGAAGTCACCGTGGAGGAAGGCAATGTGGTAACTGTGAAGGGTCCCCTGGGCACCCTGACCCATCAGTTCCATCCCAACATGAACATCGCGGTGGATGGTGCTGTGATTCACGTCACTCGTCCCAATGACGAGAAGCTGAACCGTTCTCTGCACGGTCTGACCCGTACTCTGGTGGATAACATGGTCACCGGCGTCACCAAGGGCTTTTCCAAGACCCTTGATGTCAACGGCGTGGGCTATCGTGTCCAGAAGCAGGGCAAGCAGTGCATTATGAACCTGGGCTTCTCTCATCAGGTGATTGTCGAGGATACCGACGACATCACCATCGAGTGCCCCAGCCAGAACCAGATCGTCGTCAAGGGCTGCGACAAGCAGAAGGTCGGTCAGTTTGCGGCTGAGATCCGCGAGAAAAGACCCCCCGAACCCTATAAGGGCAAGGGTATCAAGTATGCCGATGAGGTCATTCGCCGTAAGGAAGGCAAGACCGGCGGCAAGAAGAAGTAAGGAGGTGTGCCTAATATGATTCATAGACCGAATACCAAGGCGCAGCGTCTGAAGCGCCATAAGAGAGTCCGTTCCAAGATCTCCGGCACGCCCGAGAGACCCCGTCTGAACGTGTTCCGCAGCGAAGTCAACATCTATGCCCAGATCATCGACGATGTGAACGGCGTGACCCTGGCTTCCGCTTCTACCCTGGAGAAGGGCTTCTCCTGCGAGGGAACCAAGACCGACGCCGCCCGTCAGGTGGGCAAGACCGTGGCCGAGCGTGCGCTGGCCAAGGGCATTGACACTGTGGTGTTTGACCGCGGCGGTTTTGTATACCACGGCAGAGTGCAGGCTCTGGCCGAAGGCGCCCGCGAGGGCGGCCTGAAACTGTAATGGGAGGAGGAGATCACAATGGCTAGATATGAGAAAGAGCAGAACGAGTTTATTGAAAAGGTGGTTTCTCTGAACCGCGTTTCCAAGACCGTGAAGGGCGGCCGTGTCGCCAAGTTTGCGGCGCTGGTCGTCGTTGGCGACGGCAAGGGCAACGTGGGCTTTGGCACCGGTAAGGCTGCCGAGGTTCCCGAGGCGATCCGCAAGGGCCTGGACAAGGCTCATAAGAACATGATCCACATTGCCACTGCTGGCACCACCATTCCTCACGAGGTAATCGGTGAGTTCGGCACCGGCCGTGTGCTGATGAAGCCCGCTCCCGAAGGCACCGGCGTTATCGCCGGCGGCGCAGTTCGTGCCGTGATGGAGGCCGCCGGTATCACCGATATCCGGACAAAGTGCCTGCGCTCCAACAACCCCAACAACGTGGTTGCCGCCGCCTTTGAAGGGCTGAAGTCCCTGCGGACCCCCGAGGAGGTCGCCAAGACCCGCGGCAAGGCCGTGGAAGAGATCGGCTAAGGAGGGCTTAAGAAATGGCGAATATCAACATTAAGCTCGTAAAGAGCCTGAATGGCAGACATCAGAAGCATATTGCGACCGCTGCCTCCCTGGGCCTGAGAAAGATCGGCGACACCACCGTGCAGCCCGACAACGCGCAGACCCGCGGCAAGATCGCTCAGATCGGTTACCTGATTCAGGTGACCGAGGCTCAGTAAGAAGGAGGTGCGCGTAACATGAATTTGCATGAACTCTCTCCCGCGCCCGGTTCCAACAAGCCTGCCTACCGCAAGGGTCGCGGCGCCGGCTCCGGCAACGGCAAGACCGGCGGTCGTGGACACAAGGGTCAGAAGGCCCGTTCCGGCGGCAAGGTTCGTATCGGCTTTGAGGGCGGCCAGATGCCTCTGGCCCGCCGTGTCCCGAAGCGCGGCTTCAACAACATTTTCGCCCAGCGCCTGGAGGCGATCAACGTCTCCGCACTGGATCGGTTTGAGGATGGTTCCACCGTCACCGTCAAGGAACTGCTGGATGCCGGTGTCCTCTCCAAGTGTGAGTATGGCGTGAAGATCCTGGGCAACGGCAGCATCTCCAAGAAGCTGACCGTGCAGGCCAATGCGTTTTCCGCCTCCGCCAAGGAGAAGATCGAGGCCGCAGGAGGAAAGGCCGAGGTGGTCTAAGTGATTGAGACCATCAGAAACGCCTGGAAAATCCCCGATCTGCGGAAGAAGATCCTCTTTACCGTATTTATCCTGCTGATTTTCCGTTTGGGCAACGCGGTTCCCGTTCCCGGAATCGACACGGATATGCTCAGCTCCTACTTCGCGGCCAACAGCGCCACGATCCTGGGCCTGATGAATACCATGTCCGGCGGCGCCTTCGGCAGCGCGACCATATTTGCCCTGGGCATTCAGCCCTATATCAACAGCTCCATTATCATCCAGCTGCTGACCGTAGCCCTGCCTCCTCTGGAGCGCCTGGCCAAGGACGGCGGCGAGGATGGTAAGAAGAAAATCGCTGCTATCACCCGGTATACCACCGTGGCCATCGGCCTGATTCAGGGCTTTGGCTACTATATGCTGTGCCGCAACTATGAGATGCTGGCGGATACCTCCATTTGGGCGGGCATCGTTATCGTCATCACCTTCACCGCCGGCTCCGCATTCGTCATGTGGCTGGGTGAGCAGATCACCGAGTTCGGCATCGGCAACGGTATTTCCATCATCCTGTTTGCCGGTATCGTCTCCCGTGCGCCCAATATGGTGTATTACCTGTACTGCGGCATCTGCAACCGCTATGGCATTGGCGCGTCCAACTCCGTGGACATCTCCGTTCCCTGGTGGGGCGCGGTGCTGCTGCTGGTGGGTATGCTGGCCCTGGTGGTGTTCATCGTGTTCATCAGCAACGCCGAGCGCCGCATCCGCGTACAGTACGCCAAGCGTCAGGTGGGCCGCAAGATGTACGGCGGCCAGAGCAGCCACATTCCCATGAAGGTGAATATGTCCGGCGTTATGCCCATCATCTTCGCTCAGTCCATTGCGTCGCTGCCCGCCACCATCTGCGCCTTTATCCCCAACGGCACAAGCTCCACCTTCTACAAGATTTTCGACACCTCCGGCGTCGTCTATTGCATCCTCTATTTCCTGCTGATTCTGGGCTTTGGCTATTTCTATGCCACCATCCAGTTCAACCCGGTGGAGGTTGCCAATAATCTGAAGAAGAACGGCGGCTTTATCCCCGGCTACCGGCCCGGCCGTCCCACGGCGGAGTTCATCGGTAAGGTCCTGAACCGAATCACCCTGTTCGGTTCCCTGTACCTGGCCGTGATTGCAATTCTGCCCATCATCACCGGCAACATCGTCGGGATGCGGAGCCTGGGTATCGGCGGTACCTCCATTATCATCGTGGTTTCTGTTGCACTGGAGACTTCCAAGGCGATGGAGGCTCAGATGCTGATGAGAAACTACAAGGGATTCCTTGAATAAGCATTGCTTGAGGTGAATGGTCATGAAACTGATTCTCTTAGGAGCCCCCGGCGCCGGGAAAGGCACCCAGGCTGAGATCATCAGCAAAAAGCTGAATATTCCCACCATCTCCACCGGCAACATCCTGCGGGCGGCCGTGAAAAACGGCACGCCCGTGGGCCTGAAGGCCAAGGAGTATATGGACGCCGGTAAGCTGGTACCCGACGAGGTCATCATCGGGGTCATCACCGAGCGTCTGGCGGAGGCCGATTGCCAGAACGGTTACATTCTGGACGGCGTGCCCCGCACCATTGCCCAGGCGGAAGCCCTGGAGCAGGCCGGTATCGTCTTTGACAGCGTGGTTGCGTTGGAGATTTCCGACGAGGCCATTGAGCAGCGGCTCACCGGCCGCCGCACCTGCACCGCCTGCGGCGCGACCTACCACATTGTTGCAAATCCCCCCAAGCAGGAGGGCATCTGCGACAGCTGCGGCAGCGCCCTGGAGCAGCGCAAGGACGACCAGCCCGAGACTGTGAAGGCCCGGCTTGCCACCTATCACGCGGAAACCGAGCCGCTGAAGATCTTCTATCAGCAGCGCGGCGTTCTGCGGACGGTTCAGAACGTTGGTACCATCGAGGCTATCAACGCCGCCGTGATGGAAGCCCTGGGGCAGTAAGCAATGTCTGAGCAGATTATCATCAAAAGCCCCCATGAGATCGAGCTGATGCGGAAGGCCGGAAGGCTGACCGCCCAGGCCCGGGCTTATGCAGGAAGTCTGATCCGCCCCGGTATCACCACCAGGGAGCTGGATGAGGCAATTTTCAAATTCATCCGGAAGCATGGGGGCTACCCCTCCTTCTATCACCTGTACGGCTTCAAGGGCTCCGCCTGTATCTCCATCAATGACGAGATCATCCACGGCGTGCCCGGCAAGTACCGGCTGAAAGAGGGAGACATCGTTTCGGTAGACGTAGGCGCCTGCATCGGGGACTATCACCTGAATGCAAACAAGTGCGTAGACCGGGGCGGCTGGCACGGCGATTGCTGCGCCACGTTCCCTGTGGGAAAGATTTCGGAGGAGGCCCAGCGTTTGATCGACGCCACGGAAGGTTCCTTCTGGAACGGCATCCAGTATGCCAAGGCCGGGAACCATGTCTCTGATATCTCACGGGGCGTGCAGGAATACGCGGAAAGCCATGGGTACTCCCTGGTTCGGGAATACACGGGCCATGGAGTCGGGGCCTCGGTGCATGAAGCGCCGGAGGTACCCAACTATGTGGAGCGCCGTCAGGGCAGGGGGCCGGTACTGGTTCCCGGTATGGTTCTGGCGGTGGAGCCCATGGTCAACGCCGGCAGTGCAGCGATTCGGAATCGCACCATGCCTGACGGCTGGGTGGTGCCGCTGACCGCAGACGGGAAGCTGGCCGCCCACTATGAAAACACCATTTTAATCACCAACGGCGAGCCGGAGATCCTGACCCGCTGTGAGGATTGATATGGAAGCATCCAATACAGAAATCGTTCTCTCCATAGCCGGGCACGACAAGGGAAAGCTGTTCTATGTTCTCAAGACAGAGGGTGACTTTGTCTGGCTGGTGGACGGAAAGGAGAGAAAGCTGGACGCACCGAAGCGGAAACGGCGCAAGCACGTCCGCGGTGTAGGAACCAGCGCACATCCGGCAATCCTACGATTGCAGAGAGGCGAACCCGTGTGCGACAGAGACTTGCGCCGCGCACTGGCCGCCTTCCGCGATTCCTATTCGCTTACAGGGAGGTAAGTAACTTGGCTAAGTCTGACATGATCGAAATCGAGGGCGTCGTCAAGGAGGCCCTGCCCAATGCCACATTCTTGGTTGACATTGGAAACGGCCACACGATTCAGGCCCATATTTCCGGCAAGCTTCGGATGAATTATATCCGTATTCTTCCGGGTGATAAGGTGACCGTGGAGATGTCCCCGTATGATATGAACCGCGGCCGGATCACCTGGAGAAGCAAGTAAGTACACAGAAGCTCCCGCAATCTTGAAGCGGGAGAACCATGTGTGCGGCTCACCGGTCCCTGGACAGGGCTGGTAGTTTTATCTGAAACCACACGAGTTTCAAACAGGAGGTATAACGATGAAAGTAAGACCGTCCGTTAAGCCCATGTGCGAAAAGTGCAAGGTCATTAAGCGCAAGGGCAAAGTCATGGTAATTTGTGAAAACCCCAAGCATAAACAAAGACAAGGTTAAGGAGGTGTATTGATTTATGGCACGTATTGCTGGTGTTGACCTGCCGAGAGATAAGCGTATCGAGATCGGTTTGACTTATATCTACGGCATTGGCAGAAAGTCTGCCAACGATATTTTGGCAAAGACCGGAGTGAATCCGGATACCCGCGTTCGGGATCTGACCGAAGAAGAAGAGTCCCTGCTGCGTGAGTGCATCGACCGCGACTATGTGGTGGAAGGCGACCTGCGGCGCAACGTTGCCCTGGACATCAAGCGCCTCATCGAGATCGGCTGCTATCGCGGCACCCGTCATCGTAAGAGCCTGCCCGTTCGCGGCCAGCGTTCCAAGACCAATGCAAGAACCCGCAAGGGCCCCAAGAAGACCATTGCGAACAAGAAGAAGTAAGGAGGGATTGTAATGGCTAAACAGAATAACAAGAAGGCTGCGTCGAACAAGAAGCGTCGTGACCGTAAAGTCGTTGAGAAGGGCGCCGTGCATATCCGCTCCTCCTTCAACAATACCATGGTGACTGTCACCGACCTGAAGGGGAACGCCCTGTCCTGGGCCTCCTCCGGTGAAATGGGTTTCCGCGGTTCCAGAAAGTCCACTCCCTTTGCAGCTCAGACCGCCGCCGAGACGGCGGCCAAGGCTGCCATGGAGTACGGTCTGAAAACTGTGGAGGTCTATGTGAAGGGGCCCGGCGCCGGCCGTGAGGCTGCTATCCGGGCGCTCCAGGCTGTGGGCCTGGAGGTTACGCTGATCAAAGACGTGACCCCGATTCCCCACAATGGCTGCCGTCCTCCCAAGAGAAGACGTGTCTGATCGAGAAAAGGAGGAAATTGTATTATGGCTAAGAATATGCAGCCCATTGCAAAGCGCTGCAAGGCGCTGAATCTGTCCCCCGCAACCATGGGATACGGCAAGAAAACCACCAACCGCAACCCCAAGGGCCAGATGCGGAGAAAGCAGTCTGAGTACGCTCAGCAGCTGAACGAGAAGCAGAAGGTCAAGTTCGTCTATGGCCTGCTGGAGAAGCAGTTCCACTCCTACTACGAGAAGGCCTCCCGGATGCCCGGCAAGACCGGCGAGGAGCTGCTGGTTCTGTGCGAGCGCCGTCTGGACAACGTGGTGTATCATCTGGGCTTTGCCACCACCCGTCGTCAGGCCCGTCAGCTGGTCAATCACGGTCACTTCACCGTGAACGGCAAGAAGGTCAACATCCCCTCCTTCCAGGTGAAGCCCGGCCAGGAGATCGCTGTTGCCGACAGCAGCCGCTCCTCCGTGATCTTCAAGCGTCTGGTGGGCGAGGACGCCCCCGTGGTCACCACGCCCGCCTGGCTGGAGCGTGACAAGAACGACCTGAAGGGTACCGTGCTTCAGCTGCCCACCCGTGCAGATGTTGACTTCCCCGTGGAAGAACACCTCATCGTCGAGCTGTATTCCAAGTAATATCCATCCCCCCGTACTTTTTGGTGAGCTGAAATACAATGGGATGGGCAGTCCCATCCCATCGACGAGGAGGGTCGTATCTGAATGGTTGAAATCGAAAAGCCCCGCATTGAATGTGTGGAAACCCCTGGCGATGATTCCTACGGCAAGTATATCGTGGAGCCGCTGGAGCGCGGCTATGGCATTACCCTGGGTAATGCCCTGCGGCGTATCCTGCTGTCCTCTCTGGATGGTACTGCCGTTACGAGCATCAAAATCAATGGCGTACAGCATGAATTCTCCACCATCCCCGGCGTCAAGGAGGATGTGACACAGATCGTGCTGAATATCAAGCGGATCATTGCGAAGCTGTACTGCCAGACCGCAAAAACCGTGTATATCGAGGCCTCCGGTGAAAGCGTTGTGACCGCCGGGGACATCAAGACCGACGGCGAGATCGAGATTCTGAACAAGGATCTGGTCATTGCCACGCTGGGCCCGGATGCCAACCTGACAATGGAGCTGACCTTTGGTCATGGCCGGGGCTATGTGCCGGCGGACCGCAACAAGCCGGCGCTGAACGTCATCGGCGTGATCCCCGTGGACTCCATCTACAGCCCGGTGGTAAAGGCCAACTACACCGTGGAGCCGACCCGCGTGGGCAGCATGACCGACTACGACAAGCTGACCCTGGAGGTGTGGACGGATTCCACGATCACCGCGCGGGAGGCTGTCTCCCTGGGCGCAAAGATTCTGTGCGACCACTTTGCACTGTTCACGGACCTGTCCGATACCATGGGCAGCCGCTCCACCGTGGTGGAGAAGCCTGACAGCAGCAAGGACAAGGTGCTGGAACTGCCCAT
Organism: Oscillospiraceae bacterium; assembly: GCA_021203345.1. GTDB lineage: Bacteria > Bacillota > Clostridia > Oscillospirales > Oscillospiraceae > JAJQBJ01. The sequence continues at coordinate 18,282 of JAJQBJ010000102.1, forward strand.
CGAGGAACTGGATTTGTCTGTCCGCTCCTTCAACTGCCTGAAGCGCGCGAACATCAACACCGTGGAGGATCTGATCTCCAAGACTGAGAACGAAATGATGAAGGTTCGTAACCTGGGCCGCAAGTCCCTGGAGGAAGTCATCAACAAGCTGGATATGATGGGTTTGTCCCTGGCCAGCGAGGAGTCTTGACCACAATTATTTTATAACGTCTAACCTGGACGTCTGCCTGGGGCAAATTGCCCCAGGGTCCCCGTCTACCGGGTGAACAGTCCGGCCGGGGAATCAAACAAGGATAATCCTTGTGTAAGGAGGAAATTATTATGCCTACACTTCATTACCGCAAGCTCGGTAAAACGTCTGACCAGCGGAAGGCAATGCTGCGTCAGCTGACCACGGATCTGCTGGAACACGGCCAGATCAAGACCACCTATACCCGTGCGAAGGAAGTCGCTCCCATCACGGAGAAGATGATCACTTTGGCGAAGAAGAATACGCTGGCATCCTATCGTCAGGCGCTGGCCTTCATTACCAAGGAGGATGTGGCCAAGAAGCTCTTTGACGAGATCGGCCCCAAGTACGCGGACCGCAACGGCGGCTATACCCGCGTGGTTCGGATCGGGCCCCGGCGCGGCGACGCTGCCGAGATGGCAATCATCCAGCTGGTGTAAAACAGAATATCTGTCAGGAATCCCGCTCTCGTATGAGGGCGGGATTTTTCGCGTAAATCGGCCCGCAGAAAGCGCCGTTTCCCAGTGTATTTCCCGACCTGATTTTTTGAAAAGAACCCGTATACTGTGCATACACGGAGGGACGGGCCGGCACAGCGCCGGCTTCTCTCATCCGATTGATGCACGGAAGGATGAAGCGAATGAAGGCATTGGGGGTATTCCACACCAGAGGGAAAGCGACGACAGCGCGGCCGGGAGCGATTTGGCAGACGGCGCTCCATACGACCTGGATCACACAGGGCAGCTCCTGTCTGGTCTGGCTGGTCATGGGGGCGGTGCTGTCCCAGACCCGCATCGGCGGTCAGTGCGCCCCGTTCGGCCTGGGGCTGGTGGGCGCAGCCGGGGCCGGTGTAGGCGGTCTGTTCAGTCTGATGGGGGTCAGCCTGGGGGCGGTGGCGGCCATGGGCCTGGTGGACGGACTGCGAATCGCGGCGGCGGCGGTTCTCATCTACGCGGTGGCCTTTGCGGTCTATGACACCAGACTGTATCAGGCCCGATGGCTGATGCCGGTGGCTACGGCCTGTCTGGATGGAGTCACCGGGGTGGTCTATCTGCTGGAAGGGAACTGGCTGACAACGGAAATCACGGCGTTCGGGCTGGAGGCGGCGCTGGCCGGGGGCGCGGCCTGGTGCTTCCACCGGGGGCTGTTTCCCCGGGGGAGCCGGGACAAGCCGACCTCGGATTTGACGGTGCTACTCCGGGAGGAGCGGGTGCGCGACCCGGTGCAGGTTCGGTGTCTGCTGGTGCTGGGGGCGGCGCTGCTGTCCGGGCTGTCCCGGTACGCCATTGCAGAGCTGTCCCCGGCGCGGATTTTGGCGCTGGCCGGGGTGCTGATTCTGGGAGCCTACCGCTCCCCGGAGGCGGGGGTCTGCGTGGGGGTGCTGTTCGGCCTGGCGGTGGACTTGCCCCAGGCGGGAACGCCCTGTTGTACGGTGCTGTACTGCCTGTCCGGTATGGCGGCGGGCTTTCTGACCAAGCGGCGAAAGCCCCTTTGTATGCTGGCGGCGGTGGGGTCGGCGGTGCTGCTCGCTGTCACCTGGCAGGAGAACGCCGCCGTGCTGCCCGTGGAGGCGTTTTGCAGCGCCGCCATGTTCGCCCTGCTGCCCAGGCGGCTGTTCCGCCGTCTGCGGGCGGCGGAGAACCACCTGCCCACGCCTCAGGCGGCCCCGGCCATGGCCCAGGTGCAGGAGCAGCTGGAGGCTCAGGCGTCGGCCTTTCGCAGCATCTATGACCACCTCCAGGTAGCGCTCAGCGAAGCGCCGGGGGAGAGCGTCAGCTCCATGCAGCTGTTCGCCCGGGCGGCAGACCGGGTGTGCGTGAACTGCGCCAAGCAAAATCGCTGCTGGAGGCAGGAGTATGGGGTCACGAAAACGGCGCTGACAAAGTGTGCGCCCCGGCTGCTGGAGTGAAGTGCCCCCTGTCAAGTAGACAGTGAAAAAACAAAAAAGTCTTTCCATG
>JAJQBJ010000021.1 GCA_021203345.1 Oscillospiraceae bacterium
GTGGGTGTGGGTGTGGGTGTGGTCAGCTTTGACGAGTTCTGGGCAGCGTACCCCAGACGGGCTGGCAAGAAAGACGCCGCAAAGGCCTGGGGGCAGATCAAGCCGGGGCGTGACCTGGCCGACCGGATTATCGCCGGAGTGGAGCGCTGGAACCAGTCGGAACAGTGGACAAAGGACAATGGGCGGTTTATCCCATATCCGGCGACTTTCCTTCGCGGCGAACGCTGGAATGACGAGGTGACCGTCTCTGGCGGTGGCAGGGCCTCCCCGGAGAAGAACTACGACGACATCCCGGATTTTTTGGGAGCGTGATTGCATGGGAGAATTGACCGATGTCGGGAAGATTATCGAGGGGATGGCTGCTGTCAACCCGGCTCCCGGCGACTACAGGGACGACGATGGTTTCTTGATTTGTGGGAAGTGCCACACCCGCCGCCAAATGGATGTGGAGGTTCCCACGGACTTCAGGCCGACCGGGCTGTGGCGGGTCCCTACGAACTGCAAATGCCGGCAGGCGGAGGCTGACAAGGAAAGAAGGTTGTTTGAGGCGGAGCGATTCCGGCAGCGCATGGATGAGCTTCGCCGCGACGGGATCACTGACCCGGCTTACCTGGCCTACACCTTCGACCAGGACGACCGCCGGAACCCGAAACTGACCGACGTTTGCCGGAAGTATGTCGACAACTGGGATGACATGCGGGCCGACAACATCGGGATTCTGTTCTATGGCGATGTGGGGACCGGGAAGTCCTTTCTGGCTTGCTGCGTGGCGAACGCCCTTCTTGACAGGCTGGTGGCCGTGTGTGTCACCAATTTCCCCCGGCTGATGAGCAGTCTTCAAGGTTTCGACGCAGACAAGCAGAAGGTTCTGGATCGGCTGCAGCGCCATTCCCTTCTTGTGATCGACGATCTGGGAGTCGAACGCGACACGTCCTATTCGCTGGAACAGGTCTACAGCGTCGTCGACGCCCGGAGCCGGGCGGGGAAACCACTGATCGTCACGACGAACCTGTCATTGAAGGACATGGAAAGCCCTCCAAGCCTGGCCTACAAGCGCATTTATGACCGGATTCTGGAAATGTGCCCAATCCGGCTGAAGCTGACCGGGGAATCCCGGCGGGTGGGAAATGCCGCCCGCCGTACGGAAAAGGCCCGCGAAATCCTGGGCCTGACTCAGTGGGGGGGAGCAAGGCATTGCAGCGAACATTGACGATCCCCGGCCTCCTGCCGGGCCTGAATGAGTACATCGAGACGGAGCGCGGCCACAACGGCAAGTTCAAGGCTGCCGCCATGAAGAAACAGGCTGAACACATCATCGGCTACATGATTGAGTTACAGCTTCGCGGGGTGAAATTCGATAGGCCAGTCACGATTCATTACACTTGGTTTGAGCCAAACCAACGCCGCGACAAGGACAACATCGCCTTTGCGAAGAAATTCATCCAAGACAGCCTGGTCCACGCGGACGTCCTTCGGAATGACGGCTGGAAGGAAATCGAGGGCTTCACAGACAGCTTCGCTGTGGACCGAGAGAATCCACGCGTGGAAGTGGTGATCGAAGAAGAAAGAGCGGAAGGCGTGCGCGGAGAATAGGGGCGATGAAGCACTGGTGTTTTGACTGCGTGCATTCCCGTGAGGGATATGTATACAGATATATGTCCATCGGCAAAATATGGTGCGACAAGAACGATTACGCAGGAGAAAAACCGCGGGGGAAAACCGCGAGAGATGTACGATGGACAAGGAGGAAATTCAGGTGGCCATTGTATTGCCAAATCAGATGGACTTTAGCAACAACAAGTTTTCTGTGGTTATTAGCGGGCCTCCGGGGATAGGGAAAACTACCCTGGCGCTGTCCGCGCCAAACCCAATCCTTGTCGATCTTGATAAGGGGTTAGGTAGAGTGGAGGCGCGGCATCGGCGGGCAGCTATTGTCTGTGACAAGTATGAGGAAGTTGTAAAAGACCTGGAAAGCCCGGAATTGGGTAACTACGAAACCATTATCATTGACACCGGCGGCAGCTTGGTAACCTACCTCCAGGATTGGGCTATACGCGACAACCCCACGGTGAACCGCCAGAAAAACGGGGCAATTTCCCTGAAGGGCTTTGGCGCTGTAAAGTCTGAGTTCGTCCGTTTCACGGACAGGCTAAAATATACGCTGGATAAAAATGTGATATACGTTTTTCATACCACAGAGGAAAAGGACGGAGACGCCACGCGGCAGAGGCTGTTGTGCGACGGTGCGGCCCGGAACCTGGTATGGCAACCGTGCGATCTCGGCTGCTTCATGCAAATGGTTGGCGACAAGCGCGTGCTAGGCTTCTCTCCCACCGAAAATTATTTCGCCAAGGGGTGTCACGGGATATCCGGCCTGAGAGAGATCCCCACGCTGCGCGATGGGGATGCTAACGACTTTTTGACGCGGCTATTTGACGAGGCCAAGGCCAATATTAAAGCTGAGAACGAGGCGTTTAGGGCACAGGAATCCGCATACCAGGAAGCGATGGAAGCGGGCCGCGAGGCCATCAAAACCATCTCCAGCGCAGAGAGCGCCGCACATGTTGTGGCACTGCTCCGAGAGCTGCCGCAGGCATTGACGAGTAAGAGTGAATTGAGGTCGATCTTTAAGCTGCGGATCAACGAACTGGGGATTTCATGGGATAGGGAGCTGAAGCAGTATGTTGATCCAAAGCCGCAAGAGAGTGCTGCTAACCCACAGCCTGCTTAATTCCTGGCTATACCAGTACAAGGCCCCCGATTCAGATGGCGCTCACGGTAGCTTTATGCAGACCCTGCGGCGGGATCCAACGGAGACGACGGAGGCGATGCAAAGAGGCATCGACTTTGAAAATCTGGTAGGGGGCTGGGTTGGTGGGAATCGAGCTGTCCCTGAGGAACATTCCAAGTGGGCCGGGGCAATTGAAACCATCGGCACAATTTTGGAGGGAGCCGCCCTTCAGGCCGCTCTATACAGGGATCTAGTTGTTGAAGGGCAGCCCATACTGCTTTATGGTCGCCTTGACGGCCTAAAGGCCGGAATAATATATGACATCAAATTCACCGGGAAGTACGAAACGGGGAAATTTACCGACAGCCCCCAGCACCCCGTGTACATGACCCTATGCCCGGAAGCCCGCGCGTTTGTATACTTGATCACGGACGGCACAGACGTATTTACCGAGTCATTCACGCAGGCCGAGACACCCCCGCTAGAGCCATTGGTGCAAGAATTCTTTGAGTATTTGGATGCTGCAAGCCTCATGGATGTCTATCTGGAGAAGTGGGCGGCAAAATGAGGAATAGGGACGAGCGCAATTGTCAAAGAGAAAGGAGGGCCGCGAAATGAATGCCTGTCAATTTATCGGCCGCCTGACGGCGGAGCCAGAGCTTCGGCACACACCGGATGGAACGGCGGTCTTGAATTTCACCCTGGCGGTGGACCGGGAGAATGTGAAGGACAAAACGGACTTCATTCGCTTTGTGGCTTGGCGCAAAATGGCCGAGTTTATGGACGGCTACTTCCATAAAGGCGATCGGATGGGTGTCCGGGGGAACCTGCAGTCCAGGACCTACCCGGACAAGGACACCGGCAAGAACCGGACGGTTTACGAGGTCACGGCTGAAAAGGTATACTTCGCGGACGGGAAGCTCCCCGCCTACCAGGCCGGCAGCGCGACCGCCGGGGCCGTGGACAGTGGGACGGTCCAGGAAATCGACGACGGGGACGACCTTCCGTTTTAGAGAGGGAATCCATCCCCAAAAGCAGCCGGGCGCCGGCGGCATATAGGAAAAGCCGCCGATGTGGAGGCAGAGGGAAGAGAGATTAAAAAATGAAAAAGGTAATTAGTGTAGCATTAGCAGGACTGACAGCAGCGGCCGTGATGGCGGGGTGTTCTAGCACCGCCGCCGCCGAGCCTATCGATATTGTAGCGCTGGGCGAATATGCAAAGTCGACATACTCGGAAGATCTTCCACTCGTATCAGTTTCACTTGAGGACGGCACTCTGATGCTTGTGCAGGAGATGCCGAACGCTACCAGGATGCTGGAGCAGTTCGGCACGGAGTTTACCGACATCTTGATGGGCTATTATACCGCCAACGGTGAGCTGTTCCGCTACAGCGTCACTGAGTGGGAGAGCATGGAGTACACCTTCATCGACGGCGATACCGGCGAGGCAGTTTACCGCATCCGAAACGGCATTGGCGAGGAGGTTGCGCTGGGCGCGCAAGAATAGGAGAGACAAAAGGTGTCCGGCAGTGATTAAGGCAATTTGCACCAATGACCGGAGTTGGGAGGTGTATGCCTCCCTCCCGGACGGCTGGGCGAGAGTTCAGGGTCCCACCACCACGCCACGGGGTTATGTGATGATCACAAACCGGCAGCCGCGGCAAGATGTGAAATTTGCGGCTACTGGATTCCGGACGGGGACTGTTGGTGCTATAGATGCAGCGCCGAGGCGCTGCATCGCGCCCAGATAGAGGACGGGCAGGACTGCTTTGAGCTGGAGGACGAACCGAGTTGCCCGTGGTGCGGCGTTGTGTTGAACGACTACCCTCTTGAACTGGAAGATGGGGCGTCCCGTGGTGAAAACCGGGTGACCGTCCAAGATGCGAAAAGGAAATTTGGCTGGTTATGGAAAAGGTTCTGCAATACAGCACCTACCGGACGCCCCCGGACGGAATATTGACGCGGTAAGGGAAGAAAAAAGGA
>JAJQBJ010000003.1 GCA_021203345.1 Oscillospiraceae bacterium
TCATGGAAAGACTTTTTTGTTTTTTCACTGTCTACTTGACAGGGGGCACTTCACTACGGTGATTTCGCCCGGGAGAAGATTTCCGCCCTGGAGGAGCTGTTGACGCTGTACCGGGAGGGTACCATTCACCAGCGGCGCTGAGGGATTGCCGGGGACATGAAGCACCTGTTTATCATCAATCCCGCCGCCGGGAAATACGACCATGCGGCGGAGCTTCGACCCGTGATTCGGGCGGCCATGACCGGGCGGGGCTTGGATTATGCCGTGGAGATAACCTCCGGCCCCCGCCACGCGGAGCAGCTGGTGCGGCAATACGCCGCAGAGGGAACTCTCTTGCGCGTCTATGCCTGCGGCGGTGACGGAACCCTGAACGAGGTAGCCAGCGGCGCGGCGGGATGCTCCCATGTGGCCGTTACCCAGCTGCCCCTTGGCTCCGGGAACGACTTTATCAAGCTGTTCGGGGCGGGACGAAGCCGTTTTTCCTCCCTGGACGAGCTGTTAGACCCGGAGGTATCTGCCATGGATATGATTCGGTGCAACGACCGCTGGTGTATGAACATCTGTTCCCTGGGGCTGGATGCGCGAATCGGCACCTCGATTGCCCGGTACAGACGGCTGCCCCTTGTCACGGGTGCGGGAGCCTATCTGATTTCCACGGTTGTCTGCGTGGTGCAGGACGTTCACCAGCACTTTGTGCTGGAGCTGGACGGCCAAAAGCGGTTTGACCAGCGGTTTACCATGGTGTGCATCTGCAACGGGCGGTGGTATGGCGGCTCCTTCAATCCGGTTCCCACAGCGCTCCCGGATGATGGACTGTTGGACGTGCTGGCAGTGGCTCCCGTCTCCCGTCTGACGGTGGCGACGGTTATCGGGAAGTATGCGAAGGGCCGCTACGCAGAATACCCGGAGCTGATTGCTCATTATCGTTGCCGCTCCCTGCGCCTGACAGCGGATCGGCCCACGGACGTCAATCTGGACGGGGAGCTGATTCTGACCGAGCAGGCGGAGATTCGTCTGGTGCCCAAATGCCTGAACTTCTTCTATCCGAAGGGCCTGAGCTGGCAGCCGGCAGAGAATATATAGTCACGATGAAACCGGGGGCCTCCGGACTGGGGAACGGAGGCCCTCGGCCTTGCTTTTCCCGGAACCGGCGGAGGAAAGTTCCCCGAAATTCTGATTCACATCTTGCGAACGGAGGTCAGATGATTTATAATAGATGAATAATAGCAGTAATATAGCCTTTGTGGTTCAAGGTGAATGAAGGTTGTGAGAGGAAATTGGATTATATTCTGACGATAGCGGACGCCGGCCTGCAATATTTACAGTCGATCCGAATCAATGATTTGGTGGATATGGGGATTCTGGCGTTTTTAGCCTATAAAATATTGATGTTTGCCCGGCAGTCCAACATGGGCGGCGTTTTAAAGGGCGTAATTGTGATCTTTCTGGCGGTATTCCTGACGGAGCAGTTCCAGCTCAACGCGCTGAGCTTTATTCTGAGCCGACTGGTAGAGACTGCGGTGGTGGCGCTGGTCATCGTCTTTCAGCCGGAGATTCGGCACTGGCTGGAGCAGATGGGCAAGGGCGTATCGCTAAGCTCCCTGCTGAACTGGCGGGCCTCAGATACCACGGAGGTGGAGGAGGCCATCAAACAGACGGTTTATGCCTACGCCTCCATGTCCCGGGATAAGGTCGGGGCGCTGATGGTATTCGAACGGAAGAATTCCCTCCAGGAAATTATCAAAAACGGCACGCCCATGGATTGCTCCGTCAATGCGGAGCTGCTGAAAAATCTGTTTTGGAACAAGGCCCCTCTGCACGACGGCGCAGTGATCGTGCGGGACGGGCGCATCGTCAGTGCGGGATGTATGCTCCCCATGTCTAATAATGCCAATCTGAGCAAGGACTTGGGCATGAGGCACCGGGCCGGTATCGGCATCAGCGAACACTCCGACGCGGTGGTGGCCATTGTCTCGGAAGAGACGGGCGGTATCTCCGTGGCCGTGGGTGGGATGCTCAAGCGCCACCTGGCCCCGGAAACGCTGGAGCGTGTTCTGCGGAACGAGCTGATGCCGAATGACGACGAAAAGAATGCCGTGAGCGGCAACAGACTGCTGCGGTGGTTTGTGCGCGGAAAGAACGGGGACAAGCACGATGCATAAAAGCTCTTTGATTAAAATTTTGTACATCATCCTGTCCATTATCATCGCAGTGGTGATCTGGGTGTATGTGGACTATGAGACAAATGACAACTATACCACATGGATCACCAATATCCCGGTGACCTTTGACGGGGAGGACACGCTGGAGAACCGCGGTCTGATGATCGTCCATGACGAAAGCCAGGAGACGGTCAACCTGCGGGTCAGCGGAAAACGCGCCACCATTATGAAGCTGGACAGAAGCAATATAACTATCACGGTCAAGATCTCCCAAATCACCGGCGCAGGGGAGCAAGAGCTGGAATACACCATCTCCTACCCCAGAACCGTGTCGGAATCCAGCGTCACCGTGGTCAACAAAAGTGTGGAGACGATCACCGTGACCGTCATGGCGGAGACAACGGCCACCATCCCGGTGAAATCCACGTTTACCGGCAGTGTGGCGACGGGCTATCGGGCAGGCGAAATCGTCTGTTCCCCGGAGGAAATCACCGTCAGCGGCCCGGAGGAGATCGTGGAGACGGTTTCCTATGCGCTGGTGACGGTCAGCAATGAGAGCGTGACCGAATCCATCGCGGCAGACTATACCTTTACCCTGATGGACGAGAATGACGAGGAGGTAGACGCCTCGACCCTGACGTGCAGCACGGATACCGTCGCCGTTTCGATGAACGTGGGACAGACAAAGACGCTGGAATTGCAGGTCACTGTGGAGGAAGGCGGCGGCGCTACCGAGGACGATGTGACCATCGAGATCAGTCCGGCCACAATCACGGTGGCCGGGGACGGCAGTACCCTGGCGGAGATTGATTCCATTGACCTGGGCACCATTGACCTGTCCGAGATTCTGACTACCCAAACCTATACCAAGGACATCAACCTGCCTGCAACGCTGGAGAATGTGTCCGGCACCACCCAGGCCACGGTGACGGTGACGGTCAGCGGCCTGTCCGTTTCGACCTTTACCGCGACCCAGTTCAATATCCTGAACCGGCCCGATATCTATACGGCTACCATGGTGACGGAGAGCCTGAATGTGACCCTGCGGGGCACCGAGGCGGCCTTGGCGGAGATAACGGCGGAGGATATCATTGTCGTGGTGGATTTGAGCCAGATCGACTTTACCACCGGCTCCACCGGCGCTGTGACCGTAGGCGCAGAAATTTATGTGAACTCCGACGACAACGTGGGCTCTGTAGGCTCCTATAACGTGGTCGTGGACGTGGAATAGCAGCCGGGGTTAAGGCCGCATGAGTCGTCAGTGCAGGTCTTTACAAAATGCAAACAATTTGATACAATATCAATTCAACAATCTGTTTGAGAGAGAGGGATTTCTTTTGATCAAGAGCATGACCGGCTACGGCCGGGGAGAGGCCGTGTGTAATGGGCGGTCGCTGGTGGCGGAGGTGCGCTCTGTCAACAACCGCTATCTGGACTGCACCGTAAAGCTCCCCCGCACATACAGCTTTGCGGAGGAGGCGCTGAAAAATCGGGTCAAAGAGGTGACGACCCGGGGCAAGGTAGAGGTATTCATCACCATGAGCCAGGTCAGCGCCAGCGACGTGGTGGTAAAGGTGAACGAGCCTCTGGCCGCCGGATATGTCCACGCGCTTCAGGAGCTGGCGGAAAAGCTCAGCCTGAAGGATGATATCTCTGTCTCTATGCTGACCCACTTCCCGGATGTGCTGCTGGTGGAGAAGGCGGCGGAGGATACCGACCAGCTGACCGCAGATCTGTGTTCCGTGCTGGATTTGGCGCTGGCCCGGTATGATACCATGCGTTCCCGGGAAGGGGAACGGCTGGAGCAGGATATTCTGTCCCGGCTGGACACGCTGGAGCGCAGTCTGGCGTTTGTGGAGGAGCGTTCTCCGCAGACTCTGGCGGCATATCGGGAGCGGCTGTGGAAAAAGCTCTCTGAGGTGCTGGAAAGCACCCAAATCGACGAATCGCGGATTCTGACGGAGGCCGCGATCTTTGCCGATAAAATCGCCGTGGATGAGGAAACGGTTCGTCTCCACAGCCACATCGCCCAGTTCCGGGGGATGTTGCAGGACGGCGGCCCGGTGGGGCGAAAGCTGGATTTCCTGGTGCAGGAGATGAACCGGGAGACGAACACCATCGGCTCCAAGTGCAATGACTTGGAGATCTCCAACGTGGTGGTGGATATGAAGGCGGAGATTGAAAAAATCCGTGAGCAGATTCAGAATTTGGAGTGAGCATAATGAAGCTGTTGAACATTGGTTTTGGCAATATGGTGTCCACCCAGCGGCTGATTGCCATTGTCAGCCCGGAGTCGGCGCCAATCAAGCGCCTGATTCAGGAGGCCCGCGACCGGGGGAACCTGATTGACGCCACCTATGGCCGGCGCACGCGGGCGGTCCTGATTATGGACAATGACTATATCATCCTTTCGGCCATCCAGCCGGAAACCGTAGCCAACCGACTGAACGACCGGGACGTTTCCCCGGAGGAGGGGGCCGACGATGAGGAATAAGCGGGGAACGCTGCTGATTCTTTCCGGGCCATCCGGTGCGGGAAAAAGCACGGTGATTCAGGCGGTGATGCAGCGGAGGGAGAATATCTATTTCTCAATTTCCTGCACCACCCGGGAGCCAAGACCCGGCGAGCAGCACGGAGTCAATTATTACTATATCTCCAACCGGGAGTTTGAGCAGATGATTCAGGAGGATGCGTTTCTGGAGTATGCGGGCTATGTAGACCATTATTACGGCACGCCCCGGAAGGCCATTGAGGAGCATCTGTCCGCCGGTTGGGATGTGATTCTGGATATCGAGGTTCAGGGGGCGGACATTGTCCGCAGCAAAGTGCCGGAGGCTGTGTCCTGCTTCCTGATTCCCCCCAGCTTTCAGGAGCTGGAGCGGCGGCTCCATGGCCGGGAAAGCGAGAGCGAGGAAGTCATTCGGGGACGGCTGGCCCGGGCAAAGGAGGAATACAGACAGATTCCAGAGTATGACTATTTGGTAATCAACGACGTTGCGGAACAGGCGGCAGAGGAGATTTGCGCCATTTTGCAGGCTGCGGCCTGCCGGGTGTCCCAGCGTCAGGAATATATCGAGGGAGCGATTTAAATTATGAAGTTATATGCAATGAGCGATTTGTTACAATCTGTAGACAGCCGGTATCTTCTGGTGAATGCGGTGGCGCATCGGGCCAGAAAGATTGCGGTTCAGGCCGAGGTAGATCATGTTTCTCTGGAGGAAAAGCCTGTCACCATGGCGATGGACGAGGCAGCAGAGGGACATCTTGTTATCGCCTCCCAGCAGGTTCCGGAGGAATCTGCTGAGGCTGAGCCGGAAGAAGCCGTGGAACCGGAGGAAACCATAGAACCGGAAGAAGCCGTGGAACCGGAGGAAACCATAGAACCGGAAGAAGCCGTGGAACCGGAGGAAACCATAGAACCGGAAGAAACCGTGGAGCCTGAAGAAATCGAAGAAGAAGGAACGGACGAGGCTTGCGACTGAACAGGCGGGACAGCCTGAGCCTTGGGAAAGGAGGAGCGGATGGAACGTCAGCGTGCAGCCAAAATTGCGGTTTCGGCCGCCGCCTATGCCATTGACCGCCCCTACCTGTACCTGCTCGGCGGAGAGCTGAGCGAAACGGCCCGGCCCGGTATGCGGGCGGTGGTTCCCTTTGGCGGGGGCAACCGTCCCACGGAGGGGATCATCCTGACCGTGGAGGACGCACCGGAGGAACCGGAGTTTCCGTTAAAGCAGGTGATGAACCTGCTGGACGACCAGCCCGTGCTGGATGAAAAGGCCATTCAACTGGCCCTGTGGATGCGGGAGCGGCTGTTCTGTACCGTGTATGAAGCGGCCAGAGCCATGCTGCCTGCGGGCCTGTACTATTCCCTGAAAAATCAATGTGTCCTGGCCCCTGGCGTCAACCGGGAACAGGCCGAGGCGGCAGCCGGCAGCTCCGCCGGGGAGAAAAAGCTGCTGGAGGTGCTGTTTGCCAACGGCGGTAGCGTATCTCTGGAGGATTTACGAACAGCCTTCGGCACCCAAAGCCCCACCCGCGCCTTGCGGGCGCTGCGGCAGGCCGGGGTGGTCGAGGTGCAGGCGGACACAAGCCGACAGGTGGGGGATAAGGTAGAGCAATACGCCTCCCTGGCTGTCCCGGCGGAGGAGGCGCTGCATCAGGTGGAGGCCACCCGAAAGCGCTGGCCGGTTCGCTACAGTGTGGTGGAGCTGCTGTCCCGGCTGGAGCGGGTTCCGGTGAAGGAGCTGTGCTATTTTACCGGCGCTTCCCGGCAAACGCTGAAGGGGCTGGAGAAGAAGGGCCTTTTGCGGTTGGAAAAGCAGGAGGTCTACCGCACCCCGGAGCTGGAGGATGTAAAGCCCGCCCCGCCGCCCCAGCTGAACGGGGAGCAGGAGACCGCATTTACCGGCCTGAAGAATCTGATGCAGTCGGACGCGCCGGAGTGCGCCCTGCTGTACGGGGTCACAGGCAGCGGAAAGACCCAGGTGTATATCCGCCTGATTCACGCCTGTCTGGAGCAGGGGCGGGACGCCATTATGCTGGTGCCGGAAATTTCCCTGACCCCGCAAATGCTCCGCCAGTTCCGAAGCCAGTTCGGGGACACGGTGGCGGTGCTACACAGTATGCTGGCCACCGGCCAGCGCTATGACGAGTGGAAACGTGTGCGGGACGGAAAGGCCCGCGTCGTTGTGGGCACCCGTTCCGCCGTCTTTGCCCCGGTGAAAAATCTGGGCCTTCTGATTCTGGACGAGGAACAGGAGTACAGCTATAAATCCGAGAATTCGCCCCGCTACCATGCCCGGGATATTGCAAAATATCGCAGCGTGCAAAATCATTCCCTGCTGCTGCTCGGCTCGGCTACCCCCAATGTGGAAACGATGTTCCTGGCGAAAAGCGGGAAGTACCATCTGTTTGCGCTGCGGCAGCGCTATAACCGGCGGCCCATGCCCCAGGTGCTGATCGCGGATATGAAGGAGGAGCTTCGCTCCGGGAATCCCCGGAACCTCAGTGGCCTGCTTCAACAGGAGATTGCCCGGAACCTGAGCCGGGGGGAGCAGACCATTCTGTTCCTGAACCGGCGCGGCAGCAGCAAAAAGGTAATTTGCAGCGAATGCGGCGAAACGCCTACCTGTGACCGGTGCAGCGTCAGCTACACCTATCACAAGGACAACGGGCGGCTGATGTGTCACTACTGCGGCAGCTCAAGGCCCCTGCCGTGGCGCTGTCCCTCCTGCGGAGGCGTGCTGACCTTTGTGGGATGCGGTACACAGAAGGTGGAGGAGGAGTTGAATACCCTGTTTCCGGGTACGCCGGTGCTTCGGATGGATCAGGATACCGTGTCCGCCGCCAACACCCACGAGAAGGTACTCAAGCGCTTTTCGGAAGAAAAAATCCCCATTCTGGTGGGGACTCAGATGGTTGCCAAGGGCCTGGACTTTGAAAATGTCACCCTGGTGGGCGTGGTGGATGCAGACCAGTCCCTGTATTTAGAGAGCTTTCGGGCCGCCGAACGAACCTTTTCCCTGATTACCCAGGTGGTGGGCCGTGCCGGGCGGGGCGAGCGCTCCGGCCGGGCGGTGATTCAGACTGCGGCACCGGGGAACAGCGTGATCCGTCTGGCTGCCTGTCAGGACTATGACAGCTTTTATGAGGAAGAAATTCAGCTGCGGGGTCTGCGGGAATATCCCCCCTACAGCGAATATTACCGCATCACCCTTTCGGGCGAAAACGAAGGGGACGTGCTGCGTACCGGTGTGCGGATCCGGGACGGAGCCGTTCAATGGGCTAGGCTGCCCGCGCTGGAACAGGCGGGGGTCAAGGTGCTGGGGCCGGTGGCGGCCAATGTGCTAAAGGTGAATAACCGCTACCGCTATTATATCAACGTGTATGGAAGAAGCTGCCCGGCGCTGCGCCAAATGCTGGCGGAGCTGCTAAAGGCGGCGTTTCAGGATAAACAAAACCACGGGGTTTCTGTCCAGGCGGACTGGAACCCTCTGGATTGACGGAGGACAGATATGGCAATCAGAACAATCATAACGGAGGAGGACGCGGTCTTAAAGAAAACGTCCCACCCCGTCACCAAATTTGACCACAAGCTCCACGTCCTGCTGGACGACATGGCGGAGACGCTTCGGGACGCCAACGGCCTGGGGCTGGCGGCGGTGCAGGTGGGTATCCTGCGCCGGGCGGTGCTTGTCATCAATGAGGCAGACGAGATCATCGAGCTGGTGAACCCGGTCATCGTGGAGGCCTACGGTCAGCAGGACGGCCTGGAGGGGTGCCTGTCAGTCCCCGGCATCTACGGCGATGTGAAGCGCCCCATGCACGTCAAGGTACGCGCACAGGACAGGGACGGCAACTTCTTCGAGGTGGAGGACGAGGGTATCACCGCCCGCTGCTTCTGCCATGAGATCGAGCATTTGGACGGACATCTGTTTAAGGAACGGGCCACGGCCCTCTATACCGTGGAGGAGCTGGAAAAGGCTGAGGAAGAAGACGGGGAAGAAGGTTGACCGCCAATGCGTATCGTATTTATGGGGACGCCGGACTTTGCGGTGCCCTCTCTGGAAAAGCTCATCGAGCAGGGCTATGAGCTGGCGGGGGTGTTCACCCAGCCGGATCGGCCCAAAAACCGAGGTATGAAGCTGACGCCCAGCTCGGTGAAGGTCTGCGCCCAGAAGCACGGCATTCCCGTCTATCAGCCGGTTTCCTTCAAAAAGGAGCCGGAGGCTTTGGAAACGTTGAAAAGTCTGGAACCTGATCTGGTGGTGGTGGCTGCCTTTGGACAGATCCTGCCCCAGGCGGTGCTGGATGTGCCGAAGCTGGGCTGTATCAACGTCCATTCCTCCCTGCTGCCCAAATACCGGGGCGCGGCCCCCATCAACTGGGTCATATTGAACGGCGAGCAGGAGACGGGCGTCACCATTATGAAAATGGCACTGGCGCTGGACGCGGGAGATATCATCGCCCAGGCAAAAACGCCCATCGACCCCGACGAAACAGTGGAGCAGCTCCATGACCGTCTGGCGCAAATCGGGGCGAATCTTTTGGGGGAGATAATCCCCGCACTGGAAAGCCATACGGCGGTGTTTACCCCACAAAACGATGCAGAATCCACCTATGCCCCCATGCTCAGCCGCACCCTTTCGACCATGGACTGGACGCGCTCTGCGCGGGAGCTTCACAATCAGGTGCGAGGGCTGATTCCCTGGCCTGCGGCCTCGGCGGAGCTGGGCGGTGTAAACTTTAAAATCTATACCGTGGCGGAAACCGGGCAGCGGACGGAGGCAACGCCGGGCACGGTGATTTCCGCAGGAAACGAAGGAATTCTGGTGGCCTGTGGGGACGGTACGGCGCTGCGGATTCTGGAATTGCAGGCCCCCGGAAAAAAGCGCATGTCCGCCGCAGATTATCTGCGGGGCCATCCCATCTTTTAACTGATGGAGCAGAAAAAGACAAACTCCGCCCGACAGGTGGCGCTGGATGCGCTGACCGCCTGCCAGCGGCAGGGGGCCTGGTCGGACGGGATTTTGCGGAACCTGATTCGCTCTGCGGGGCTGGATCGAAGGGACGCGGCGCTGGCAAGCCGTATCTGCTACGGCGTGCAGCAGAAGCTCCTGCTGCTGGACTTTTGGATTGACCGGTTTTCCTCGGTGAAGGCGGCTAAGCTGGAGCCGAAAATCGCCAACTGCATCCGCATCGGGATGTACCAAATGGCCTGTATGGACAAAATCCCCACTAGCGCGGCGGTGAACGAGTCCGTGGAACTGGCAAAAAGAAGCAGCAAAAACCGCCGCGCTGCCGGTCTGGTGAACGGCGTTCTGCGGGCCTTTTCCCGGCAGCTTGATACGCTGCCGCAGCCCGAGGGGAAGGAACGGCTGTCCATCCAATACTCCCATCCCGGCTGGCTGGTGGATTTGTTTCGGGCCGAGCTGGGGGAGGCGGGCACCGAGGCCCTGTTGCAGGAAAACAACTCCGAGCCGCCCACCTGTATTCAGGTGAACCCGTTGAAGGCCGACGCCGGACAGGTACAGGCCGAGCTGGAGGCGGCCGGGGTGCAGGTTCAGCCCCATCCCTGGCTGGAGGGCTGTCTGTTGGCGACCCATACCGGAAACCTGGAGGAGATGCCCTCCTTTCAGGCGGGGGCGTGGACGGTACAGGACGCGGCTGCAAAGCTGGCGGTGATGGCCTGTGACCCGCAGCCGGGGGAGCGCATTTTGGATGTATGCGCCGCACCGGGCGGAAAGTCCTTTGCCGCAGCCATGGCGATGCAGAACCGGGGCAGCATCCTGGCCTGTGATATCCACCCTCATAAGGAAGCGCTGATTGCAGAGGGTGCAAACCGGCTGGGCATTACGATTTTGTCCACACAGATACAGGACGGAAAGCAGTTCCGCCCGGAGTGGGAAAGCGCCTTTGACCGGCTGATTGTGGACGTGCCCTGTTCCGGTCTGGGTATCATCCGGAAGAAGCCGGATATCCGCTATAAAGACCCCAAACAGCTGGAGGGATTGCCCCGCGTCCAGTCAGCCATCCTGGAAAATGTAAGCCGCTATGTGCGTCCGGGCGGGGTGCTGCTGTATGCCACCTGTACGGTGCTCCGCCGGGAAAATCAGGATATCGTGAACGGCTTTCTGGCTGCACATCCGGAATTTTTCCCCGAAGCGGTCACGCTGCCGGGGCCGGTGGGAACGGTAGAGAGCGGTATGGTCACGCTTTGGCCCCATATTCACGGGACAGACGGCTTCTTTTTCGCCCGGCTTCGGAAAATGTAATAGAACCTTCACATTTATATTTTAAATCTGAGTTACAATATCATCAGATGTATCGCGTATATAGAATGGAACATTGTGATAAAATTGATATTAAGTCGATGAACCTGTCCGAGATGGAGACATTTTTCTCCGAACTGGGTCAGCCCAAATTCCGGGCAAAGCAGGTTTTCGTCTGGCTCCACCGGGGCGTTACCTCCTTTGAGGAGATGACAAACCTGTCCAAGCCCCTGCGCCGGGAGCTGGAGGAACGGTGCTATATCACCGCCCCGGAGGTCATGCGAAAGCAGGTTTCCCGGCTGGACGGAACAATCAAATACCTTTGGAAGCTCCGGGACGGGAACTGCATCGAAACGGTTCTGATGAGCTATCAGCACGGGAATACCGTGTGCATCTCCTGCGAGGTGGGGTGCGCCATGGGCTGCGCCTTTTGCGCCTCCACGGTGGGGGGACTGGTGCGGCGCTTAACGCCCTCGGAAATGCTGGATCAGGTGCTGTTTACCCAAATGGATTCGGGCCGCCCCATCTCCAACATCGTTTTGATGGGAATCGGGGAGCCGCTGGACAATTATGATACGGTTTTGCGCTTTCTGGAGCTGGTAAACGCCCCGGAGGGCCTGAATATCGGGATGCGGCATATTTCGCTTTCCACCTGCGGCCTGACAAAGCGGATGGAGCAGCTGGCGGAGGAGAATCTGCAATTGACCCTGTCCGTATCCCTCCATGCCCCGGACGATGAAACCCGGTCTAAAATCATGCCGGTCAACCGTAGCGTGGGGGTGGAGAACCTTCTGGCGGCCTGCCGCCGGTACTTTGAAAAGACCGGGCGGCGTATCTCCTATGAGTACGCCATGATCGACGGGGTGAACGACGCCGACTGGCAGGCGGAGCTTTTGGCGAACCGGCTGAAGGGGATGCCCAGCCATGTGAACCTGATCCCGCTGAACGAGGTCAGCGACAGCCCGCTGAGGCCCAGCAAACGGGTGCGGCAGTTTCAAAGAAAGCTGGAGGAGCGGGGCGTCAACGTCACCGTTCGCCGTAGACTGGGGGGCGACATCGACGCCTCCTGCGGGCAGCTCCGCCGAAAGACGGTGGAAGGGTCTGCATCAAAGAAAACAAACGGATAAGGAACCAGACTGCGCCGGTTCCACAACAAATTTGGCGCAGAGAAAAGGCGGTCAACATGGATGTATGGGCTATGACCAATCGAGGCAAGGTGCGTAAAAACAATCAGGATGCGTATTACTGCAACATCTCGAACAGCGGCACGGTGGCGCTGGTGTGCGACGGGATGGGCGGCGCGGCGGCGGGCGATACGGCCAGCCGCCTTGCGGCGGAAACCTTTGTGGACGAGCTGCAGCGCCCGGTAACAAGCATCCCAAAGCTGATGCGCGATGCGGCAGCGGAGGCCAACAGCACCGTATATCACTACAGCGAGGAACACCCGGAGTGCCGTGGTATGGGAACTACGCTGGTGGCCGCTGTGGCGGTGGAGAATCAGGCCCATGTCATCAATATCGGTGACAGCCGCTGTTATTATCTGGACGAGGACGGGATTCGCCAGGTCACACAGGATCACTCCGTGGTTGCGGATTTGGTACGCCGCGGCGCGATCACCCCGGAGGAGGCCCGCACCCACCCCAAAAAGAATCTGATTACCCGGGCGCTGGGCACCCACGCGGAATGTCAGGCGGATATCTTCCAGGTCAAAATGAAGCCGAACAGTATGCTGCTGCTCTGCTCCGACGGCCTGACCAATCAGGTGACGGATCAGGAGATTTTGTTTGAGGCCCTGTACGGCGGGGAGCCGGACACCTGCTGCCAGAGGCTGGTGGACCTGACCCTGCGCCGGGGTGCGCCTGATAATGTGACGGTCGTTTTGCTGTTGGCTGACGGCCGGGGATGTTGATAAATGGAGGACTTGACTATGGATCAATACATAGGCAAAATGCTCGATAATCGATATGAGCTGCTGGAGGTCGTCGGCACCGGCGGCATGGCCGTGGTTTACAAGGCCAAATGTCACAGACTGAACCGCTTTGTGGCGGTGAAAATTCTGAAGCCGGAGGCTGCCGCCGATCCGGAGCTGCGCCGCCGTTTTCGGGATGAGTCTCAGGCGGTCGCCAAGCTGTCCCACCCCAATATTGTGGCAGTCTATGACGTGAGCAAAACGGCAAATCTGGAATATATCGTGATGGAGCTGATCGACGGCATCACGTTAAAGCAATATATGCGTCAGAAGGGCGGTGCGCTGCCCTGGAAGGAGGCGCTGCACTTCATCACCCAGGTGATGCGCGCTCTGCGTCACGCCCACAGCCGGGGCATTATCCATCGGGATATCAAGCCCCAGAACATTATGGTTCTGCGGGACGGCAGCTGCAAGGTGGCCGATTTCGGCATCGCGCACCTCAATAATTCTCAGAATACCATGACCCAGGAGGCGCTGGGCTCCGTTCACTATATCGCGCCGGAGCAGGCCAAGGGAGCCAGAGTAGATGCCAGAACCGACATCTACTCCGCCGGCGTAGTGCTGTATGAGATGCTGGTGGGGCGGCTGCCCTACGAGGGGGATTCCCCTGTGGCGGTGGCGCTCCAGCACATCAATACAGAGCCGCCAATGCCCAGCACCTACAATCCCAATATTCCGCTGGGCCTGGAACAAATCACCATGAAGGCCATGGCTATGAACCCCGCTGACCGCTACGACAGCGCCCGGGCCATGCTGCTGGATCTGGATGCGTTCCGGAAGAACCCCAAAACCGTATTCCCCTATACCATTGGGCAAGAGCCGATCACCAAAATCCCGAAGGTCAGCGACGAGGACGAAACCCAGGTGCTCGGCCCGGAGGAGGCGGCACTGTTCGGTACGCCGCCCCGCACCCGCCCGGATCACAAGCTGGAATTTGACGCCTATACCGAGGCGGACGAGGACGAGGAGGACGACGATTCCCGCCGGAGAAAGAAGGAAAAGGGCCGCTCCGGCAGAACGAAAAAATCCGGGAAAGGCCCGATCATCGCTGTGGTGGTGGTCATCCTGCTGTTCCTGATTTTCGTGGGTGTGTTTGTCTCTAAAACCCTCAGCGGCCTGGGGAGCAACAGCGACGTGGAGGAGGTTGCAATTCCCAATCTGGTGGGGATGCAGTATGACGATGCAGTGACCCTGTACGGCGACTCCTTCAACATTGAGATCGGCAGCTATGTGGAGGACAACAGCCAGACCGAGGGCGAGATTCTGGATCAGGACCCGGCGGCGGACTATGTGGTGAAGCAGGAAACGCCCACCATCACTGTGAAGGTCTGTATCCACTCGGATTCCATTACCATGCCCGATGTGACGGACTGCACAGAGTCCGCCGCCATTGCGGCGCTGGAGGAGGCGGGGATTTCCTCGTCCAATATTATCAAGGGAACCTCGGTGTACTCCTCTGAGGTCGAGGAGGGTAAGGTCGTCTATACCAGCCCCACCGCCGGTACGCCGGTCACATCCGATACCCTGGTGACCTATTACCTGAGCAAGGGCCCTGACCCGGACGAGGAAACGGAGAACGCGGTGACGGTGCCTTACTTTGTCGGCAGCACCCGCACGCAGGTTCTGGCGCAGCTCAAGAGCCTGAATCTGAACGGTACCTTTGAGGAGGTGGAGGACGATTCCGCCGCCGGGACCATTCTGACACAGAGCATCGCCTCCGGTACACAGGTGGAGGAAGGCACCACCATCGCCTTCACCGTCAGCACCGGCCCGGCGGAGTCGGAGAGCCCGTCCCCCAGCGAGTCGGAAAGCACCTCGCCCAGCGAATCGGAAAGCGCCTCCCCCAGCCCGTCGGAGAGTACGTCTCCCAGCCCATCGGAAAGCACATCTCCCAGTCCGTCGGAGAGTAGCGGTACCTCTGTCTCCGTAGACAGGAAATACACGATTACGCTGCCCACCGATACGGATGAGGTGGATGTCGTGGTGAAGGTGGGCGATACCACGGCCTATTCCAGCAACGGCGTGGATACCTCCCAGGGATCCATTACTGTGACGATCAGCGGCAGCGGCACCCAGACCGTTTCCGTCTATATCGACGGAACGCTGCAATCCAGTGAATCGGTGACCTTTAACTGATGGAGGGAATTATATTACGCGCCCTCAGCGGCTTCTATGACGTGATGACTGACCCGGCGGCGGAGCTGGTTCGCTGCCGGGCCAGAGGAAAGTTCCGCCATCAGGGAATCTCCCCGCTGGTGGGCGATCGGGTGGAGATCACCCTGCTGGAAAATCAAACCGGCATGGTGGACAAGATTTTACCCCGCAAGAACTTCTTTCAGCGCCCGGCTGTGGCCAATATGGATCAAATGATTATCATTGCCTCCAAAGCCATTCCGGAGACAGACCCCTTCCTCATTGATCGGGTGATTTCTCTGGCCGAAAAGCGGAGCTGCGAGCCGGTGATCGTGGTCAACAAGTGCGACCTGAAGCCGGGGGATGAGCTGGCGGAGCTGTATCGGCGCTGCGGCTTCACAGCGCTGACCGTCAGTGCGGAAACCGGGCAGGGCGTGGAGGAACTGCGGCAGGCCATCGCCGGGAAGGTGAACGTGTTCACCGGAAACTCCGGCGTCGGCAAAAGCAGCCTGCTGAACCGGCTGGAGCCGGGCTTTCATATCCGGACAGGGGAAATCAGTCAGGCCCTGGGCCGGGGACGGCATACCACCCGGCATATTGAGCTGTACCGTCTGAGCAACGGCGCAGTCATCGCGGATACGCCGGGCTTTTCCTCCTTTGACAGCGACCAGGGCGAGGCCGTGAAAAAGGAGGAGCTGGCGGAGACGTTTCGGGAGTTTCGCCCCTATCTGGGGGATTGCCGCTTTGTGGGCTGCGCCCATGTGAAGGAAAAGGGCTGCGCTGTGCGAAAGGCAGTCAAGGCGGGGGAGATTCCCCAAAGCCGCCACGATAGCTATGTGCGCCTGTATGAACAGGCGAAGGAGTATAAGCAATGGGAACACAAGGCTTGACCGCCGTGATTGCAGGCTCGGCCCCCGGGCCGGGCCTGCACTATATTTTGCCCTACCTGACCGGGGGAGAGCTGGTGATTTGCGCCGACGGCGGCTTGCAGCGGGTGCGGGAAATCGGCCTGGAACCGGACTGGTATGTGGGGGACAGCGATTCCGGCGGCATTGCCCCGGAGGGATTGCCCCATTGGTTGCTGCCCAGTGAAAAGGCATTGACGGACTTGGAAATGGGCGTGGAGGTAGCCATTGCTCAGGGCGCGGACATGATTCTCCTGTGCGGCTGCACCGGAGGCCGGGCGGATCACCACCTGATCAACATTCTGCTGCTGGAGCAAATCGCACAGCGGGGGAAGCGGGGCCTGCTGCTGGACGCCGTAAACGAGGTTCGGTATTTGACTCCGGGACGCTATCAGCTGGAGAACACACCGGCCTATCACTATTTCAGCCTGATTCCCGCAGACAGGGAGATTCAGGGGTTGACCCTGCGGAGCTGCAAATATGAGCTTCCGGAGACGGACGTGCCCCGGGGAAACTCCCTGACGGTCAGTAACGAATTTCTGCCCGGACAACCGGCGGAGATTTCCTTCACCGACGGCTGTGTGTTTCTGACGCGCAGCGTGCCGGAGTTTGAT
Organism: Oscillospiraceae bacterium; assembly: GCA_021203345.1. Taxonomy (GTDB): domain Bacteria; phylum Bacillota; class Clostridia; order Oscillospirales; family Oscillospiraceae; genus JAJQBJ01. The sequence continues at coordinate 16,555 of JAJQBJ010000003.1, forward strand.
GCCACAAAACAGAATACATAGAACAGACACAATTCGACTGCCCTTCTCATAGGATGGAACAACCATTCCGGAGGGGGCGGTCGTTTTGTTTCGTAATCGCAGACAGCGGGGAATCTGTCTGATTTCTTTGGGGGCGGGGATCCTCCTGGCCCTGGTTTTACCGGTGGGGTGCATCATCGTGGTTTGCTCATTGACCATGATTATTCTGGGCATCTCCTGGATGAGGGGAAGGTGACATTCCACGGGCATATCTCAGCCTCGCGTGGCATAGGTTATCACAGAATTTCTGTGAGGTGAGTATGTAATGGAATTGCCGTTGAAATTTGAAAGCATCCAACATTACCGGCTTTTGTACGACCATACCATCAGCCGGGAGGAGCTGAGCGAGTCTGTGGTTCCGGATGCCATGCCGGATGTGGCCCGAATTATGGAGGCGGAGAGCCATGCCTTTTTGGAGACGCAGGCCTGCGCCATGGGCCGGGTGGACTTCTCCGGGCGCATCAGCACGGACATCCTGTACTATCCCGAGGAGGAGGAGGGCGTTCGCGGCCTGTCGCTGAACACGACCTTTCAGTTTATGGAGGACGTGACCGGCGCGGAGGAGAGCAGCGTGGCCCAGGCCGGGGTTCGGGTTCTGTCCTGCGACGTGCGGGTGCTGAATCCCCGCAAGCTGCTGCTTCGCATCGGGCTTCTGGTGTCCCTGCAGGTTTATCAGCCGGAGGAGTTGTCCCATAACCCGCAGCCGGAACAGGACGAGGGCTGGGGTGTGGAGCGGCGCACCGTGGAGCAGACCATGAATCTGGTGCTGGGGGTATCGCAAAAGCCCTTCGCCTTTGAGGATCAGCTGAACCTGTCCGGCGCCCGGGCGGCGGATCGGATCCTGAAATGCCGGGAGCAGTGTACGGTGCAGGAGGCCCGCATCGCAGGCAGCCGCCTGGTGGTGAAGGGCAGCGTCCGTCTGCATTTTCTGCTGTGGAGCCAGGAGGACGGCATGTTTCAGGAGACGTTTGACCTGCCCTTCTCGCAAATCATGGAGGGCGGCAGGGCCTCGGAGGACAGCATGGCACGGGCCCGTGTGCAGCTGACCGGATGGAGCTATACGCTGTCCGCCGGGGGGAGCGCAATCTCGGTGTCCCTCGACCTTTTGGCGCAGGCCGTCCTGCGGGAGAACCGGCAGGTCTGTCTGTTGACGGACGCCTATTCGACCCGGTATCCCATGGAGCTTTCGGTTGCGCCGCTGCACTGTATACAGCTTTTGGACAGCGGACAGCGCCGTCAGAGCCTGCGGGAGGTGCTGGAATGTGGCACCGAGCCGCAGACGGTACAGGACGCCTGGGCCTCCGTGGGGCTGGTCAGTCAGTCCGCACAGGATATGACCCGGACGCTGACCGCCGATGTGACCGTTCATGTGGTGATTGGGGAGGAGGGCGGCCATCTGTCCGCTGTCAGCCGCACCTGGCCGGTGTCCGTCCAGATAGAAGCGCCGGAGCAGAGCCTGCTGGAATTCCAATGCACGCTCGCGGACGTGCAGGCCGACCGTATCTCCGGCGGCGTGGAGGTACGACTGGACGCGCAGTTCGCCTACGTCCTCCGGCAGGAGGAGCAGGTGGACACAGTGACGGGGCTGACCCTCCACGAGGAACAGCCCAGAGATTGCAGCGGACAGCCCTCAATCGTTCTGCGCCGGGTGCAGGCGGGCGAACAGCTGTGGGAGCTGGCAAAAAGCTGTTGCACCTGCTGTCAGGCCATTCGGGAGGCCAACGGCCTGGAGGGGGACAGCCTGCCGACAGGGGGCTTCCTCCTGATTCCCAGGGGCCGGTAGGGACGTGAGAAAGGAGCGGATGGATATGCAGGAGACGACGATCTATCAGGACATTGCGGCCCGAACCGGGGGAGATATCTACATCGGCGTGGTGGGGCCGGTACGCACGGGGAAATTCACCTTCATCAAGCGGTTTATGGAGACGCTGGTGATTCCCAACATCGAAAACGTCTATCAGCGGGAGCGGGCCAGAGACGAGCTGCCCCAAAGCGGTTCCGGACGGATGATTATGACCGCCGAGCCGAAGTTCGTGCCGGAGGACGCGGTGCGGATCGAGCTGGAGGGCGGCGGCAGCGCCTCGGTTCGCCTGATCGACAGCGTGGGGTATCTGGTGGACTCCGCCGGCGGTCAGATGGACGGAGATCAGCCCAGAATGGTCACAACCCCCTGGTTTGACTATGAGATTCCGATGACGGAGGCGGCGGAGCTGGGTACCAGAAAGGTCATCACGGAACACTCCACCATCGGAATCGTGGTGACGACGGACGGCACCATCACCGACATCCCCCGGGAGGACTACCTGGAGGCGGAGGAGCGGGTCATCCGGGAGCTGCAATCGTTGGGAAAGCCCTTTTTGGTGGTGCTGAACTCTGCGGAGCCGCAAGGCCCCCGCGCCCAGGCCATCCGGGCGGAGCTGTCCGCCAAATACGATGTGACCTGCCTGGCGGCCAACTGTCTGGAAATCAGCGAGGCGGATGTGTCGGCGCTGATTCGAGGGGTGCTGTATGAGTTCCCCCTGCGGGAGCTGGATTTGTTCCTGCCGGGCTGGGTGGATACCCTGCCCGCAGAGCATCCCCTGAAGGCGGAGCTGTACGCCGCCCTGCGGGAGAGCTGCGGGCAGCTGGACAAAATTCGGCAGGTGAAGGACTGTGTGGAGCAGCTGGGAGCCTGCGCCGATATCAGCGAGGCCCGGCTGACCAGCCTGAATCTGGGTTCCGGAACGGCGCAGGCCCGGCTGGAGGTTCCCAGAAGCCTGTTTTACGAGATTCTCAGCAGTCAGTCCGGATTTGAGATTCCGGACGATGGGGCGCTACTGTCCCTGCTGACGGAGCTGTCGGCAGTCAAGGCGGAATATGACAAGCTGGCCCCGGCCCTTGCCGAGGTGAACGAGCGGGGCTATGGCATTGTGGTGCCGGAGGTGGAGGAGCTGACCCTGGAGGAGCCGGAGATCATGCGCCAGGGCGGGCGCTATGGCGTGCGTCTGCGGGCCAGCGCCCCCTCCATCCACATGATTCGGGCGGATATCCAGACGGTCATTTCGCCGGTGGTGGGCAGCGAGAAGCAGAGCGAGGACATGGTGCAATATCTGTTGACGGAGTTCCGGGAGGAACCCAAAAAGATCTGGCAGACGAATATCTTCGGAAAGTCCTTTCACGATTTGGTCAGCGAGGATTTGCACGACAAGCTCCGCCGGATGCCGGAGGACGCCCGGTGCAAGCTGCGGGAAACGCTGCAGCGCATTATCAACGAGGGGAGCGGCGGCCTGATCTGCATCATTCTGTGAGGGGCCGAAGCAAACGCAGCATGGAAGCGGGATAAGTACGCAAGGGCCGGGGCGGAAACGCACCCGGCCTTTTTGCTAAAGTGAAGGAGTTTTTTGGCTGTTTTGCATGAAATCGCGGGAATCTTTTCAAAGCAACTTTCAGAATAAAAACAAATTTTTGGGTGGATGAAAAACTTTTTCAAAAGGAAGATTTGTGTTTGCTACAATAAAACTACAGCATAGGGCGCCGTAAAAATGCAGCACTGA
>JAJQBJ010000146.1:0-2154 GCA_021203345.1 Oscillospiraceae bacterium
TAGGCCCACAGCACCGCATTATAATAATATTCGGATTCACTCACATCGGTGAAGGGATTTTCCAGTCCCTCCACAGAGGGAGAGCCTGCCGCACGATACAGGAAGGTAACGGCCTGTGCGCGGGTGCAGATGTTATAGGGGCTAAAGGTCGTTTCGATGGTGCCGTTGGTAATTCCCAGCGCCACAGCCCAGTTCACAGCCGCCTCATAATAAGAGCCGGATTCTACATCGGTAAAGCTTGACTGAAGAATTTCCGGTATGTTGCCGTCTTCATCGCCGCCGTTATCACCGCCTTCGTCGCCGTCTTCGTTGCCGCCGCCTTCGTTGCCGCCACCTTCATCGCCGCCTTCGTAGGTGTCATCATCCTGAACGCCGCTAAAGGCATTCACCATGTCTGTCATATAGAACACGTTGTTGCTTTGGGTGGTGCCGCCTTCATCGCCGCCGGGGCCACCGCCGAAATCGCCAGCAGGACCGCCGCCGAAATCACCGCCGGGGCCGCCGCCCATATCGCCGCCTGTGCCGACATCCATGCCGGTGTAAATCTGACGGGCAGCGCCGGTAAATCCGGTGACGGTGGAAGCATCATAGAGTCCGTTGACCTCGGTGCCGGTCACGTCGCCGCCCACATAGATATAATAGCTGTCGCCCACTGCGAACGCAGAGCAGCTGAGGATCGCGCCCTGATAGCTGCGATTGTAGGAGCCGGTGGTTTCATCCTTGTCCGGGTCATAGGCAAAGACCACGTTCCCCTCCAGATCGGTGACGATGATAGCCTCATCCGCATCCTGGGCCTCGGCAAATTGCAGGTTGATCGTCACCTGGCCGGATTCGCTGTCCGCCCAGTCCATGGTGGAGCCGGTGGCCAGCACGGTGCCGCCGTTGATGTAGGAGCCGCAGTCGCTGTCCAGACCGGAATCGCTGGCGGGGTTGGCGGTGGAAATCACCACGCCGCCGTTGATGACCAGATAGCCGTTGGAGTCGATGCCGTCTCCCTCGCTGCCCAGGCCGGCCACAATGTGCAGCGTGCCGCCGTTGATGGTGGTCACGGACACATTGTCCTCGTTGGTGTTGATACCGTCATCCTGGGACTGGATGTTGACCACGCCGCCGTTGATGCTCAGGTGCATTTCGGTGTCCAGGCCCTCATTCTCCGCCACGATGTTCAGCACGCCGGTCCCCTCTGTCTCGCCGTCAATGTTGAGGGACATCTTGGAATAGAACGCGCCGTCGAACTTATAGAGCTTCTTGGCGTTGCCGTTATCCTTGTAAATCTTCGCCACATAGGAGCCGTTCACGTTGTTCACGCTGCCATCCGCCAGGATCACGTTCGCGCCTGCCGCGCTGGTGTCCTGGTCGGCGGAGGCGGTGTAGCTTTCCGCCTCTTCCTCGTCATAGGCGACCCAGTCGGTATCGCACTCATAGACGCTGTAAAAAATCACCGCCGGGGCCACCTCGCAGGTGATATCCACCCCGTCCAGAATCAGCGTGACCACCGCCGTGGGGTCGGTCTTGGCATCGTCGCCCAGGTCAATGGCGATCTGCCCCAGAGACAGGGTACCGCTGATTCGGTAGGTACCCGCCTCGGTAATGTTCACAACGGTATGCGCTTCCGCTTCCTCCGCCGTGTGCTTGTCCTCGTCCGTGCCCTCGCCGTAGACATTGCCGCTGTCGTAGTAGTCCCGATCCTCATAGTAGATGATATCGTTGGAAAGATACACTGCATCCGATGAATCGGTGCCTGCCGCCTCACCGTCCACGGTGATGACGCTGTCTGACAGAACGATTGTCACCTCGCTGTCAGAGCTGTTGGTCTTAACAGTCTCGGCGCTGGCTACAACCGGGCACAGGTTGAGCAGCAGCGCCAGGGCTGTTCCGCTGGAGAAAAATTTTTGCAACGGTTTCATAAAGGTTGCCCTCCTATTCAAATTTTGACCGTCTCCATCATACCCGGTTTTGGCCTTGAAGTCCTGAAATTTCTTTCAGGAAAGCAACCAACTTACAAAATATTTACGTCCCGTTTACAGTTCGTCTCAAAAGGATACGGAAAGGGGGCGCCCCCCAGCCGGCGGCCCCCCCGGGGGAAGGAAAAAAAAAAAAAAAAGTTGTTTTTTGTTGTTTTTAACCGGAAAGGACCCGGGAAGGAGGGGAAAC
>JAJQBJ010000146.1:2164-4641 GCA_021203345.1 Oscillospiraceae bacterium
TCCATAAACTAAATTTATATAACAAACACAAAAAAAAAAAAAATTCCCCCCCCCCGCCGCCCGCCCCCCCCCCCCCCGCCCCCCCGCCGCCCCCCCCCCCCCCCCCCCCGCCCCAGGTGAATCAGCAAAGGCAAATCAGATTGTCTTATTTGCTTGTGATGCCCGTAAAGGCCCGGTACAGGAAGGACACGAACTCACAGCGCTCACATTCCTCATGGGGGCTGAAGGTCGTTTCTGTCGTGCCGTTTGTGACTGCTTCGGAACAGGCCCACAGAACGGCATTATAGTAATAATCGGTTTCCTTCACGTCAGTAAAGGGGTTCTCTGCGCCGGAAACGGCCGGCTCACCATAGTAACGATACAGGAAGGTGACGATCTGGCAGCGTTCGCACGTTTCATTCGGGCTGAACGTGGTTTCGGTGGTGCCGGTGGTGATACCCTTGGAATAGGCCCACAGCACCGCATTGTAGTAATACTCCGTCTCGCTCACGTCAGTAAAGGGATTCTCCACGCCCTCCACAGCGGGGGAACCGGCAGCACGATACAGGAAGGTCACCGCCTGAGCGCGGGTGCAGGTTTCAAAGGGGCTGAAGGTCGTCGCCGTGGTGCCATTGGTGATGCCCTGGACAGCCGCCCAATTCACAGCCGTTTCAAAATAGTCGTCGGAGGATACGTCATCAAACAGCTCCACAACAGAGCCGTCCGTGCCCCGGGCAAACTGAGACATATACTCCCAGGCCAGGTCTGCATAGACATCGGAGCAGGCGTGCGCCACGTTTTCCACCGTTACAAACTCCAGCATCGGATTGGTGTATCCGTCCGCATAGTAATCATAAATGTAGTAGTTGTAGCCCTGAAGCACCAGCGAACGAGACTCATCCGCTGCATAGCCCCACATATTGATGGTGTAATCCGGGTCGCCAAAGGTGATGCCGTTGAAGGCGGCCAGATAGGGGTAGATGTTGCCGTTCATCAGGGTGGCGGTCAGATTTCCATCCTCATCGGTGGTATTGTTGTTGGTATCAACGGTTCCACAAAGGACGAAGGTGGGCAGATCATAGGTGTCGGCGTCCGCCTGGAAGGAACGAATGTCCGCCATGCCGGCCATGGGCGCAATCGCGGCGAACACGTCCGCATTGGCAAAGCCGGTCAGCATAGTGCTCATGCCGCCCATGGAGAAGCCGGTCAGATAAATGCGGGATTCGTCGATGTTATACCGGGACAGCGTCTCCTCCAGCGCCGCCATAACGCAGTCGATGACCACGCCGGTGCTGTTCAGGTCGTTGACATAGTCGGGAGCCACCAGAATAAAGCCCTCCTCAGCGGCCTTCTCCGCCCAGCCGCAGGTAGCGCCGGGACACAGCGGGTCTTCGGAATAGCCATGGAGCAGGATCACCAGAGGAACCGCCTCGTCCCCGGTGTAGGACTCCGGAACATAGTCATAAATCACATAGTCCGTGCTGGTTTCCGTGCCGTCCTCATCCGTGACCGTGTTGGTGTAGGTATGCTCAATCAGATCCAGTCCCAGCTCGTCATAGTTGGGCCAGCTCATCAGCACCCACTCAGTCATATCGGCGGTATTGGTAACCACGTTCGTCTCCAGCGGGGCGCGGGTCAGCCGGGAGAGCATATCGGCCCAGGCTGTGGCGATCATGTCCTTGTCAAAGCTGTCCGTGCCATCCGCCACATAGACCTGCTTTTCCGTATAGGAGCTGTTGACAAAGTGACCGTTCTCCGGTTCGGAATCCGTCTCGTTCACCTGTTTGTAGTAATTGACAGCGGTGGAGGTGGCGTTCACCAGATAGGCGGGCAGCGCCAGACCCTCAGCCAGGTTTTCGTCCATCTCGCCCCCGAAGGAGAGGATACCGGCAATGCGTCCGGCATTCTGGGAGAGGACATTATTCACAAAGGTCGCACCGGAGCCTTCTGCAATGATGTACTGCAGGTTGTTGTAGGTGCAGCGCTCATATTCGCCGGTGGGCGGGGTATAGGAAATGATTTTACCGCCAGCCAGATAAATCTGGGACTCGTAGTAAACGTCCAGATCGGCCTCGGTATAAGTCTCCCCGTTTAGGGGGTTGGGGATGATGATGTAGGCGGGGGTTGCCTCTGCGATGTCGATCAGGCCCAGCTCCTCCAGGGCGGCATAGGCCTCCTCCTGGCTGGTATAAGGTTGGTCGGGATAGACAAAGATCACCGCGTTGAGCTGTCCGCTCATCAGGTCAAAGTCGTGAGGGTCAGAGGGGGAATACAGCCAGAAGGAATAGTCGCCCTCCGGGGTGTACTCGCTGTCGGTGACAACGATGTTCTCCATCAGCTCGAAGCTGGCGCCTTCCGGCAGCTCGTCGGCGCTGGCCGATACCGCACAGAATACCGTCAGCAGCAGAACCGTCAGGAAAACAGGAATTGCTTTTTTCCACAAAGTGATATAGTCCCCTTAGAGTAGACACTCGAAAAAGCAAAAATTCGAGACTACA
>JAJQBJ010000133.1 GCA_021203345.1 Oscillospiraceae bacterium
AAGGGATGGTTCCATGCGTCAAACTACTGACGGCATTTTTGATGATTGCTATAGTATATCATTCGGCAAGAGCTGGAACCCGGAGCAGAGTTTTTCCAGTGTATTAACGGATGGCACAGTCTGCCCACGAGCAATGTCTCCAAAGTATCTGGAACTTAACTGACAATGCTCCGAGGCAATCTCATAGCTCCATTTACGCGCATCACACAGCCGCAAAACAGTGGCAGACAATGTGTCTGAAAACATCATAAACACTCACTTTCTGTCTAAAGATGTTTTCAGTTTAGATGCACGAAACTTCCTGCTCAAGGAGCGATGCTTCCTATTTTATCCTTCCGCTGCATTTTGGGGCGCCGAAACGGATAACAGCTTACCCCCACACAGATTAAAATTTGCACACTACAGTACTATTTGGTGCTGATTGGGTGCTGCATTTTTCGCCGCCTTTTGATGTATTTCTTTCTTGACGAACACAAAGATTGGAATGAAACCGTTTTTTCAAGAAAAAATCAAATCTTTCTATTGAAAATGTCAATGAAGTGTAGTAAAATATACGTCGTGAAACTGCGGTGGCAGGTTTGCAGGCTTTTCCCTGCATTTTGCAATCTGTCACAGGTAGAAAGGAAACCAGTATCCATGACTATCAAAGATATTGCGCGTGAATCCGGTTATGCAGTGGCCACAGTATCCCGTGTTTTGAATAATCGCCCGGATGTCAGTCCGGAGGCCCGGGAGAAAATCCAGGCCGTTCTGCAGGCCCACAACTTCACTCCCAACAACAACGCCCGGCACCTGAAACAGCCCTCCAGCAATAATATTGCGATTGTAATCAACCGTACCGTGAAGGGTATGTTCAACGTGCTGTTCTCCAGCATCCTGGAGGAGATGCAGATCCGCCTGAAGGAGCGGGGCTATTCCTGCCTGATTTACTATATGGATCAGGGGATCAACGAGGTGGAACACGCCCTTCAGCTTTGCCGGGAGCGGAAGCCCCTGGCCCTGATTTTCCTGGGCGGCTCCGCCGGCAACTTCCGGGACAGCTTCTCCGGGATTCATATTCCCAGCGTATTCGTCACCAAAACTGCCGCAGAGTACGGGTTCCAAAACCTGTCCAACATCTACACGGACAATGTGGCGGGCGCGGACTGCGCCGCCTCCTATCTGGTGAAGAACGGACACCGGAACATTGTTATTCTGGGCGGAGACTTGGAGATCTCCAGCACCGCCCGCCAGCGGCTGGAGGGGGCCATGCGGGCCTTCCAGCGGGCGGGGATTCCCTTTGACCCGGAGCGTCAGTACCTGACCGCCCAGCACTCCTACTCCAGCGCTTACGAGGCGATGAACGTCATGCTGGATCGGGTGCCTGAACTGACTGCGGTGTTTGCACAGTCGGACGTGATGGCAATCGGCTCCATCCGGGCCATGCAGGATCGGAATTTGAACGTGCCGGATGATGTTTCCATTATCGGCTACGACGGTACGGACATATCCAGCTACTTCTGCCCCCGGCTGGCTACGATTCGCCAGAACGCGGAGCAGCTGGCCCGGACCAGCGTGGATGCGCTGATCGACTCGCTGGAGAACGAGGCTCCGCCGGTGAACAAGGTGATTCCCTTTGAACTGGTTCCCGGCGAGACGGTTCGGAACATCCGGGAGCGGGAATAACGGTCTGGCGGCTTGAAACGGAACAATGCGTAAAACGGGTGAGGAGCGCTTGCTTCTTGCCCGTTTTTTTACACAAACAGGGGCAGATTCTTTGATTGAAATTTATTTGCAGGGGGAGCGGAACCTGTGCTATAATGGTATCAGAAAAACGGTTTCAGCCCCATGGGGCTGTTTGCTATCTGGTTTGGAGGAGATGTTAATGACGTATCAGGAACAATATGAACGAAAAAAAGGAAGTCTCTCTCAGGCACTGGAGCTGATCCAGTCCAATGATGTGATATGTCTGGGCGGCGACTGCAACGAGCCGATGATGTTCGCCGGTCAGCTGCACACCATTGCGCCCAGGGTGGAAAATGTACAGGTGATTAAATCCCGCATCGGGGAATATCCCTTCCTGACCATGCCCGGCATGGCGGGCCATATTCAGACCAACGGCTTTTTCTTTGGAAAGGGCTTTGTGGAGGGCGTGCCCCAGGACAATGTGCAGCTGCTGGTATCCGACCTGCGGGACTACGCGGACAATCTGGTGGAGCATCGGCCCTGTAATGTGTTCGTGATCTCCGTCGGCCCCATGGATGCAGCGGGGAATTTCCACGTCGGCATGAGCCTGCTGTGGGAAAAGGAGCAGTTTGCCGCTATTTTGGAAAAGCCGAACCACCGCATTATCCTGGAGGTCAACGCACAGCAGCCCCGGGTATGCTCCGGTCTGACGATAGCCCTGGAGGACGTCACCATGCTCTATGAGGTGGACGAGCCGTTGCCCATCCTCAACGAGCCGCTGAACCCCCTGGCTGTGGACGGTATGTCCGAGGATTCTCAGGTGAATCGGGCGATTGCCCGGAACGTGTCCAGCCTGATTCAGGACGGAGACTGTATCCAGCTGGGCGTCGGTCCGCTGTCCGCCGACATCGCGGACTGCCTGAAGTCCCGGAATGACCTGGGCCTGCACACGGTCATGATTACCAAAGAGCTGCTGGACTTGATTGACCTGGGAGTTATCACCGGCAGAGAAAAGAATCTGGATAACGAAAAGCACGTCTTTACCTTCGCCGGCGGGGACGAGGCCCTGTATGAGCGCCTGTCCCACACCCCCAATCTGGCGATTCGCCCGGCCAGCTATGTGGCTGACCCTACGGTGATTGCCCGGATTCACAACATGGTGGCGGTGAATACGCTGGTGGAGATGGATTTGACCGGCCAGGTCTGCGCCGAGTCCATCGGGCCGAAGCAACTCTCCGGCGCAGGGGCCACCTGCGACTTTGCGCTGGGCGCTATCCATGCCCGGGGCGGGCGCTCCATTCTGGCCTTCCCGTCCCGCTCCGCCTCCGGCGTCTCCAAAATTCAGGGGATGCTCCATGTGGGGGCGGCTGTCTCCATCCCCCGGAACTATGTGGACTACATCGTGACGGAATACGGCGTGGCCGCCATGCGGGGACGTTCCGTGTGGGAGCGCTCTCAGGCGCTGGTGGCGATCGCTCACCCGGATGTGCGGGACGATCTGACGGAATACGCCCATAAGAACCACTACTTTTGATTGAGGAGGGAACGGATATGACAGAATACGAGGCTTTATATCAGCAAAAGAAGGGTACGTTGCAGGACTGTCTCTCCGTCTTTCAATCGGGGGATGAGGTCTGCTTCGCCGGGGACGGCAACCAGCCCTTTGTCATTTTGGAGCATTTTCACACCATCGCGGACAGAGTTCACGACGTTCACTGCTATAAGGGACACGAGGGGGACTTTCAGTGCGTGACCGACCCCGCCATGAACGGGAAAATCGGCTTTGACACCTTCCTGTTTGGCCGGGAGCTGATGCGGGGCCAGGAGGCGCGGAACGTCTCCTATGTACCGGTGGATATCGCGGACAACGGGCATTTTATTCAGATGCACCGGCCCAGAAATGTGTTTGTGGCCTGCGTCACCCCCATGGACGAAAAGGGCAACTTCCAGCTGGGACTGTCCAATATGTGGGAAAGCGACATGATTCAGACCTGCAACCGCATTGTTCTGGAGGTAAATCCCCAGGAGCCGCGGGTGAAGGGCGGATTGGAGATCAATATCCGGGATGTTACGGCGCTGATGGAGGTGGACTATCCGCCTCTGGTGGTGGAGAGTGCGCCGACCTCCGAGATTGAGGAGAAAATCGGGGAGAATGTGGCTTCTCTGGTCAAGGACGGGGACACCATCCAGCTGGGCATCGGTTCCATGCCCAACGCCGTGGGACATCACCTGATGGGCTTCAAGGATTTGGGCCTGCACACGGAGATGTTCACCTCAATTTTCGGCGAGATGATCCGCAAGGGCGTTCTCACTGGCGAGCGGAAGAACTATAACAAGGGACTGCACATCGGCAGCTTTGCCGGGGGAGATTTGGCCCTGTACGAAACCCTCAGCACCGACCCCAAGGTGCGGATTCTGCCCGCCCGGGTGGCGGTGTCGCCCTGCGAAATTATGAAGAACGACAACATGGTTTCCATCAATACCATCATCGAGATGGATTTGACCGGTCAGGTCTGCTCGGAGACGATTGGAACCCGGCAGTTCTCCGGCACCGGCGGGGCCATGTGCTTTGCCTATGGTGCGCTGCGCTCCAAGGGCGGACGGGGGATTCTGGCGTTCCAGTCGGCCACCAACAAGGGCATTTCCAAAATTGCCCCCCAGCTGAAGCCGGGCGCGGCGGTTTCCATCCCCCGGAACTACGTGGATTATATCGTCACGGAGTACGGCATCGCGCACCTGCGGGGCTGCACCGTCCGGGAGCGGGCGGAGGCGCTGATTGCCATTGCCCACCCCGACGCCAGGGCGGATTTGCGGAAGGAGGCCCGCAAGCTCTTTTATATCTGAGCGGCGGTTACCCTGGCGTTCCTTCGGGCATAGAATGCACAAGAAAAATAGGGGTTCACCGGAGGAAATAATGGTGATTTGCCTATTGACGAATGGGAACGCCGATTTTATAATTACAATAGCGTGTAATGTCTTTAACCACACAATGAAATTCTATGGGTGCAAACCCGGAAAGAGGAGTAATAATGGCTTATACTTACGAAGACTACAAAAAAATCTACGAGTCCAAAAAGGGCACGGTTCAGGACGCGCTGGATCTGATCCAGTCCGGCGACGTGATCTGGTGCTCCAACAACTATAACGAGCCTTCTACGCTGTTCGGCCATCTGCATGAGATCGCCGACCGTGTTGAGAACGTGGTCGTTTACAAGAGCCGTATCGGCCGCTATCCCTTTATGATTACCCCCGGCATGAACGGGCACATCAACTGCGCCAACTACTTCTATGGCCCCTCCTATCGTGAGGCTCATAAGCTGTTGAACGCCACCTTCATTCCCGTGGATCTGCCCAACTACTATCGCATGGTCAACCGCCATCGTCCCTGCAACGTGTTCACCGCTCAGGTTTCTCCCATGGACGAGCAGGGCCGCCTGTATGTGGGCATGAACCAGACTATCGAGTATTATGCCATTAAGGACGCCGTGGAGCAGCACAAGAAGATCATCTGCGAGGTCAACCCCAACCTGACCTATATGAACGGCTCCGCCTATATCCCTGTGGACGCGGTCAGCGTTCTGTACGAGGTGGACACCCCCGAGTATGTTATCGCTCCCGTCAAGACCACTCCTGAGGAGGACAAAATCGGCGAGATGGTGGTCGGCCTGATCGAGGACGGCGATACCATCCAGATGGGCATCGGCGGCATTCCCGACACCGTGGGTATGCACCTGATGGACAAGCATGACCTGGGTCTGCACACCGAGCAGTTCACCTCCTCCATGGCCCGCCTGATCGAGGCCGGCGTTATCACCGGCGAGCGCAAGGCCTATGACAAGGGTCTGCACGTTGGCGTGTTTGCCGATGGCGTGCATGAGCTGTATGAGTACCTGCACAACAACCCCATGTGCGTGATGAAGCCCGGCCCCGAGGTTCTGAATCCCGGCAACATTGCCCGTCAGGATCACATGGTTTCCATCAACACCCTGGTGGAGATCGACCTGACCGGTCAGATTTGCGCTGAGTCCATCGGCCCTGTTCAGTATTCCGGTTCCGGCGGCGGCTTCTGCTTCACGCTGGGCACCTATTTCGCCGAGCACGGCAAGGGCATCATGTGCTTCCAGTCCCGCACCAAGAAGGGCAAGTCCAAGATCGTTTCCCAGCTGACCCCCGGCGCAGTCGTCACCCATCAGCGTAACTATGTTCAGTACGTTGTCACGGAGAACGGCATCGTCGATCTGCGCGGCACCACCGTCCGCGAGCGTGCCAAGATGCTGATTAGCCTGGCCCATCCCGATGACCGGGAGGAGCTGACTCGTCAGGCTCGCGAGCTGTACTATTTCTAAGCGTTTTCTTCATAATATTCCTCTTGAACAGCCCGGCTGCCGCCCTGTGCGGTGGTCGGGCTGTTCGCCGCTTTGGGGAGGGAGCAGATGCATCTGCCCCTTGCAATCTTCCGCCTAATCCGCTATACTTTCCTCAGGAAACAAGAGAAAGGAGCAACAGCTATGCTTACAATCGGAATGAAAGGAACCGCCAGCGTTCCGGTGACGGAGGCCAACTCCGCCAAAACCATGGGCAGCGGAACCCTGGATGTTTTTGCGACCCCGGCCATGATCGCCCTGCTGGAGCGAACCTGTTGGGTCAGCGTTCAGGAGGCGCTGGAACCCGGCTGGGGCTCCGTGGGGATCAGCCTGAACGTGGAACACTCCGCCCCTACGCCCCTGGGAATGACCGTCACCTGTGACAGCGAGCTGATAGAGGTGGACGGACGAAAGCTCACCTTCCGGGTGGTGCTCCGGGATGAGGCGGGGGAGATCGGCAGCGGAACGCACCAGCGCTTTCTGATTCAGAACGAAAAATTCCAAGCTAAGGCCAACCGAAAGCTGAATACCTGAAACTTAGCCGCCCGGTGAGCGTTTTCTCCGGGCGGCTAAATGATGCGTTTTTTGAGCCCAATATCTGTAAAATTATATCCTGCAAGAGGAGCATCTTGCAATTCGTCACTGAATTTGAACGATTCGTCCCACAAATGTGCTGCGGGACGTTTTTTGTGGTATAGTAAAGCCAACAAACGGGAGGCCCCAAAGCCGTCCCGAACCATCAAGAGGGTGATTGTATGGATGCAGCAAACGAAGCGAAACGAAAGCCAAAATACAACCTGTGGCAGAACACCGGCTTCATGCTGAAAAACGCCTGGGAGAGATGCAAATCCGTCCCGGTGCTGTGCGTGATTCTGGCCGCTGCTGCGGCGGGACAGACGGTGGCGCAGCTGCTGCTGGCCCCGGCGATTCTGGCGAAGGTGGAGCAGACCGCGCCGCTGGAGCAGGTGATTGGAACAATAGCGGTTTTCTGCGCGGCGCTGGCGCTGGCCTCCGGGCTGAAACGGTATCTGGAGGAGAATACGCTGTTTGGACGGGTCAATGTGCGGACGTATATCATCAGCAAGGTCAACGCCAAGTGGTGCGAAACCTCCTATTCCAACCTGCTGGACACCCGGTTCCTCCGCGAGAAGGAGCTGGTGGATCAGATGACCTGCTCCAATCATGAATCGGTGGAACACATCTGGACCACCTGGACAACGCTGCTGATGAACCTGATCGGGTTTGCAGTCTACCTGTTCCTGCTGTCCGATTTGAACCCATTGCTGCTGATTTTGGTGGTTGGTACCACGTTGGCGGGCTTCTTTGTCAACAACTGGATCAACGGCTGGGGCTATCGCCACCGGGAGGAACGGGCGGTCTATGAAAAGCAGATCGGCTATCTCATCGGGGCATACCACAGCACCAACGGGGTCGCCAACAGCCGCATCTACGCCAAGAACATCCGCATTTTCGGCCTGCGTCCCTGGATCGAATCGGTATACAACAGCGCCATGAACCTGTACACGGCCTTTGTCACCAAAGAGCAAAAGGTCTATCTTTGGGCCAACGTGGTGGATCTGGTGCTGGCGCTGGTTCGCAACGGCGCGGCCTATGCCTACCTGATCTGGCTGACCCTGACCCGGGGCCTGGCGGCCTCTCAATTCCTGCTGTACTTCACGGCGGTCAGCGGCTTTACCGCCTGGGTCACGGGGATTTTGGAGGAGTTTTCCACTCTCCACAAGGAAAGTCTGGATATCTCCATTCTGCGGGAATATCTGGAATGGCCGGAGCTGTTCAATTTTGAAGCGGGAAAGCCCCTGACGCCTGACCAGTCCGGACAGTATGAGCTGAAGCTGGAGGACGTATCCTACCGGTATCCGGAGGCGGATTGCGACACCATCTCCCACCTGAATCTGACCGTCCGGGCCGGGGAAAAGCTGGCGATCGTGGGCCTGAACGGGGCGGGGAAAACCACGCTGGTCAAGCTGGCCTGCGGCTTTCTGGACCCCACGGAGGGCCGGGTGCTGCTGAACGGGCAGGATATCCGCCAATTCAACCGGAAGGACTACTACAGGCTGTTCTCCGCCGTGTTTCAGGATATGTCGGTACTGGACTGCACCATCGCGGAAAACGTGGCACAGTACCTTCACGGGATCGACACGGAACGGGTCTGGCACTGTCTGGACGAGGCGGGCCTGACGGAAAAGGTACAGTCCTTCTCCAAGGGGCTGGATACCCAGGTGGGGCGCTATATCTATGACGACGGCGTGGAGCTGTCCGGCGGACAGACCCAGCGGCTGATGCTGGCCCGTGCCCTGTACAAGGACGCGCCCATGCTGGTGCTGGACGAGCCCACCGCCGCATTAGACCCCATCGCGGAGAGCGAAATCTACCAGAAGTACAACGACATGACCCAGGGACGCACCTCCCTGTTTATCTCCCACCGGCTGGCCTCCACCCGTTTCTGTGACCGTATCCTGTTTTTGGAGCATGGACAGATTCGGGAGGAGGGCACTCACGAGGAGCTGCTGGCCCAGGGCGGCGGTTATGCGGAGCTGTTTGAGGTGCAGAGTCACTATTATCGGGAAGGAGAGACGAGCCATGGCGAAGAAAGCTGAAACCCTGTCCTATCAGGAGGCCTGGCGGCGGAATTACCGGGCCTTCCGCATGGGGTGGGAAAAATACCCCAACTGGTATCGCTCCTGTCTGCTGAAAGGCATCTTTTCCGCAGCGACTCCCTATGTGACGATTTATATTTCCGCCCGAATCATCAACGAGCTGGCCGGGCAGCGGCGGCCCGGGACTCTGGTTTCTCTGGTGCTGGTGCAGGTGATTTCCGCGGCGGTGCTGGCGCTGGTCAACGGTGTTTTGACCCGGTGGCACAGCCGGGAGGACAAGCTGGTGAACTACCAGGAAAAGAAAATCCTCACGGACAAGACCATGGATATGGACTTTGTGGATCTGGACAGTCAGCGGGTGTCCGACCTGCTCTATCAGATTGCACAGAATACAAACTGGATGGGCTGGGGCGTCATCAGGGTGCGGGATATTTTTGAGGGATTCGTCACAGCCCTGACCCAGATCATCGGCGGCGTGGCATTGGCGCTGGGCCTGTTCCTGCGGCCCGTCCCGGCGGAGAGCAGGCTGGCGTTCCTGAATCATCCCCTGTTCACCCTGTTGGTGCTGGTTCTTCTGCTGGGCGTCGCCCTGCTGGGGCCGAGCTTCGCCAACAAAGCCGAAAATTACTGGAATGGCTATGCGGATATGGGCAAGCTGGTGAACCGGCAATTCGGCGCCTTTGGCGGCAAGGTGCGGGAGAGAAAGCTGGCATTGGATCAGCGTATCTACAGCCAGAGCGAAAAACATCTTCACAGAAAAGATGAAGGCCGACGACGGCTTTGGCCCGAATTCCTGGATTGCCCGCAAGGCGCGGGGGCCGATGGGCCTTCTGTATATGCTCTCCGCTGTGCTTTCCGTGGTGATGACGGGGCTGGTATACCTGTTTGTGTGCCTGAAGGCCTGGGCCGGGGCCTTTGGCGTCGGCTCCATCACGCAGTATGTGGGGGCTATCAACAACCTGTTTTTGGGCATCTCCACCCTGATTCAAAAGCTGGGCGATATGCGGGCCAACGCCACCTTTCTGGAGCCGTACTTCGACCTGCTGGACACCCCGAACAACATGTATCAGGGCAGTCTGACCACCGAAAAGCGGAACGACAGGCAGTATGAGGTGGAGTTCCGGGACGTATCCTTCCGATATCCCGGCAGCGATACCTATGCGCTGCGCCATGTGAACATGAAGTTCCGGGTGGGCAGCCACCTGGCTGTGGTGGGCATGAACGGCTCCGGAAAAACGACCTTTATCAAGCTGCTGTGCCGCCTGTATGACCCCACCGAGGGGGAGATTCTGCTGAACGGAATCGACATCCGGAAATACCGGTATCACGAGTACATGGATATCTTCTCCGTGGTATTTCAGGACTTCAAGCTGCTGGCCCTGCCTCTGGGACAGAACGTAGCTGGAACGGTGGACTATGACCAAAGCCGGGTGCTGGACAGTCTGGAGAAGGCCGGGTTTTCCGACCGGCTGGCGGAGCTGTCAAAGGGGCTGGACACCAGTCTGTATAAGGAGCTGGACGCCGAGGGCGTGGAGGTTTCCGGCGGCGAGGCGCAGAAAATCGCCATCGCCCGGGCGCTGTACAAGGATGCGCCGTTCATCATTCTGGATGAACCAACCGCTGCATTAGACCCCATGGCCGAGGCGGAGATTTACAGCCGCTTCAACGATATCGCCGGGGACAAAACGGCCATTTACATCAGTCACCGGCTGTCCTCCTGCAAGTTCTGTGACGAGATCGCCGTGTTCGACCACGGACAGGTGATTCAGAAGGGAACCCACGAGAGCCTTGTGGCCGACGAGGGCGGCAAGTATTACGAGCTTTGGAACGCCCAGGCTCAGTATTATACGGAGGAAACATCAGACTAAATCAGCAAACGACCCCACAGCGTTCAGCTGCGGGGCCGTTTTAATTTATCCTGTTAAAGAGATGCTCCCAGCGCCCGTGCCTGCTCCAGCGCGGGATGGTCAGAAATATCGTCGGCCCGCCGAACGCCGGGAACCGTGAGAATTCCGCCGTCCTCCAGGTGGAAGTAGGTTCGGATTGTGTGATACAGGGCAATCAGCGGGTCAAATACGCTTGGCTCCGCGTTGCCCGCAACCGCCAGCAGTACCAGCTTTTTCACCCGAAAGTTGGCCCGAATCGGATTATGGAGCCGGTCAATCAGGATTTTCAGCTGAGCGCTGACGCTGTAAAAATACAGGGGTGTAGCGACCACCAGAATATCCGCCTTAGCCATACGTGCATAGCACGCAGCCATATCGTCCTGCTGGACGCAGGCATTGTCGGCGCTGTGAAAGCAGGCGTTGCACCCGGTACAGGGATGTAGGTTCATCTGCGCGGCGGGCAGGATATCCACCGTATGCCGGGCATCCAGCCCCGACACAAAGGCGTTCACCAGTCGGGCGGTGTTGCCGCCGGGCCGGGGACTGCCCATCAAAATCACGAGATGAGACATCGTAATTTACCGCTCTGAGGCTTGAGCGGCCTCCGCCTCGGCCTTTCGCCGCTGGAGCTTATCCCGGTTGATGGCGCAGAGAATGGCCCGGAGGGGAGCCAGATTGATGTTATGGGACAGGCCCACGCCGAAGATATCCGACCCGTCCTGCCGGCGGAGCTGGACATAGGCCACGGCCTGAGAGTCGGAGCCGTTGGAAATGGCGTGTTCCTTGTAGTCCACAAAGGTGTATTTGTCCATCTTCTGACCGTGAATCGCATTGAAAAATGCGTCAATGGGGCCGTTGCCCTCGCCCACAACGATGAAGCGGGTGTCGTCGATCTCAATGGTGCCGGTAAAGGTGACATGGGATTTTCCGTCCACCGTCTCCTCGTGGAAGGCGTGCTTCACCAGCCGATAGGGGGCGTTGATGTCCAGATAATGCTCCTTGAACAGCTGGAAAATCACATCGCTTTTCAGCTCCTTGCCGGTGCGGTCGGATTCCTCTTGGACGATTTCGCCAAACTCCGGGTGCATGGCCTTGGGCATATCGAACCCGAATTTGTGGTTCATGATGAACGCCGCGCCGCCCTTGCCGGACTGGGAATTGATACGAATCGGCTCATAGACCCGGCCCAGGTCAGTGGGGTCGATGGGGAGGTAGGGCACCTCCCATTTGCCGGTTCCGGACTGCTCCATGTAGTTAAAGCCCTTGTTGATGGCGTCCTGATGGCTGCCGGAGAAGGCGGTGAATACCAAATCGCCCGCATAGGGCTGACGCTCCGGCACCCGCATCTTGGTGCAGCGCTCGTAGAGCTGGCGAATCTCGTCTATGTTGGAAAAGTCCAGCTCCGGGTCTACGCCCTGCACATACATGTTCATGGCGACGGTGATCATATCCACGTTGCCGGTGCGCTCACCGTTTCCGAACAGACAGGCCTCCACGCGCTCGGCCCCGGCCAGCAGCCC
Source organism: Oscillospiraceae bacterium (assembly GCA_021203345.1). Lineage (GTDB taxonomy): Bacteria > Bacillota > Clostridia > Oscillospirales > Oscillospiraceae > JAJQBJ01. Next base: position 12,054 of record JAJQBJ010000133.1, read on the forward strand.
GGCCTCGGTGGTGGCTACGCCGCAGCCCCGGTCGTTGTGGGGATGGAGGGAGATAATCGCCCGGTCACGGCCGGGGAGCTTCCGAATGAAGTACTCCAGCTCATCGGCAAACTGGTTGGGCATACAGTTCTCCACCGTGGTGGGCAGGTTCAGAATGACCTTATGCTCCGGGGCTGCGTGGAGATGATCCAGCACGGCGGCGCAGATCTCCACCGCATAGTCCATTTCGGTTCCCATAAAGGACTCCGGGGAATACTCATACCGCAAATCCATTCCGGAGGCCAGCACGGGCTGCGCCATTTCATAAATCAAATCCGCCGCATCGGTGGCGATTTTCGTGATACCGGCCTTGTCCAGGCCGAACACGACCTTTCGCTGGAGGGTGGAGGTGGAGTTGTAGAAGTGGAAAATGACATGCTTCGCCCCCTGAATCGCCTCAAAGGTGCGCTTAATCAGATGGGGGCGGGCCTGTACCAGCACCTGAATCGTCACGTCATCGGGGATGTGACCGCCCTCGATCAGCTCCCGGCAGATGGCAAAATCCGTATCGGATGCGGAGGGGAAGCCGATCTCCACCTCCTTCACGCCGATCTGATCGACCAGCATGTGGAACATGTCCAGCTTTTCCTCCATGTTCATGGGGTCGATCAGCGCCTGGTTTCCGTCCCGCAGGTCTACGGAACACCAGGTCGGAGCCTTGGTAATCAGGTTGTCCGGCCAGGTACGGTTCTCGATGGGCTGGGGAACGAAGGGAATATACTTTTCATAGCCTTTCATTGTTATGGTTCCTCCTCATAAATGGGAAGCTCTAATAACCGCGGCAAGAGCAGGGGGCGAAAGATTTTGCGTCAGAAAAAGGCGCAAAAACGCAGGAATACTTTGTGTATTTCAAGTTTTTGCAACGCATTTCTGGCGTGAAAGATTCGCCAGATGCCGCAGACGTGGTTGTTAGAGGTTCCCTAGTGTGTCAGGGAACAGGAAACGTCCCTGACCAATCTCATTTGGTCAGGGACGTATAAAATACGCGGTACCACCCTGGTTCGGCGTTCAGTTGCCTGAACACCCTCGGCCGCCTCAAGCAAGGCGTTGGCGAATAACGACGCCAACCGTACCGCCCTAATGAGTTGTTCAGGCGGTCTGCTCAGGGGCCAGTTATACACAGAAGCGCTTTGCCGGTTTGCACCTGACACCGGCTCTCTGAAAAAGCGGAAGCTGTCTTTCTCCCCGTCACTGCATTTATTCTGGAATCTATTGTATCGGCTTTTTTTCGGGTTGTCAAGAACAATTCTGGTTTTTTATGTGTAGCTTTAAATAGATGTGAGACTGAGGGATAGAAAAAGTGATTGAGTTCTGTTAAAATCAGATCACCACAACCCTAAGTTAACAGGAGGACTCAATCACCATGACAAGTATAACACACGCCAAAAGATATTGTCCGCATGAAATAACGATGAAAGTGTATTCCTTGTGTTCAGAAGACTCTCAATGGGCGTATCACGGTAATCCTGTCAAATTCGTCTATATTGTAACAGCTGAAACTATGGCTTTGGTGCGGTTCCCCTACTCGCTGGGTTAGGTAAATATGTATCAACCCGGTTATCCCCCATCTGAATGAGACTTTGCGACAACGGTACATACTGGTGCGGATACACCAAATTCTGCATAATATTACTATCGATTGCTTTCAGTTATGCCGTATTTGGCCGAATTTGTGAATCCACAAAAGGGATGGGTACAGCGCAGTGCTGTACCCACTGTCCTTTTTATCTAAGCATTATCCCGGCAAGCACCAGAATAACAATTCCCAACAGTTACGCAAGGGTCGCAAGTACCATAAAAACCTTACGAAGCATGGCTACCTGCGTAGCCATGCGGAACAGACCACAAAGTTATAGAGAATCAGCACGATGATGATCGGGATAAGGGACATGACCAAGTGCGGACGTTTGCTCAAGTCATCCTCTACGCTCAAGTCTTGCATATTGCCCATTTCGAAGTGAATCCTCTTGCTCTGGTCGCGCAGAATCATATGGCTCATAGAAATATTCATTGCCTTTCCGGTGGCTGCACTCTACCTTGCCATTGTGCCTGGGTGCGTAGGGGCGAATCCGCTTGTGACGGATTCCCAGCTCGGCCAGAGTGTGATCAAACAGCGTCTACTGCTTCGTACCCTTGGAGTGAGCCGGTTGGTAAACGCTGATCCGTTGTCTGTCTGGATGCACTCAATTGCCTAGGGGAATTTCTTCACCAGAGACGGTTACGCCATTGCACGAATCGATTGAGCGGATCGACGGACATATGCCGGAGCTGGTGGAATTTACCTACCGATGACACATTGTTGTGCTGGCGAACGCCCGAATCAATGTTTGGGAATTTGAACAGCTGCTGGCCCCGATATGGCCTACCCTTCAGAGATACGGGTTTTCGCGGATGTGAACAACCGGTCTACTTGTTCCACAAAAGTATCGGTTGACCTATATCCTGTACAGCTACATCCGGGACGGGGCATGACCATATTTGCCTGTCCGCAGCGGGGGTTCTACTCGAATATTGCACCAATTCGGGCCTCGCGAACCTGATTGAGACATTTAACGTATTTATGCCGTTCGGAATGAACAAAACCAAAACGGCGAAGGAACTGGGGATTCACATCAATACCGTCAAGTACCGCCTTACGCAAATCGAGTTGACCACGGGTCTGAATCTGTCGAATATGGACAAGGTGTTAGGTTCGATGCTGTCCCTTAAGGTACAGGACTTGTACCGGGTGCTTTCAGAAAATACAGCGTTGATGAATTGGTAGGGAATAAAGTAGAATACGCTGGTTGCGTGGGGGTCTCTAGGATATCATGTTCTGGTTAGACAGAACGGAATAAAAATTCGATCTAAAATATTGCTGTCCATGAAACACTTCAAAAAATTCGGGTGGACTGCCAACTGTACGGCAATCCACCCGTTTTTATAAAAAAGTGTTAAGACGAAATCTGAGCTTTAATCTACTCCTGATCTATTCATCTTGTGCTGGAGCCTGTTTGTTTTTCCTGTTGCGGCGTTTAACCCATCGGGGAAACAGCGCCCTTTTCCGTTTACGCAGCAGCGCCGCCTGGGGATAGCCTTCCTCGCCCCCGTCGGGGGCGTACAACGTCCGCTCCACCGCCGGAATCAGGCCGAGCAGGGCGGCGCGAAGGGCCTCGTCCTCCCCAGCCCGCCGGGCCAGTTCGTTCAGGAATTCCCGGGGGCTTTCCCCGGCTCCCTCCCGCCAGGCGCGGCCATAGGCGCACCGGAACAGAGTATAAAACGCGCCCAGGGCGGTATTCCGCTTTCGGCGCAGATACAGCCGAAGCCGAACGCCCTCCTCCAGCCAGGCCACCGCTCTTTTCAGGGCGCTCCACAGGGAAATTCGACTGCGGCGGGGCTTTTGTACGGCCTGCGCCGATATTTTTGTGCCCCGCACGCGGAACCGGCGAACATACCGGAGCAACAGCACCAGCACAGCCACGGCCAACAGAACGGCCAGGACGTACACGAATCGGGGAACGGCGACCTCTATATAATCTGTAGCGGAGGAAGTGCTGATGGCGCTCGCCTCCTGCTCCAATTCCCCGTATTCCTGTTCGGGGATGATGGACACAAACCAGTCCATGAACCGGCGCAGTCCTTCATAGAGGGCAGCGCCCAGGGCTTTCAGGCCGTTCCAAAGGGCCAACAAACCTTTTCCGGCTCCTTTGGAAATCGTATTCGCCCCCAGCCAGACGCCCCCGGACAGAACTGCAAACAGCACAGCCAGGAACCCCCAGCTTTGCGGGGAAAGCCTTCCCCCGGCCCGGAGGGCCAGCGTCCCAAGGATGGCCGCGCCGCACCCGATGGCGGTGGGGACAGCCCAGAGCATCGTTGCATTGATTGCCCCCAAATAGGCGGCAAACAGCACCAGAACCACCAGCCCGCCATCCAGCCATTGGAGGGCGGAAAACAGCTTGACCGGCTGAAGGCAGAGCCTGGCAGTCTGAACAGACAGTATCAGACAGCCGATGCCGGTGACGAACAGCGCACCCGTTCCCTGCCAGCCGTCCAGCAGCAAAAGGCCGAGAAACAGCACGATTCCAGCACCCCCATTGAACAGGGACAGCGCCTGTACAGAGCGCTCCCGGCGCAGGAAAAGGCAATCCAGCCCGTAGAGAATGGGGCCGAAGCACAGCCAAATCAGGGGATACCAAAGCTGGAATGTCGGTCTGCCCTGAATCGTCAGAAACAGCAGCACCGTGACAGCCATCGCCCCGATGGAGATCAGGTTTGACACTGCCGTAACGGAATTTCGCTCTTTCATGATGCGGCCCCCTTCCGAAGGGAGCGCAGACCAAGCCGCGAAAAATCCCCGAAGGGCTGCCCCTCCCGCCAGGTCAGCAGGGTCAGACAGGTGGCGTCCAGCTCCCGGAGTACCGGTTGGTCTTTGAGGGTGTCGCTGTCATAGGCGATGTAGTAGAACCTTCCCACACGCCCGCGCCCCTCCAACAGGGTCTGCCGGTCAAATTTGGCTACCCGGCGCGGAACCGGAGTGTTCTTGTTGTCCGACGGAACCGGCGTGGGCTGATAGGCGGCCAGCATCCGCAGCAGGGGAAACACATCCTCCCCGGCGCTGTGCTGGGCCGCCGGGCCGGCCCCCTGACAGAGGCTCAGCCCACAGGCCACGTGAGCCTGAGACAGCCCCACCAGCACAGAGGCCAGAATAGACAGGGCTTCCTCCAGCTCCTCCCAGTGGGGTTCCGGGCCTCCAAAGCTCTCCCCGTCCAGCAGGAAGTGGACGCTCCGGGGCAAAATGTCCTCATAGATGTTCACGGACAGGGGCTGACACCGGGCCGCCAGCCGCCAGTTGATATGCTTCACCTGATCTCCGGGCTGGTATGCCCGGGTGGAACGGATGACCGTGGTGTCCTCCACCACGCCCCGGCTCCCGGTGTCGGCGTTCCACAGATTGCGGAGAAACGGCTCCACCGTCACCGGTATCAATGCTGGGTAAACGGCAAACAACCGCGCATCCTCCGGATTGATTGCCCGCTCCACCTGAGACAGCCCAAGGCCGTCCCCGGTACGCAGCCGCCAACCGGCGGTGCTGTACACCCCTCGACGGGCGGCTGTCCAGATGGAAGAAACCTCCACCGTTTCATACCACAGGCAGAGGGAAAACCGCTTTTCCCCCACCAGCCGGGTGGAGCAGCCCTGCTCCTCCAGCGCCGCTCGTTCCGAGTCCTCCGGTGGGCGGGTATCCTCCGGTGTCATGCACAGGTCGGGGGACAACGGGAAGTAAAGCTCCAGCCAGGCCAGGGGCAGCAGCTTATCGTTGCGGATACGCAGGTCGACCTGTAACGTCTGACCGGGGAAAACGCCCTCCTGCTTGCTGTCCACGGACAGCGTTACCCGTCTTAGCGATAATGCGCCCCAGAGCCGGGCGCAGCCGCCCAGCAGAAAGACCAGCATCAATGCGCTGGCGGCGCTCCCCAGTCCCACCAGCGTACACACAGCGCTGAGCGCCAGGGCCAGCGCCAATGCGGGTAGGGAGGTCAATATGCTGGAGCGGTGATAGACCCAGTTGCCGCGCCTCATTGCAGCACGGAGGAGGGCTTCGGTGTGGCATTGACCGTATTCAGAATCTCGTCCAGAATCGAACCGGCGGTAACGCCGGAGAAGCGGGCCTCGCCGCTGACCACGAGCCGATGCTCCAAAACCGGGTGAGCCAGTGCCTTCACGTCGTCCGGAGTGACGAAATCCCGGCCCGCCATCGCTGCCCAGGCCCGGGCCGCCCGATAGAGGCCGAGACTGGCTCGGGGGCTGGCTCCCATTGACAGCTGGGGGTGGCTGCGGGTAGCCTGGGTCAAACGGACGATATATTCCGCCGCCGGGTCGGAAACATGAACCTGCTCGATTTGTTTCCGGGCGGCAATCAGCCCTGACGGGTCGGTCACAGGCTCCACCTGCTCATAGGGAATGTGGTCGCCCACCCGGCGCAGCATGGCACATTCGTCCTCCGGGCCGGGATAGCCCATCGTCAGCCGCACCAGAAAGCGATCCATCTGAGCCGCCGGCAGACGGAAGGTGCTTTCCATCTCCACCGGGTTCTGGGTAGCCAGCACCAGAAAAGGCTCCGGGAGGGGAAAGCACTCCCCGTCAATGGAGATTTGACGCTCCTCCATGGCCTCCAGCAGCGCGGCCTGGGTGCGGGGAATGGCCCGGTTGATCTCATCGGCCAAAAGCAGATTGGTCATCACGGGGCCGTGGCGCAGCTCAAAATCACCGGTTTTCTGGTTGAAAATACGCATACCAGTGATGTCGCTGGGCAGCAGGTCGGGGACGAACTGCACCCGCCGCATTTGACAGCCCAGGACAATGGAGATGGTTTTGACCAGCGTGGTTTTGCCCACGCCGGGATAATCGTCCAGCAGAACGTGTCCGCCCGCCAGCACCGACATGATGACCATGCGGATGTGTTCTGTTTTGCCCATAATGACCTTTTCCGTCTCCATCAGCACCCGTTCCGCCAGGGCCTGAACGTCCACTGGGGCTGCCGCCGCCGGCTTGCTGCATATTGTTTTTCTCTCCGCCAAAGCTAAATTCACCTGAAACCCTTTCTGTCTGCACAGGGATAGTCCCGTGTCATCGCCGTAGAAGATAAATAACTTTTTCTATTATATCCCATATGTCGTCTGCTGTCCAGACAAAAAGGACCCTTTTCAGGTTGATTTTTCAACTAGCAAATTACCCGAGGAGTTTATGCAAAAAGACAATCTCGCAATGCAACTTTATGCATAAAAATGTGCCATTCTCACCTTATGATATTTTTGTTCTCCGCATTGAGAGCAATATTCCTTAACTACTTGGAGCTGCGGCATGGTTTCTTGGCTTTCAGGGTTACAGCACCATTTGCACCGGAGCGGACAGCCCTTAAAAAATACCGTGATGCGGATTCCCTATCCATCCACAAAGGAACCATGTACCACATCACAAAAAAATGGAAAAAAATAATCATCAAACTCTTGACTTCCAGGGGTTGATAGAGTATAATATAAAACAAATTTCAGCGTGCATTAGAGATTGACAGATTTGTTCAATAATGTTTATCTCTAAAGTAGATTAAAATATAAAAAGTGATATAGTCCCCTTAGAGTGATATAGTCCCCTTAGAGTAGACACTCGAAAAAGCAAAAATTCGAGACT
>JAJQBJ010000112.1 GCA_021203345.1 Oscillospiraceae bacterium
TCGCTACTCTTTTTTCCTTTCCCTCATTTGTAAAGTATCATTGTAACACCTACATGCGGAGGCGGAAAGTTGATAAAAACCCTGTTTTCATTTGAACAAACCTGTGGTATACTGAAAAAAGAGCGCGGAAGGGCGCTGCAAAACAAGGGAAGAAAGCACCTTCTAGTTTCCATGATTTGATTTCAATTAAAAATATGGAAATCCCCCTTTGCCGCTGAACGGGGATTTTTGACTGGATAAACAGCGGCAGAATGGAGATCGTTATGAGCAAAAATCAATATGAATCCCCCTTGGCCTCCCGGTACGCCAGCGACGAAATGCTGTATCTGTTTTCCCCGGACAAAAAGTTTTCCACCTGGCGGCGGCTTTGGATCGCCCTGGCCCGGGCGGAGATGAAGCTGGGGCTGAACGTCACCCAGGAGCAGATCGACGAGATGGAGGCCCACGTCACGGACATCGACTATGCGCTGGCCGCCAAGTACGAAAAGGAACTGCGCCATGACGTGATGGCCCATGTCCACACCTTCGGCACAGCCTGTCCCAAGGCCATGCCCATCATCCACCTGGGGGCTACCAGCTGCTATGTGGGGGACAATACGGACATCATCCTGATGAAGGAGGGCCTGGTTCTGGTGCGGAACGGCATTGTCCGGGTTCTCAGCAATCTGGCCAAGTTCGCGGAGCAGTACAAGGCCACGCCCACCCTGGGCTATACCCACTATCAGGCCGCCCAGCTTGTCACGGTGGGCAAGCGGGCCACCCTCTGGATGAACGAACTGCTGATGGATTTGCAGGAGGTGGCGTTCCGCATCGACAACCTGCGGCTGCTGGGCTCCAAGGGCACCACCGGCACCCAGGCCTCCTTCCTGGAGCTGTTTGACGGCGACCACGAAAAATGCAAGGCCTTGGAGCAGATGATTGCGGAGGAAATGGGCTTCCCCGGCGTGGTTCCCGTGTCCGGACAGACCTATTCCCGGAAGGTAGACGCGGCGATTCTGTCCACCCTGTCGGGGATTGCACAGTCCGCCACCAAGTTCGCCACGGATATGCGGCTTCTGGCCCACATGAAGGAGATCGAGGAGCCGTTTGAGAAGAATCAGATCGGTTCCTCCGCCATGCCCTATAAGCGGAACCCCATGCGCTGCGAGCGTATCTGCGCCCTGGGGCGGTATGTGATTGCCGACGTGACCAACGGCTCCGTCACCGCGGCGACCCAGTGGTTCGAGCGGACGCTGGACGACTCCGCCAACAAGCGGCTGTCTGTCCCGGAGGCGTTCCTGGCGGTGGACGCGATTCTGAGCATTTACGAAAATGTGACCGCCGGACTGGTGGTACACGAGAAGGTCATTGAGAAGCATATCCAGGAGGAGCTGCCCTTCATGGCCTCGGAAAATATCATGATGGACGCAGTGAAGCGGGGCGGGAACCGTCAGGAGCTGCACGAGCGCATCCGCCAGCACTCGCTGGAGGCGGGACATCAGGTGAAGGATTTGGGCCTGCCTAACAATCTGATCGACCTGATTGCGGACGACCCTCTGTTCGGCATGAGCCGGGAGGAGCTGACCGCCCATCTGGACGCGAAAAACTATATCGGTCGCTGCCCGGAGCAGGTGACGGACTTCCTGACCCAGGAGGTGCAGCCCGTGCTGGCGCGGTATCCGGAGGCGCTGGGCGGCGAGGCCGCACAGCTGAAGGTTTGATGGTGCTGTTCCTGTTTGCGGCGTTTGAAGAAGGCGTTTCAAAATGAAAAAATCAAATCCGGAATTACAGGCGCAAATTCGGAAGTGTATCTGCTACGGCGTGACCGCGCTGCTGGTGATTGCCTGTGCGCTGATACTTTACTTCTGCATCGAGCGAATCAGCGGTCTGCGCAGCTTTGTGGGAACCGTTACGGCGGCACTGATGCCCATTGTCTGGGGCGTTGTCATTGCCTATCTGCTGTCACCGTCCTATAATTTCCTGCACCGGCACCTCTATCCCGCCCTGGGAAAGCGATGCTCAGAGAAAACCGCCAGGGGCTGGGCCAAGGGCCTGAGCATTTTCCTGAGCCTGCTGCTGTTGGTGCTGATTTTGTACGCCCTGATCGCCATGATGGTTCCCCGGCTGATTGACAGCATCGTTCGGTTTGTCAACAGTATCCCCACCTATATTCAGCAGATGCGCGGAGCCTTGAATGTACTGCTGGCCGACTACCCGGAGGTTCATGCGGCGGTGCTGGGGGCGTTCAACTCCGCCACCAGCTACGCACAGAACTGGATCAACACCCACCTGGACTTCGAGAGCATCACCAACGACTCCCTGCAGGAGCTGTTAGCCAACGCCTGGGATATGATTTACAGCATCTCCGCCGGCGTGAAGAACATCGTGGTCTTTTTGAAGAACTTTATCATCGGCATCATCGTGGCGGTCTATGTGCTGGCTTCCAAGCAGCACATGTGCGGCCAGGGGAAAAAGCTGATTTACACCATCTTTCCCCGGAAGGCAGCCAACATCATTTTGGAGAACTGCCGGTTTGCCCACCATGCCATGAGCGGCTTTATCTCCGGCAAGCTGCTGGACTCCGTTATCATCGGTGTGCTGTGCTTCATCGGGTGCAGTGTGCTGAGTATTCCCTATGCCCTGCTGGTCAGTGTTATCATCGGCGTGACCAATGTGGTTCCGTTCTTTGGGCCATTCATCGGCGCGATTCCCAGCGCCCTGTTCATCCTGCTGGTAGACCCCGTCAAATGTCTGGCGTTTGTGATTTTCATTTTGATTCTCCAGCAGTTTGACGGCAATATCCTGGGGCCGAAGATTTTGGGCGACTACACGGGGCTGAATTCCTTCTGGGCGATTTTCGCCCTGCTGTTGTTCGGCGGCCTGTTCGGGGTACCGGGTATGATTCTGGGCTGTCCGGTGTTTGCGGTGATGTATCACATCCTGGACGAGGTGAGCCAGGCGCTGCTTCACCGGAAGGGAATGTCCACGGATACCGGCGACTATGAGCTGCTGGGCAGCGTGGAGAACGGAACCTATCAGAAGGTTCCTGACCCCGCCTATGAGTCGGATCCCTTCGCGCAGAAGAAGCGGAGCGAGCGCCGGTCAGGCTGGTGGTCGAACATGCTGAATTTCTTCCACAAGCGGAGCGGCGCTCCGGAAATGGAGGATTCCCCCAGCGAGGGGGACGATGATTCAAGCGAATGACGTAAAAATTTAAAATGGTCTGTGTTCGTAAAACAGTAATCAAAAAATGGATGAGCGACTGCCTCACAGGATTGGTTACTACAAAACGAATACTTAGCAAAGGACGGTACAGATTATGAAATCCATCTACGGACAGCTTGGCGGCACCTACCACGAGGACAAACACGGTTGTCTGATTCCCGATTTAGCAATACCAAAGGAATCGTGAACGATAAGATAATTTTGCCATAATAAGCAATCCCCTCAACGGCATATTTCCGTGCCGTTGAGGGGATTATCGTTAATTTCGGTAGTGGCTACTGAAAATGACGATAATATAAAGAATACCCTTATCATATGCGGGTAGCCTGGTCTTTTCAGATCAGACTGCCCGCATTTTTTGAGGTGTTACCTATGAATTCAGGAGGTTTTGTTTATGGCAGGAACGATTTACGGGTATATCCGTGTGAGCAGCAAAGACCAGAACGAAGACAGGCAGCTAATTGCTCTGCGGGAGGTAGATGTCCCGGAAAAGAACATCTACATGGACAAACAATCTGGGAAGGACTTCAACCGCCCGCAGTACAAAAAGCTGGTGCGAAAGCTGAAAAAAGACGATCTGCTCTACATCAAGAGCATCGACCGTCTTGGCAGGAACTATGAGGAAATCCAAAATCAGTGGAGGATTTTGACGAAGGGCAAGGGCGTTGACATTGTGGTGCTGGATATGCCGCTTCTTGATACCCGCCGGGGAAAAGATTTGATGGGGACATTTTTGAGCGATATTGTGCTGCAAGTGCTGTCCTTTGTGGCTGAAAATGAGCGAACCAACATTAAGCAGCGCCAGGCGGAGGGTATCGCAGCGGCGAAGGCCAGAGGAGTTAAGTTTGGCCGTCCGCTGAGGCCCCGACCGGAAAACTTCTATAAGGTTCATAAAGCATGGAGAGAGAAGAAAATCCCTCTGAAGCAAGCCGCAGCCCTGTGCGGGTTGCCAGAGGGAACTTTTTATTCCATGGCCCGAAAATTTGAAAAGGGGGGATAAGCAAAAACACATGAAAATTTGGAAATGTGTACTTTTACAAACAAGAGCATCAGTCGAAAAAAGTTGTGACTTTTTTCTGATTTGTTCCGGTTTTGTAGGTTTGTCAATCATACTTTACACTCCGGAAAAGAAGAAAGGACATCTT
>JAJQBJ010000148.1 GCA_021203345.1 Oscillospiraceae bacterium
CATGGAAAGACTTTTTTGTTTTTTCACTGTCTACTTGACAGGGGGCACTTCAGATTCACCAAAATTTCCTCTTTGCTGCCATAAAACCAGAAATTCCGAATTTCCCGGAAGGGCGTGAGCATCTGCTGTCCCTTGATGGGGAATCCCGCCTGATAAGAGAGCCACAGACTTTCCAGCGAGACGGTCATCTCAAACAAAACCAGCAGATAGATTGCAAAAACGATTTTCAGGAGCTGGTGCGATACGGTAGACCGGTATCCCAGCCGTCGGGGAATACACCACTCCAGCAGGCAAATGACAATCAGAAGGAAGCACAGAGGAATAAAGTCCTCTGTGTACAGGGGGATACTGTTCAATCGTTCTGTAAGATACACGAGTCACGTCTCCTTTCTGGCTGCCTTTCTGATTATACAGGAAATCGCCCGCGAAAATCTTAAATTTTCTTAAAGAAACAGAGAATTTTATTTTATGGCCTCAAACCTGTTTCCCTTTGAAGCGTCATGACAAAACGAAGCCGGGGGCAGGCTGCCCTTTGGACGCCTGACCCCGGCTTTATACATGATTTTTAATGGGTCTGATTGGAGCTTCGATGCTTACACCATCAGGCTACAAACCAGATCGGTATAGGCGGAGGCGTCCTCCAGCGGCAAATCCGCAATCAGGAGAGCCTGGTTGTACAGCAGCTCCACATACTTTTTGGCCTTCTCCGGGTCGTTGCTCACGGCGTCGGTGAGGGCAGAGAACACAGGTGCATCCGCATTCAGCTCCAACACCCACTCGGCGGCCATGCCCTGGAGGTCAGCGCCGTTGCGCTTCATATATTTCTCCATTTCCAGGCTCATGGGGCCATCGGCGGTCATGCAGACAGGATGGCTCTTTAGAATCTTGGATATCCGGGCCTCCTTGATACGGTCGCCCAGGGTTTCCTTCACGAAGGCCAGCACGTCTTTTGCGGCCTCGGTCTTTTCCTCGGCGGCCTGCTTTTCCTCCTCCGTCTCCGGCAGGGCATCCTCATCGTTGATGGACTTGATGGTCTTTTCCTGATAGGAGACCAGAACCTGCATTGCAAATTCATCCACATCCTCGGTCAGGTACAGAATCTCGTAGCTCTTATCCCGGATACGCTCCGCCTGGGGGAGGGAGGCAATTTTGCCGACCGTCTCGCCAGTGGCGAAGTAGATATACTGCTGATCCTCCGGCATCCGCTCCACATACTCCGCAAGCGTCGTGGGCTTGTCACCATTGGAGGAGTGGAACATCAGCAGGTCTTGCAGCATCTCCTTATGGGTGCCGTAATCCGAGCAGATGCCGCACTTGATTTGCAGGCCGAAGCTCTTCCAGAACTGCTCGTACTTTTCCCGATCCTCCTTCTGCATATCCATCAGGGTGGACTTGATCTTTTTCTCCAGGTTCTTGGAGATCACCTTGAGCTGACGGGTGTGCTGCAGCATTTCCCGGGAGATGTTCAGGGAAACGTCCGGGGTATCGACAATACCCTTGACAAAGCGGAAATGCTCCGGAAGCAGGTCTGCACACTTGTCCATGATAAGAACGCCGGAGGAATAGAGCTGGAGGCCCTTTTCGTATTCCCGGGTGTAGAAATCATAGGGCGTGCGGCCGGGGATAAACAGAAGCGCCTCATAGGAGACAGTACCCTCGGCGGAAACGCGCTGCGTAGTCAGGGGCTTCTCATAATCGCCGAACTTGTCCTGATAGAAGGCGTCATATTCCTCCTGTGTGACCTCGTCCTTGGCCCGCTGCCAAATGGGCTTCATGGAGTTCAGGGTTTCCCACTCAGAGTAATCCTCCCATTCGGGGGTGTAGTCATCACCTGCATCCTCAGGCTTTTCCTTTTGACGGGATTTGTTCATCAGCATCGTGATGGGATAGTGAATGTAGTCAGAATACTTCTTAATCAGCTGGGAAATGCGGTACTGCTCCAGGAACTCGCTGTATTTCTCATCGTCGGTATCCTCCTTGATATGGAGAATCACATCAGTCCCCACAGAATCCTTCTCCGCCTCGGTGATGGCGTAGCCGTCTGTACCTGTGGATTCCCACTGATATGCCGTATCGGAGCCATACGCTTTGGTGATGACCGTGACCTTATCAGCCACCATAAAGGCGGAATAGAAGCCCACACCGAACTGACCGATGATGTCCACATCCTTGACGTCCAGGTTTTGCTCGGCGGCCATATCCTCCTTGAATTTCAGGGAACCGGAGCGGGCAATGGTGCCCAGGTTGCTGTCCAGCTCGTCCTTGGTCATGCCGATGCCATTGTCGCTGATGGTCAGGGTACGGGCAATCTGGTCTGTGGTCAGGGTGATTTTGAAATCACTTTGATTCAGCCCCACGTTATCGTCCGTCAGAGCCAGATAGGCCAGCTTGTCAACGGCGTCGCTGGCGTTGGAGATGATCTCACGCAGGAAAATCTCCTTGTGCGTGTAGATCGAGTTGATCATCAAGTCCAGCATACGCTTGGACTCTGCTTTGAATTGCTTCTTTGCCATAGTAATTGCCTCCATATATAAAAAACTTTTGGATTAACAGAAAGAAATGAAACTTGTCAAGTGTGTTAGCACTCTTGACTTTTGAGTGCTAACACACTATACACCTTTTCCCTGCAAATTGCAAGCCTATTCATAAAATATTTACATTTCAAGCGAAAATGCTGTAAAAAAGCGGGCTGCATTTAGCAGCCCGCAGCAAAATTGATTATTTTCTCTTGGCATGGATGGCTCATCCAATGGACAAGAAATATTGATAGAAGGGGAGAAGCCACTGAAATGCGTCCACCACCTGCTCCTCCAGAGCCAAGCCGGAATTCATATCCTCCCAGTCATAGGAGCCGATAACACAGAGCCGCTTGCGGTTGAACCAAGGGCGCAGCAGCGGGCCAACCTCGCCCTTGCTGCGTTTGTACTCCGGGCCAATCAGCTCATATTCGGGCCGCTCCCTGAGATGCAGCGTCAGCGCCTCCAAAGTCTCCGGCTCTCGCAGCGCCCTGGCGCGAAATGCCTCCATAACAGCCGGTTTGTCGCAGTAAAAATCCATCCCCATGGAATAGCCTCTGCCCTCAATTTCAAAAAACAGGCTGGGCATGACCGGATGCGTCTCCGGATCTCTGGGCGGGTCCAGTGAAAACCACAGGTGGGTTTTGTATGGCCCATCCCGATGGGGAATCCGGGCATCCCTGTAAATCCGAGTCACTTTACAGTTAAATGGTTCCTCCGGGTACAGCGCAATCATACGCGACTGGACATCGAATGCCAGCTCCTTCATCGGGTTATAGAGCTGCTCCACATAAATTTGCTTCCGGGGCTGAAACCACTCCCGGCTGTTGTTCAGGGCAATCCCCCACAAAAAATCTCTTGCTTCCTCTGTAAAGCCGTTAAACATGATGGTTTTGCTCAGTCTCCTTCGTTTTCATCTTCCTCGCCCGGATTTTCTTCCGATGGGGAAGGGGTTGGACTTTCGGGTTCCGTCGATTCCGTCGGTGTTTCACTTGCCGTTGGAGATTCTGTAGCGGTCGTCTCCTCACTGACCGTGGAAACACCCCGCAGAATCACCTTGTTCCGCACCTGATAGGTATTGTTGCTCTCCAGCGTGGAGGAAATCAGGCTCCCGTCGGCGGAATAGACGTTGCGGTAAACCTTGACCGTCATTCCGTTGTAGCCGGAGGTCTTTACCTGGGTTTCGCCTGCCGACAGCTCTGTGGTATCCTGATAAATCGTCTCATAGCTGGTCGTGGAGGTCACCTCGTTGGTGATTTCTACATATTTTCCGGTGAGATTCGTCCCGTAAACGGTGGCTGTCAGAACGCCTCCGCTGTAGCTGACAAGTATCTTGATAGGGTAGTCGGTGTCGTTTTTGAATACGAAGTCCGGCCCGCCCCAGGAGACGGTGGCGTCCTCTCCGTAGGGCATATAGGAGCAGATATAGGTGTGATTGCGCCGCTCCACGATCTCCAAATCGGCCCGCAGGGTTGCCAGATAGATGGTGGAGGACACCTGACAGATGCCGCCGCCTACCTCCTGCACCGTCTCTCCGCCGGAGTATGCAGCCGCAGCCTGGAATCCCCGTTCCTCCGTCCGCTCGCCTACAGTGTCGTTATAGGAAAAGCTCTCTCCGGGATTTAAAATCGTACCGTCCACAAAGGAGGCCGCCAGCTTTACGTTGGAGATCCGCGCGGAGGTGCCTCCCACATTGGAGCTTGCCGTACCCAGCACATCCCGAAACAGCAGCTCACTCAGCTCCGCTGCCGTCACATCGGCGTCGGTAAATACAAGCTCCACCGCTACGGAATCACCCTCCGCAGCGGCCTGAAACCGCTCCTGCGCCGCAGAAAGGTCAAAGCTGACGCCCACAACGTCCTCGACCACGTTGGCCTCATCGTCGCAGTAGGCGCTGACAGGCTCCGTATAAATCTCCTCATAGATGGCCTGAATATCCAGGGTATCCGGAGTCGTGACCGTGATGGGGCACTCGATGGGGGTGGTGTAATCACCGGTTTCCAGCGCCTCCAGAATGTCGGATTTCAGCGCATCGGTGTCCACCGCCTGACCGGAAATTCCCTTGGTCAGGATGAGCTGCTCGTCTGTCACCTGATAAGAGGAGGGGACAACTGCCTCGTCCAGCGTTGCCAGCTGAGCCTGTAGCGCATCATATACGCTGTCCAAATTGGAGAAGGTGATTTCCTGAGAAATGTCCACCTTGCATCCGACAACCATCGCCTTGATGTAACGAAGGCCCGATGTAAGAGCGCCGCCCTGCCGCCCTGCGGCATAGGCTGCCTCTGCAGCCTGTTCACTGTCCAGATGAATCAGCTCTGAAAGGGCCACGGAAACCGTTTGCTCTCCAACCTGTATGGTGATGCTTTGCCCAGCATAGGTATCCTGCACCGTCTCCGAAAGGATTTCTGTGACCTCGTCCAGCGTGGTTCCGCCTACGTTGACGCCCAAAATCCTGGTGTTTGGATATATTTTTTTGGTTGTACTGGCCTTGACACAGAGCCCCAGATAGGCCAATGCCACCACCAAAATAACAGCCAAAACCACAGGCATAAAATTGGGTCTTCTTTTTGCACGGGAGCGACGTCTCCTGCGCCCAGTGCTGTTTCGCCTCTGAGAACTCCGCCTGCCACGGCTGGTACTCTGGGTCTGCGTGCGTCTCTCGGTTGCTCTTGGCATGAAATGTCTCCTCCTGTTTGGCGCGATTTCCCTCTCCCTGTTCCCATGCGCTTATTATACCTGTATTTAAATTTTTTTGCAACCATGCTGTTGCCTCTTTTAAATTGTCCTTTTTTGTTGTATAATGAAAGCGGTGATATTTGTTGCGCGTAGGGGAGTGGTGGTATGGCTTCTTCAACCGGAGGAAACAGTCAAAACAACAATATTTGGCATTGGATTGGGATTTTTGTCGCGTTTTGCATCAGTGCGCCCCTGGGGATTCTTCTGGCTATTATCAAGATTGTCTCCATGCAAAATAACAAAAAGCGAAATGACGCCAGGGAACAATGGCAGAAGAACAGTCAACAATGGCAGCAGGGGACGCAGTACCGTCAAAATGGCGGACAGGCCTATGATGCGCAGAGCCAGTCCCGCGCTTATTCCGCCTGAAGTCAGAATGCAGGTCAGACTGTATCCGGCGGTAGCAACCGGGTACAGAATCAATCCTTCCAAAACAACCATAACACATCGACCCAAAACAGATGGAACCCAAGGCTGCTGTCCAAATTGACCAACCCCCGGAGGGGACGTACCCTGGCCCTTTGCGGCGGCTGTGTCACTGGTGTATTCTGCTTCTGCGGCATTATGACCCTGCTGGATGATTTCTGGATGTTTTCCTATGGGATGGGAACGGAGCTTCTGGCGGAATTGATGATGCTGATTTTCTGCGCCGGGGTGGGAGCCGTCATGGTTTCCTTTGGCCGCAAAAAGTCCAGACAGGCAAAGAAATATCGGGAATATATTACCATCATCGGATGGCAAAATGCAGTCAGTCTGCGGGATCTGTCCCGAATCACAAATACAGGCTATTCCAGGGTTTGTGACGATATGTCTGACTTGCTTTCTCAGGGCATTTTCGGCAACGAAGCATATCTGGATTTGTCCGCCCAATACCTGATTCTGAATCGGGCGGGGCAAGATGAGGTATATCGCTCCGCGGAACGGGCCAAGCAGGAGGCCGAAGAAAAGAAGGCGCAGGAAAAGGCTGCTGAGGACGCCACGCCGGAGGACGCGATTTTGGCGGAAATTCGCCGGGTCAACGATGATATTGCCGATGAACGCCTGAGCGCACAGATCGACCGCATCGAGGAAATCACCCGGCTGATTCTGCAATACCAAAAGGAGCATCCGGAGAAAAAGACGCAGCTACACTCCTTTTTGTCCTATTATCTGCCTACTACGCTGAAAATATTAAACTCCTATGCGGAGATGGAAAATCAGTCGATTCAGGGGCGAAATATCACGGAAACCCGCCAGCAAATCGAGGGTATTATGGATAAGGTCGTGACTGGCTTTGAAACGCAGCTTGACCAGCTGTTCGCGGAGGATCGCATGGACATCACCAGCGAAATCAATGTGCTGGAGAATATGATGCGCCAGGACGGTTTGACCTCGGACGACGAGGCAGACCCGTTCGGAAAGTTCCGCGGACAAGCACAGAACGGATAAACAAAACGTCTCTCCTGTGGCGAGCAGGGGAGACGTTCTTTTATTCCTGCCGTTCCTTCAACTTTCCCAGCGGGTTCGCCTGGGCGGCGACCCGAAGCCCTTCGTTGTCAATGTGCGTATAAATTTGCGTGGTACTCAAATTGGCGTGACCCAATACTTCCTGCAAGGTACGGATATCCACGCCGTTTTGCAACATCAGCGTGGCCGCCGTGTGCCGCAGCTTGTGGGGGGAATACAGCTTCGGGTCCAGCCCGGCCTTGAGTAAATATTTGTTAAGCATATCCTGAACGGCGTCCACGCTCATGCGGGAAGCTTTTTGAGATAAAAACAGGGCGTTTTTGTCCCTTGGAGCCACATTTTTGGCGTTTCTTACCACTAAATAATCATTGATGGCCCGGATGCAGGCGTCGTTTAAATAGACGATACGCTCCTTGTTGCCTTTGCCGCGCAGACGAAGCACCTCGCCCTGGATGTCGGAAAGGTTGATACCCACCAGCTCAGAAACTCTCATGCCGCAGTTCAAAAACAGAACCAGGATACAGTAGTCCCGCTCCGCGTGACGGCCATCCACCGAGGCCAGCAGGCGGTAACATTCCTCTAATGTCAAATAGTGGGGAAGGGATTTCTTTAGCCTGGGGGTGGGAACCCCGTCCGTGGGATTCACGGTCAGAACCTCTTTGTCGATCACCAGGAATTTAAAAAAGGAGCGCAGCGTCGCCAGCTTTCTGGACAGGCTGGAGGCCGCCAGCCCAATATCGCCTTTTTCGTCCCATTCACGATCCCGGCGCATATAGTCCAGATAGTCATAGATGTCCAGCCGGGTGATGGACTGGATAAAGGCAAGGTCGATGTCCCGGATCGGAATTTCATCAAAGGGAATCTCGCTGTCCACCATTTGCTTCTGAATCTTCATGAAGCGGAAAAACACCCGCAAGTCCAGATAATACTCGTTGATGGTATTGATGGAGTAGTTTTGCGTCTCGTAAAAATTTAAAAACTCCCGCACCAGCGACGGGGCTTCGGTTCGATAGTTCAGCATAAAAACGCCTCCTGAGCAGGAATTCATCCCTTCAAAACCCGGCAAAACTACCATTTTGCCGGGTTTTGAAGATAGGCTTATTTTACTCCAAACCATCTCAGTTGTCAAGTCCAACCGCAAAAAGCACAGAGACAGCTCCCCTGCCCCTGTGCTTTTGAATTGATTCAGATTGCGTGATACTCCCTGGCCAGCTTCTCGAACAGCGGCAAGGCCCGCTGAATCGTCTCGGTCTGGACACAGTAGGAAACCCGCATATGCCCCGGCACGCCAAACCCGTCACCGGGAACCAGCAGCAAATCATATTTTTTGGCGCATTCACAGAATGTGGCTGCATCCGGTTCCAGTGTTCTGGGAAACAGATAAAACGCTCCACCCGGCGCTACGCAGGTGTAGCCAAAGCTACGCAGGCCGTCCAACAGGAGCTTTCGATTGGTTTCGTACACAGACAAATCAGCGGTTTGACCGGCGCATTTGGCCGCCACCATCTGAAACAGCGCCGGGGCGCACACATAGCCCAAGACTCGCCCAGCACCGCAGATGGCCGCGTACACGTCCTCAAACGCTTCTACGGAATCCGGCACCAGAATATAGCCAATGCGCTCCCCCGGCATGGACAGAGACTTGGAATAGGAATAGCACACCAGCGTATTCCGATACATGGGCGCAATAAACGGAACCGCCTGTCCATCATAGATAATTTCCCGATACGGCTCGTCGGAAATCAGGTAAATCGGATGTCCATACTCGGCACTTTTTTCCTCCAGCAGGTCGGCTAGCTTTTGCATCGTCTCGTTGGAATAGACAACACCGCTGGGATTGTTGGGTGAATTGACCAGAACGCCCTTCGTATGCGGGGTGATGGATTTCTCCAGCACCGGGAAGTTGATTTGAAAATCCTCGATTTGGGCGGGGATCACCACACATTTCGCACCCGCACCATTTTGAATGAACACCTGATATTCCGGGAAATAGGGCGCAAAGATGAGAAATTCATCCTCCGGAGAAGCCGTCAGAGCCTTCAGACAAATAGTCAGCGAGGCTGCCGCGCCGCAGGTCATGTAAAAATTGTGTGCGCCGTAGTCTGTGCCAAACCGCCGGTTCAGGTCATCCGCCATGGCCTGCCGGACGCCTTCCGCCCCCTGAGCGGAGGTATAGCCGTGAACGGCCACGGGGTCCATTTGCGCGATCTCCTCTATGGCGCGGGCAACGGAATCCGGAGCGGGAACGTTGGGATTCCCGATGGAGAAGTCAAAGATATTTTCCTTCCCGACCACCTTGGCCCGCTGATTGCCGTATTCAAAGATTTCGCGGATTACGGAGCGCTTCTTGCCCAGCCCCACCATTTCATTGTTCAGCATTTGTCGCACTTCCTTTTAGCAGACTGCCCCAGGGCAAAAGCCTTCCGGTTCAGCTCCAGGAATTTGCCCGGAACATTGGCGGTCAATGCCTCCTGCCAGGTTTCGGCGGAGATTTCCGGGAAATAATTGGACAGACAGCCCATCAGGGCAATATTTACCGCCTTGGAGGAACCGGCCTCTTCCGCCAAAGCCAGAAAATCAGCGGCGTACACGTTCGCCCCGGCGGCCTGCATCTTTTCAATCAGGCTGTCCGGATAGATTGCCGCACCGGTAATCACGGGCATCGGCTCCATCTCCTGCGTGTTGGTGATGATCAGGCCGCCCGGCTTCAAATATTCCAGCCAACGCGCCGCCTCCAGCTTTTCAAAGGACAGGATAATGTCCGCCTCGCCCATATCGATCACCGGAGAATAAACCTTCTCGCCGTACCGGACATAGGTGACCACGCTGCCGCCGCGCTGGCTCATGCCGTGAACCTCGGATACCTTTACGTCATATCCCTGATGCAGCAGGACATGGCCCAGCAGCTTGCTGGCAAGCAGGGTGCCCTGGCCGCCTACGCCTACAATCATTATATTTTTCGTTTCCATATTGTCGTCTCCTCCCCTTCTGCTTACAGCGCCCCAAAGCGGCACATCTGAGAGCAGACCTTACAGCCAATGCACAGCGTATTGTCGATTCTGGCCTTGCCATCCTTCACGGAAATGGCGGGACAGCCGATTCTCATGCAGGCCTTACAGCCCACGCATTTGTCTGTCTGCACTTCAAGAGGCGGGTTGTGCTTTACGCCCTTAATCATCACGCATGGGCGGCGGCTGATGATAATGGAAGGCTCCTCCGCGGCCAGCTCATCCTGAATCACCTTGTCCACGGTGTCGAGCTGGTAAGGGTCTACCACCCGGACCCGCTGGAAGCCCAGGGCGCGGCACAGGGCCTCCAAATCCACCTTACCGGCGGGCTCGCCCCGAAGGTTCTTTCCGGTCGTGGGATTCTGCTGGTGGCCGGTCATGCCGGTGATGGAGTTATCCAGAATGATAATGGTGGAATTGCTCATATTGTAGGCAATATTCATGATACCGGTCACGCCGGAGTGGGCAAAGGTGGAGTCGCCAATTACGCCGACGCTCTTCCTCTCCCCTTCTGCGCCCATGGCCTTGTTAAAGCCATGCAGACCGGAGCAGGACGCGCCCATACATACGTTCAAATCCATCGCGTTCAGCGGGGCAACAGCGCCCAGCGTATAACAGCCAATATCGCCGTATACCATGTACTTCCGCTTGCTCAGGGTGTAGAAAATACCGCGATGCGGACATCCCGCGCACATGACCGGAGGACGGGCGGGAATCGCGTCGTCGATGTGAACGCGCTCCGGCACGGGCAGCGACATACAGCTGCGAACCAGGTTCTGGGAGAACTCTCCGCAAACGGGGAAAAGCTCCTTTCCGGCCACCGCAACGCCCAGCTTTTTGCAATGATTTTCGATAAAGGGGTCAAGCTCCTCCAGTACGATGCACCGATCTACCCTGGCGGCAAAGTCCACAATCAGCTGTTCCGGCATGGGATAAATCATACCCAGCTTCAGATAGCTGGCGTTGTCTCCGAAAACCTCCCGGGCGTACTGATAGGAGGTGGAGTCGCAGATAATGCCAAGCTCAGTGCTGCCCATTTCCACCCGGTTCAGGTCGCAGGTTTCCGCCCAGGCAATCAGGTCTTTTGTCCGCTGCTCCACCCGCAGGTGGGCATTCCGGGAGTTGACGGTCATCATGACCTTGGTGGGGTCTTTCCGGTAGGGAACCTGTTCCGGAACGACCCGCTCCCCCGGCTCCACAACGCTCTGGGAATGGGCGACTCTGGTACACATCTTCAAAAGCACCGGCGTACAATAAGCCTCCGAAATCTCATAGGCCCGCTTTGCAAACAACAGGGCCTCCGCCGAATCTGACGGCTCCAGCATGGGAACCTTTGCGGCCTCGGCATAGTGCCGGGAATCCTGCTCATTCTGAGAGGAGTGCATCCCCGGATCGTCCGCCACGCAGATGACAAGTCCGGCGTTGACCCCCTGATAGGCAATAGTGAACAGTGGGTCGGCGGCCACATTCAGACCGACGTGCTTCATGGCGCAGGCGCTTCTGACCCCGCCCAGGCTGGCCCCGTGAGCGCTTTCCAGCGCTACCTTTTCATTTGGCGCCCACTCGCAATAGATTTCGTCATATTTGGCCGCCTCCTCGGTAATCTCGGTGCTTGGCGTACCGGGATAGCTGGAGATGACCGAGCAGCCTGCTTCATAGAGGCCGCGGGCAACGGCCTTGTTTCCAAGCATCAGTTCTTTCATCTTGTTTGATATCCTCCATCCTGTCAAAGTCCATCCCTGGGGGATGAACCTCCAATCTTCTGCTATTATAGCACGAATCCTGTGCCTTTACCATCCTGAAAATTCATATTTTCCCAAGAATTGTACTTCTTCGACCCGCAAATGGAAAACGAATCCACCTGTGGTTTTTCCTGTTTTGCTACACGGGTCGGACTGGCAGGCGAATTACGGTACGCAGCTTCTCCTCCGCTGTCCTCCTTGGGTCGCTGAGATAGATTTCATGGTGGAAGCGGTGCGCCGACAGGTCGGGCACATAGCCCTGTTCGGCGGCATAGCTGTGCAGCATCTGAACGGTGGCGGGTTCCCCGTTATAGCTGCCAGTGTGCATACTTTGCACGCACAACCCCTCCCGATAGGTGAAAAACTCCGCCTGAGAAAAATCGCGGTGCTTTTTCTCTGTGGCCTCCTGAACAGCTCAGTCGAATTCCCCTTTGGTCACAAAGTCCGGCAGACGAATCATGGAAATCCACATGAAGTTTTCCTTGTGAGCATAGTCTATTTCGGCGCCGTCAGACTGCCACCACAGGCCCTCCAGGGGCGGAACCACATAGGGGAAATACCCCTCGATTTTGTGACTGCCTTTGTAGCTCATCTTGATGGTGAAGGCAATTCCATATAACAGGCTCATGGCGTTCTGGTACTCCCCATCCGGCACATTGGGATCTCCCCTGCCCCGCACGGCAATGTAATTCATCTCCGGGACATCCACCAGCCCCGGCTTTTTGGGCGGCAGATAAAATTCCCTGTACTCCTTCTTATAGTCAAATGCCATCTCGGTTTCCTCCTGTTAAAACGGGATATGAAGCATTATACCATGAACCGCAGAGGAATCATAGCTTAATCGACAAAAAAACAGGCGCAGGTTCGTATAAAAAACAAACCTGCACCTGATGCAAAGCTTTATGAATTTACGCCGCCATAACGCCGGTGTTGGTCAGGACCTCCTTGACGCTGTAAACCGGAATGATTTCCAGCTGCTCCTTTACCTCGCCGGGTACATCGTCCAAATCGTCGGTATTTTCCTCCGGGATATAGACTCGCTTGACACCAGCCCGCACAGCGGACATCAGCTTCTCCGGCAGGCCGCCGATGGGCATGACATTGCCCTGGAGCGATACCTCCCCCGTCATTGCCAGCTCCGGGCTGACGGCTCGGCCACTGACGAGGGATGCCAGCGCCGTGGTCAGCGTGATTCCGGCGGAGGGGCCGTCCTTGGGCACCGCCCCGGCGGGGACGTGAACGTGCAGGTCGCTTTGGGACAAGCGCTCCGCCTGCTCGGGGTACAGGCTCTTGACCAGGCTCAGCGCAATTTGAACGGATTCCTTCATTACATCTCCCAGCTGGCCGGTAATCAGCACCTTACCGCTGCCCGGTGTGAGCATCGTCTCGATGAACAGTATCTCTCCCCCGGCCTGTGTCCAGGCCAGACCTGTCACCACGCCGGGCTGCTTTTCCTTCAAAGCCTTATCGTGGCGGATGGGCTTCTGATCCAGGAACTCCGGAAGTCGTTTGGGGCTGATGGTCAGGGATTTCTGCTCCCCCTTTACCAGCTTTACTGCTGCCACGCGGCACAGGGTATCCAGCTGCTTTTTCAGGCCCCGAACGCCGGCCTCCATGGTATAATTCGCCACAATGGCCTGTAGCGTTTCGTCGCTGACCCGCAGATTCGCGGATTTCAGTCCTGCCTCCTTCATCGCCTTGGGCAGCAGGTGCCGTTTGGCGATTTCCACCTTTTCTGTCTCTGTATAGCCCTGGAACTGAATGACCTCCATCCGGTTCAGCAAAGGCTCCGGAATGGTGTCCGTGGTGTTGGCGGTACAGATGAACAATACGTCCGACAGGTCATAGGGAACATTCATGTAGTGGTCGGTGAAGGTGCTGTTCTGTTCGGGGTCAAGCACCTCCAACAGGGCGCTGGAGGGGTCGCCGCTGTAGTCCCGGGTCAGCTTATCCACCTCGTCCAGAACGACCACGGGATTGGATACGCCGCTGCGCCTGATAGCCTCCATAATACGACCGGGAATTGCGCCGATATAGGTGCGGCGGTGGCCGCGAATTTCCGCCTCGTCCCGGATGCCGCCCAGACTGACCCGGGCATATTTCCGCCCCAGGGCGTTTGCTACGCTTTGGCCGATGCTGGTTTTTCCTGTCCCCGGGGCGCCAACAAACAGCAAAATCGAACCGGATTGCTTTTGGTTCAACGACATCACAGCAAGCTGCTGAATGATGCGGGTCTTGGGCTTTTTCATGCCAAAATGGTCACTGTCCAGAATTTCCTCCGCCTTGGTCAGGTTGATCTCCCCTACCGGCTCCCTTTTCCAGGACAGGCTGGTGACAAATTCCAAGTAGTCATAGAGCATCCCGTATTCGGCGCTGTGCTGTCCCTCCTGTTCTAACCGGTTTAATACCCGCTCTGCCTCGGCTCGTGCCTCCTCGTTCATGCCGGATTCCGCGATTTTTTTGCGGAAACGCTGGATATCCGTGAGATTTTCCGGATGCAGATCGTCCAGCTCCTGCTGCAAGATTTCAATCTGCCGTTTGATTGCCTCCTCATGGTAGCGCTGTTCCTGTGCATTGGTCTGTATCTGCTCCGCTTCATCGCCGACCTTGGCGCGTTCGATGAACTGGTATAGCGTCTCCTCCATGATGGACAGCCGCTCGGAGGCACGGTCAGCGGAGAGAATTTGCATTTTTTCCTCGTTGCTCAGGTGCATTTGACCGCTGAGCTTGGCCAGAATTTCCTCTATGGAATTCCACTGGGAGATAATCCGGTTTGCAACCATGCCCCACTGGAATCTTTGCGTGTATCGGTTCAGGGCAGCCTTGACCGCTTTCAGGTGTTCCTGCTCGGTGGCGCTGTCCACATCGGAAATTTCCGGCCGAACCGTATAGGAAAAGCCGATCTCATCGCCGGTCAGCTTCACATTTTTCAGGTCAACACGATCTGTCGTTCGGATGCCGATATTGCCGTTTTCATCGGGGCCCTCCACCGTGCCGCAGACGGCGATGGGGAAGATATCCTCTGGCCGGATTTCGGATGGTTCTCTGTCCTCACGCAGCATCAGGAAAACAACGTCCTCTCCCCCGCTGAGCTTTTTCTGCGTCAGGCTGTGCAGGTATTCTTTCTGAAAATAGTATGTAACGCCGGGAATGATCGTCAAATCGTAATAAGGAATTGGAATCATCAGTTTTCGCCTCGCTTTGCAAATAGAAAATCAGCACTATTTTGAATAGAGTGCTAACATGATGTTCAAAAAATAGCTCCCAACGGAAGCGGATTTTGAACTCGTATTTCCCTAGTTTCTTCATTTTTACCTATTATACCACGGAAATCGGCTCTGTCAAGGGATAAATCTCGATTTTGTGATTTTCCTCTCGAGGAGATAATTAACACTCCTGACGGAAGTTTGATAATTTTGCAGCCTCACGGGGCAATCCTGTTCTGCCTCTGAATGAAAAATACGGTGTGGCCGGGCAGATCCCCGGCCACACCGCCGCAAACGACTACAGCGCCTTGCGAATTTGACGAAGGGCGTTTTTCTCCAGCCGGGACACCTGAGCCTGACTGATTCCCACCTCGGCGGAGACTTCCATCTGGGTTCGGCCCTCGTAAAAGCGCAGCCGCAGGATGTCCTGCTCCCGCTGGGGAAGATCCCCAATCGCATCCTGCAGGGCCAAATGCTCCAGCCACTTTTCATCCGTGTTTTTCATGTCCCTGACCTGATCCATGACACAGACGGTGTCTGTTCCGTCCGAGTATACCGGGTCATAGAGGCTTACGGGGTCTGCAATCGCATCCATGGCAAGCACCACGTCCTCCCGCCGCACGTCCAGGAGCTTAGCCAGGTCGTCCACAGACGGCTCCTTCTGATACTCGTTCAGATAATTCTCTCTGGTCTGCAGGACCCGATATGCCGTATCCCGCAAAGAGCGCGACACCCGCACGGCGGAGCTGTCCCGGAGGAAACGGCGAATCTCCCCGCTGATCATTGGCACCCCATAGGTGGAAAAACGAACGTCATATTGATCCGGGTCAAAATTGTCGATGGCCTTAATCAGGCCGATACAGCCGATTTGAAACAGGTCGTCCAAATCCTCGCCTCGATTTGCGAACCGCTGAATCACAGAGAGGACAAGGCGGAGATTTCCCTCAATCATGGTTTGTCTGGCATCCTGGTCGCCCTGTTTGACGCGGCGGAGCAGCGCCACCATTTCCTCATTTTTCAGAACCTTCAGCTTGGACGTATTCACGCCGCAAATTTCAACCTTTCCCAGCATAGCATACCTCCCGTTCTCACGGAGGTATTATCCCCGGTTTTAAAACGCGCTATTCACGCGGTATTCCGGTCGGATAAAATCAGGGCGGCAAATTTAAGGCGTTGGCAAAAGCGCCGCAGGAGTTTTCCTGCGGCGCTGTGCAAAACCAGGCTCGATTTTATTGAATACTCTCGATGCGATCCAGCTGCTCCCCACATTCCTCAAGGGCAGCCTTTCCCGCAATGACGCAGATACCGGAATGGGCGCAAATGTCATCCAGCACATAGCTGAATTGGCGCAACTCCTCCGGGGTGGTGTGAAGGATCTCCGTATACAGCCTTTGCCGATCCTCCGCATTGCGTCCGCTGAAATAGTCCGACGCTGCACGCAGGCCCTTCAATCTGGGCGTCATAACCGGCTGAGTCTCCCCCACCGTACTGATGATATACTTCTCGATGGATGTCCCGCTGTCAGCCAGCTTCCGCAGAACATCACCGGACTCCATATAGGTCTTGAGGGACTGGGCGGAATGGGGGTCCCGGTAGGAGGCAAACCGCACGCTGCCCTCGGGCAAAATCCCCAAACGGATGCCGTAGGCGCCGCCCTTGACCCGGATTGCATTCCACAGGAAATCGTAGGTCAAATACTGTCCGGCCACGCGAGCGGCCCCGGAGTATGCGCCGCCGACCGCGTTCAGGTTGGCGGCCCGGGCCGCAAATCCGACCTCTGCGGGAATTTGGAACCCTTCCCGGCTGACGGGATTCAGCTTGTAGGAGACAGGCTGCCCCATGGACGCGGAGGGGAACGCGGACAGCAGCTCCTCCATCCAGCCTGCATCCCAGCCTCCGGTCAGGTTAACGGTCAGGCGTTCTCTGGTAAACAGCGCTTCGCTGAGGGCCTTCAGCCCGGCGCACAGTGCCTTGCCGTTTCCTTCAAAGGCTTTGTCCGCCTGTTGCAGCCACCGGAGCCGTGCAATTCCCTCGAACTCCTCAGAAACTGCCCCGTGGGCGGAGAAGCTGGCCCCAATCCGGCGGGCAGCATAGGCATTTCCGGACATGCTGATCGACTGCTCCTCGTTCAGCCGGAGCTGGCGCAACAGCTGTGCAATCAGCTTTCTGTCGCTGAAATCAGTGTCCAGCAGAATCTCACGGGTCAGGCGCAGGGCGTCCCCACGCTTGCTTTCCAGCGCGGAAACCGACACGGCAAGATAAGGAGTGCAGTCCGCCGTTTGTCCGACCTTGGCAAAGGCCGTTGGGGCCGCACTGAACCGACCCAAGTTGCCCTCAATCTGGCTGCGGAGCTGAAGCGCGGAGTAATGCTCGGTGCCGACCTGCCCCAGCAGCCTGCACAGGAACGAAATCTGGCTGAGCTGTTCCTGGGGGATGTCTGCCAGGGAGAAGTACAGGGTCAGATAGTCAATGCCGTTGGTGTCCAAATCTTCCCACAGAACCGTCGTTCCCTGCACCTGCCGAATCTCCGCAGGCGCTTCCTCCGCCAGCGTTTCCGGCAGATCGCGGAGAGACAGATGCGGCAGCGTCTCCAGCTGTTCCGGCGTGTCCGGCGTATTCTGACGCAGGCGGAGTCGTTCAAAGTCTGCAATGACCGCTTCGCACTCCTCCCGGCTCCAGGAGGCCTTGATTGCCGCCAGACGGGCGGATTCACGCGCTTGTCTCTCCTCCCCCAGGGTTTTGCTGGGCAGCAGCACCACCTGGGCGCAATGGGGGTTCTCCAGCAGGTTCTCCCGGATGAATTGCTCGTACCAGCCAGAATCAATCTTGTCCCGCAGGCTTTGGAACGCCTTGTCAAAGCACAGCCCCTGGGCGGGGTCGCCGCCGTACAGCCAGGCTTCCTGAGCAAGAATGGCATAAACAAGCCCCTTGGGAGCGGAGCCAAAGTCCTTTTCCCGCATGGAGAACTCCAGATTGTTCAATACAGCGTGAAGCCGTTCTCTATCCAAACCGTCCCGCGCCTGCTGTTCCAAAACGGTCTGCACCACCTGCCAGACCTGCTCCCGCTTCTCCTGGCTGGTGTTGCGGATTTCAAGCAGAAGATAGGGCTGCTGAATATCGTCCCGCACCTGGAATTCCACATCCTCGCACAGGTTATTCTCCAGCAGAGCCTTTTTCAGGGGCGCTTCGTTGGAGCCGGCCAGAACCTCCGTCAGGATGGAGGTAGCCAGCTTTTTCTCCTGCTCCTGATAGGTGCCGATGACCCAGCCCTTTTCCATCAGGACCTTGTTCTCCCCTGCATCGTCCGGGTCGATCTCATATTCCGCCACCCGTTCCTCCGGGTGAACAGGCTGCTGCATCGGAATGGCCGCATCCACGTCCAGATGGTCATACTCGCACAAAAAGCTGTCCAGCTTGCCCAAAACAGCGTCCAAATCCACCTTTCCGTCCAGGAAAATACGGGAATTGGAGGGGTGATAAAAGCGCTTATGGCTGGCCAGATAATTCTCGTAGGTCAGCGTCGGAATACTGGTCGGATAGCCGCCGGATTCAAAGCTATAGCAGTTGTCCGGGAACAGGAGGCGATACAGCTCGTATTCCAGGGAACGATCCGGGTCTGCGTATGCGCCCTTCATCTCGTTATACACCACACCGTTGCACACCAGATCCCCCTCCGGGGAATCCATTTCGTAGTGCCAGCCCTCCTGCCGGAAGGCGTGAGGGTCGGAAATGCTCAGGGGATGCAGCACCGCATCCATATACACATCCATCAGATTCAAAAAATCCTGATCGTTGCGGGAGGAAACGGGATACATGGTCTTATCTGAAAAGGTCATGGCGTTCAGGAAGGTCTGGAGCGAGCTTTTTAACAGCTCCACAAACGGCTCCTTCACCGGATATTTTTGAGAGCCGTTCAGCACAGAATGTTCCAAAATGTGAAATACACCTGTATCATCCTGGGGAATGGTTTTAAATGTGATGGCAAAGGTTTTGTTGTCATCCTCCCGATCCAGCCAGACCAGGTCAGCGCCGTTTTTCTCGTACTCCATGCGATAGAGGGTCGCGCCGATCTCCGGCAGTTCCTCCGCATAGCGCACTACAAAGCCGTGGATTTTTTCATTGGGGTTCATATCTTCGAGTCCTTTCTAAAAAACAATACGTCTCTAAAATACAATGCGTCAGTCTCTGATTGTGTTTGTCAAATAAAAATGTGAGCAAAAGGGCCCCAAAAAGGTGAGCACCT
>JAJQBJ010000152.1 GCA_021203345.1 Oscillospiraceae bacterium
CATGGAAAGACTTTTTTGTTTTTTCACTGTCTACTTGACAGGGGGCACTTCACCCAACGACTGGCTCAGCCGTGACGATGCGGAGGTGGACGCTTACAAGGCCGACCCGCTGTGCGGCGCAGATGCCTCCACCTCCATGGCCTGCGAGCTGCTGTTCGGTCTTCGGTATATCTGGCAGGCGGAAAATCTGGCCCGTATGGACAGGAACACCCCGATTTATCTCTATTCCGGGGACGCAGACCCGGTGGGGAACTACGGAAAGGGTGTGGAAAAAGTGGCGAATCGGTTCCGCGCTCTGGGCTGTAAAAATGTGACGGTGAAGCTCTACCCCGGCGGGCGGCACGAGATGCACAATGAGCTGAACCGGGAGGAGGTCTATCAGGACACTCTCAACTGGCTGGACGGGCTGTGCCGGGGCTGAGGCTCAGACCGTCACATCCTGCGCGTCCCGGATGTTGCGCCGGGTATACACCAGCACCGTGTCTCCCGGCAGCAGGCGAAGGGAGCCGTTGGGAATCAGCACCTTCCCCTCCCGGCGAACCATGACGATGAGGGTTTGGCGGGAGATATCCAAATCCTTGATTTGACAGCCCGCCCAGGGGTGCTGATCCCGCAAAACCAGCTCCTTCAGCGTGATACCGGTGTCGCCCTGATAGCCCTCCGCTCCCAGGACAAGCTGATCTCCGTCCCGGAGAACGGTGTCGCCCCGGGGAACGACCACTTCCTCGTCCCGCTGAATCACCGCCAGAATCAGGCCGGGCGGCAGGGGAATGTCCCTCACCCGCTGGTTTCGCCAGGGGTGATCCTCCCCCTGCACCTCCAGCCGGATAAAGCGAATATCTGTCTCCAGGGAGTAGTCGCTGAGGGATTTCAGCCGGGTATACTGTTCCACGAAGCCGGCGGATAAGATACCGGTGGGGATGGCCACCATGCCTACGCCCAGGAAGGTGATGATGATGCCGAAGATGCGGCCGGAGATGGTGATAGGGTAAATATCGCCGTAGCCCACGGTCAACAGGGTTGACACCGCCCACCAGAAGCCGGAGAAGGCGTTTTCAAACACGTCGGGCTGCACCTCATGCTCCAGACTGTACATACACAGGGAGGAGCCGGTCATCAGCACCAGAATGATGAAGATGGAGGAGAGAAGCTGATCTTTCTTGCTTTTCAGGACGCTGCCGATGACATTCAGTGCGTCATAATAGGCGTTGATGCGGAACAGGCGGAAGATGCGGACCACCCGGAACATCCGGAAGGCCACCACCCCCGCCGGGAAGAATACCGGCAGATAATAGGGCAGGAAGGACAGCAGATCCACGATTCCGCTGAAGGAAAAGATATAGCGAAGCACCGCCCGCCCCCCGGGAAACGGAGGGGAAAAGAAATTCCGCCGTCCACAGCCGCAGGGCATACTCCACGGTGAAGCCGACCACTGTCACCAGCTCCAGCACGTCCAGCACGGGCCGGTACGCTTCGGAAACGTCAAATGTCTCAAAAATGGCGATAAACAGGTTCAACAGAATCATCAGCAGAATCACAATATCAAACGTTCTGCTGATGACATCCCCGATTTGACCGATTTGGATGATGTCAAAAATACGCCGCTTTCTTTTCCGCAGCCTTTCCATGCGCCCGCCCCCGTTCTGTCCGCGCCCGATATAGTGGGTGGAACAAATATCGGTTCTATTTTAACCGGAATCGGGACCGTTCGCAAGGTATATTTTCGGCTTTAGTGCAAAAGATATAAAACATCTGATTGCAGATAAATTTTTGGAGGTAGTAAAATGAGAGTCGCAACAGCAGAACAGATGCGGCAGCTGGACAACGCCGCCATTCACGATTCGGGCATCCCCTCCCTGCTTTTGATGGAGCGGGCGGCCCAGGGCATTGCCGCCGAAGCATTGAAGCTCCTGGGGGACAAGCGGCCCGCCTATGCGGTGGTGTTCGCCGGGCCGGGGAACAACGGCGGCGACGGCGTGGCGACGGCCCGGCTGCTGCTGGAGGCCGGTGTTTCTGTGTCCGCCTTTCTGGTGGGCAAGCGGGAGAAGATGTCTCCGGACACCCGCGCTATGGAAAAGCTGTTGGAGCAGGCGGGCGGCGAGCTACAGGATTTGCATATGGACTTCGTGGGACACAACGCACGCATTAACAGGGCGGATGTGTTCATTGATGCGCTGTTTGGCATTGGGCTGAATTCCGATATCCGGGGACTGGCGTCGGAGGCGATTCAGCGGATGAACGACCACCCGGCCCCGGTGGTGGCGGCGGACATCGCCTCAGGGATCGAGGCGGACACGGGCCGCGTCCTGGGTACGGCCACCAAAGCCGCCGTCACCGTCACCTTTACCCTGCCCAAGGCGGGGCACTATGTAGGACAGGGCGGACTTTGCACCGGGCGACTGGTGGTTCACGACATCGGCATCCCAAGAACGCTGGTGGACGGGCTGGAAACCAACGTTACGGTCATTGACGCGGAGCTGGTGCGCTCCTTCCTGCCCCGCCGCCCGGCGGACGGACACAAGGGCGATTTCGGCAGGGACTATATTCTGGCGGGCAGCGTGGGCTATACCGGTGCGCCGATTCTGGCCTCCAAAGCCGCCGTTCGCTCCGGCGCGGGGCTGGTGTTCCTGGGTGTGCCGCAAAAAATCTATCAAATCGCCGCCATCAAAAGCGACGAGGCCATGCCCTCCCCCCTGCCGGACGACGAGGCGGGGCGGCTGACGGAGAGTGCCCTGATGCCGGTGCTGCAAAAGTTGGCGGAATGTGACGTGGCGCTGCTGGGCCCCGGCCTGGGCCGCAGCGAGGGTGTGAACGCACTGGTGCGGAATATCCTGCAAACTGTGCAGTATCCCATTATTTTGGACGCGGATGGTCTAAATGCGATTGCCTCGCATATAGGTTTATTGGACGCGCGGCGGGAGTGCCCCACCATTCTGACGCCCCACGACGGGGAGTTTGCCCGGCTGGGCGGCGACCTGTCCAACGGCGACCGTTTGGGGGCGGCGCGGGCCTTTGCAAAGCAGCACGGGTGCCTGCTGGTCTTAAAGGGCCATTGTACCCTGATCGTTCTCCCCAACGGCGAGGCGTTCCTGAACACCACGGGGAACAACGGCATGGCGAAGGGCGGCAGCGGCGATGTGCTGTCGGGAATTCTCCTGGGCCTGATGGGGCAGGACATCCACCCGGTTAAGGCTACAGTGGCGGGGGTTTGGCTCCACGGCAGAGCCGGGGATTTGGCGGCTCAGGCCAAGGGAACCTATGCCATGACTCCCAGCGACCTGATCGACTACCTCCCGGCGGCGTTCCGCGAGGTGACAGAGGATTCTATATAATATAATGAGGTGATTGTTTGCGCCTGTATCGTGCAGGTGTACCGATGATACTATTTGCCTGTCTCCTGCTTTCCGGCTGCGGAACCCAGGAGGCAGGCGCGGAGGAGCTGGCCCTCCAAATGCGTACCGCGTATCTCTCCGCCACGGCGATAACGGCGGACTTGACGATAACGGCGGATTATGGGGATACGGTGTATGATTACGCCCTGTATCTGGAGGCGGGACAGCTGGGCGGCTCCCTGACGGTGGTGGAGCCGGAGGAGCTGTCGGGGATTCAGGTTCAGTG
Organism: Oscillospiraceae bacterium; assembly: GCA_021203345.1. GTDB lineage: Bacteria > Bacillota > Clostridia > Oscillospirales > Oscillospiraceae > JAJQBJ01. Next base: position 3,619 of record JAJQBJ010000152.1, read on the forward strand.
GACGGAGGAAGGCTCCACCCTGATTTATGACGGGGCCAGTCTGGACATGGGGGAGCTGTCCCCGGACGGGCTTTCGCCTACGGACGGTATTCCGCTGATTCTGGAGGCCCTGTGTAGCGGCGAAATGACCGCCGGCTATCAGGAGCAGCTGGACGGCGAGGAGGTGCTGGTGGTGGAGCTGGAAAATCCCAACCAGACAGAGGACGGTGCCTCCACGCTCCGGGTTTGGGCGGACGAGGAGGATTTTTCGCTCCTGCGGGCGGAGGTGGCCTGGGAGGGGACGACGGTTCTCGCGGTGGAGGTGGAAAACTTCGCCATGGCCTGAAAACGGCATTTGCCGCTGACGCATCACGCCGGGAGAAAAAAATCACGAAAACCCGAAAAAAATCCTTGACAAGCGAAAAGGGCTGTGCTATGATAATCAAGTCGCCGGGAGAAGCCCGGTTGACGGAAGTAAATATGGGGGTATAGCTCAGCTGGGAGCCCAAGCAATGCGGAAATACACCCCCGAAGGCCAACTCCTCCGAGGTTGTGAGGTAGCTGGCAAAGAATAACAGAAAAGTAAATATTTGGGGGTATAGCTCAGCTGGGAGAGCGCTTGAATGGCATTCAAGAGGTCAGCGGTTCGATCCCGCTTATCTC
>JAJQBJ010000038.1 GCA_021203345.1 Oscillospiraceae bacterium
ACACCGGCACCCTGCACGCTGGCACCCACATGGACGCCCCCAACCATGTTCTCCACGAGGAGGAGGTTGACCGCGAGCGCAACGGCTACACCCTGGCCGAGATCCATCTGGAGCGCTGCATCGGCTCCGGCATCATCGTGGATATGCGCTATCTGAAGGACGAGTTCGAGGCCAAGTGGAACGCCGCCGAGGGCGACCCCGCCAAGATGCCCGCCGACATCTGGCACGAGATCCAGCCCGAGGAGTTCGAGGCTGCCTGCGCCAAGGACGGCCTGGAAGTCCGCCCCAATGACTGGGTCGTTATCAACACCGGCTTCCATCATTATTGGAGAGTCAACAACGACAAGTACTACAACTACTATCCCGGCGAAGGCCCCAACCTGGCCCACTATCTGACCGACGTGAAGAAGATCAAGGGCATTGCCGGCACCTGGGGTGCCACCGACGCTCCCCTGTGGCATATGCCTCTGAAGGAGCAGATGCCCTGGCTGGATAAGGCCTATACCCAGGCCACCGGCAAGGACGCTGCCGAGGAGTATCCCGACTATGAGCCCTGCCATCGTATCTATATGCAGCATGGCGTCTGCACCATCGAGAACGCCGGCGGCGACATCGACGAGGTCACCGGCAAGCGGATGACCATCGCTGCCTTCCCCTTCCGCTGCGAGATGGCGGACGGCGGCTTCGTCCGTCTGGTCGCTTGGGAGGAAGGCGCGATCTAATCCCTCGCTACAATTCCCCCACGTTCTGCCCGGCCTGCTGACCGTGACAGGGACACAACCCTTTATTTTACTTTGACTACCTATCTGCCATACGTTCGGCCCATTTGCCGCCGGACGTGTGGCAGAACCACGATGCACAAACACACAGAATATCATATTGCTTGAAACGCAGGCGGCGCTTGTTGAATTCTTTCGCCGCTGTCCGCAGGAATTGGGAGTGTCATTCATTATGAAAACCATTCAAGATATCCATAAGATTGCCGTTCTGGGCGCCGGAACCATGGGCCCCGGCATTGCACAAATCTATGCCATGGGCGGCTATGAGGTCACAATGTGGACCCGCCGGGAGGAAACGCGGGAGAAGGCAAAGACCGCTCTGCGTACCTCCATCGCCACTTTCGTCAAGGAGGGCCTGATTGCCGCCGAGGATGAGGAGGCCGTGTACAACCGGGTCAGCTTCGCCGCCACGGTGGAGGAAACCGTTGCCGGTGCCGACATCATTCAGGAGACGATTGTCGAGAACAAGGATGCCAAGGCCGCCCTGTATCAGCAGCTGGCCGAGGTCGTCAGCCCCGACGCCATCATCGCCTCCAACACCTCCGCGCTGAATATCTTCGAGATCGCGCCGGAGTCCCTCCAGCCCCAGCTGTGCATTGCACACTGGTACTCCCCGCCTCAGCTGATTCCTCTGGTCGAGGTGGTCAAGAGTGAGCAGGCTCCCCAGGAGTCCGCTGATTTGCTGATCGAGCTGCTGAACGCCTGCGGCAAAACCGCCGTTTACATGAAGAAATTCATCCGCGGCTATATCGCCAACCGCCTCCAGCAGTGCCTGAACCGGGAAATCTTCTTCCTGCTGGACAACGGCTATTGCGATGCGGAGTCCATCGACCTGGCTGCAAAGGCCTCCTTCATTCCCCGGGCCTGCGTTCTGGGTCTGTGCAAGCGCATGGACTTCGGCGGCCTGGATATGACCGCCAACAACTATCGGAACCGCTCCTACACCATGCCCGAGCATGGCGACGAGATGCCCGCCACCTTGGAGGAGCATATTGAGAAGGGCGAGCTTGGCATTAAGACCGGCCACGGCTTCTATGACTACTCCGGTCAGGATATCGAGGCTCTGAAGGCCAAGCGCGACGAGGAGCTGTTTGAGCTTTTCCGTCTGGAGCGGAAGTTCATGGCCGAGGGCGTATAAAATTTCCTGTAACCGAAGCAGGTTTAGAGGGTTGCCAAAATCGCACGGTTCCCGTATAATAATACTAGCTTTATGGTATCGTCTTTCCCCAGCCGTCCGTCCGGATACCCCGGACGGATCCGGCTGGGCGGCAAAGGTTGTTACCCTCTGAACAGGAGGAACCCAGGATGGAATTGGTTTTATTTTCAGGTTATGCAAAGCTCCCCTCCAACACCACCGCACAGAAGATTTATGACGAGCTGGCTCTGGTGGCCCTGATCGACATGGAAACCGGCGTGATTCACAGCGCCGAGTGTACCATGGTCACGGGCATTGCCAAGGAGTTTGTCAATTCTCTGCTGGTGGGGTACAGCATGAACCGGGGGATCGAGCCTCTGGTGGCGCTGGTAGAGCAGAAATACCATGGTCATTTGAAAAAGGCGCTGGTGACCGCCGTGAAGATGATCGGCAACGAGTATTGCGAAGCCGTACGGGGAGAGAAGTAACCGATTTAACACAACTTGATATGCGTTGTATTTGCGGAGGGTCCCTGTTCTAACAGGGCAAAAATCCGCAAAAAGGCCAACATAACGCAGCATCCCGCTCTTTTATCGGAGGGAGGTGCTGGGTTCTGTTGGTCTTTTCTTTTTTTTGGGGCTGGTCGCCCCTGTCAGGATTCAAAGTGTGCCGCTGACTGCATGATGCAGGGCGGTATACAGCGTCCTTTCTTGTAAGCAAAGCCCAAATGAAGAAAGGAATTCTTACCCATGAATGTATATGAAATGCTGGGCGTTGTCCTGACGATCGTGCTGATCCTGGGACTGTCCATCTACTCCGGTACCAAGGCCAAGGCCGGTTCCGCCGCCAAAAACGGTGCGGGCATCACCGCAGGCATTATTATGGGGACGTTGGTGGGCGGCTCCTCCACGGTCGGTACCGCACAGCTGGCCTACACCTACGGCATGTCCGCCTGGTGGTTCACCCTGGGCGGCGGTATCTCCTGCCTGGTTCTGGCATTGTTCTTTGTAAAGCCCTTCCGCCGCAACGGAGCCCATACCCTGGTGGGCATGGTGGAACATGAGTTCGGCCCGGTGGCCGGCATGTCCGCGTCCATTTTGAACACCATCGGCACCTTTATCAACATCATTTCTCAGATGATCTCCGCCTCCGCCGTGCTGGCAGTGCTGTTCCCCAGCATGAGCCTGGCCTGGGAGCTGATTATCTCCACCGTTTTCATGATTCTCTATGTGGTCATCGGCGGGCGCAAGGGCGCCGGCATGGTGGGCATTTTGAAGCTGGCGCTGCTGTATATCGCCATGATCGGCTCCGGTATTATGGTTCTGCGCTTCTCCGGCGGCGTGGGCGGCTTTGTCTCTATGGTGAACAGCATTGACAACCCGGAGGGCGTTCACTTCTTCAGCCTTCTGGCCCGGGGTGCGGGCACGGACATCGGCGCAGGCTTCTCCCTGCTGCTGGGCGTGCTGACCACCCAGACCTACGCTCAGGCGGTGCTGTCCGCCAAGAGTGAAGGCTCGGCCCGCACCGGTGCGCTGCTCTCCACCTTCCTGATTCCTCCCATCGGCATCGGCGGTATTCTGGTGGGCCTGTATATGCGGGCCAACTTCCCCGGCATCGCCGCCAAGACCGCCCTGACCACTTTTGTCACAACGTTCATGCCCGCCGGTCTGTCCGGCGTGGTGCTGGGCACCCTGTTCATCGCCGTGGTCGGCACCGGCGCAGGTCTGGCGCTGGGTATCTCCTTCGTGCTGAACGAGGATATCCTGAACCGGTTCACCAATCGCTTCAACACCCCCAAAAAGCAGATGTTCATGGGCCGTATGTGGATGATTCTGGTGCTGGCGCTGGCCTGCGTCCTGTCCATGGGTTCCCTGGGCGATATGATTCTGAACTTCGCCTTTATGTCCATGGGCCTGCGGGCAGCGGCCACCTTCGCGCCGCTGTGCGCCGCCCTGTTCTTCCCCGGCCGGGTGAACCACAAGATGGCTGTGGCCTCCATCATCTCCGGCCCGGTGGCCGTCCTCGTCGGCAAGCTGGCGGGGCTGCCGTTTGATTCCCTGTTCCTGGGCATCGGCGTTGGCTTCCTGTTCCTGATCATCGGGCTGTTCCTCCCCCGGAATGAGTCCAATGTTCCCCAGCCCCCCAGAGGGCATCAGCCCCATCATAGTCTGATTCGTCGGAACTGGCATGGACATGGAAATAAATCCGCCTCAGCAAAACCGAAAACGATGTAAAATACCACACTGATATAGTCCCCTTAGAGTAGACACTCGAAAAAGCAAAAATTCGAGACTAC
>JAJQBJ010000046.1:0-13875 GCA_021203345.1 Oscillospiraceae bacterium
TTGGGTGCTGCATTTTTCGCCGCCTTTTGATGTATTTCTTTCTTGACGAACACAATGGAGGTTTGTTTTCTATGAACGTATGCGATGTTGATGAAATCAGGGCCTTGTTGGGCCGCCATGGGTTCCGGTTTTCCAAGTCCATGGGACAGAATTTTCTCATTCAGGCGTGGGTTCCCCAGGAAATTGCCGCAGTCTCCGGGGCGGATGAAAACACCGGCGTTCTGGAGATCGGCCCCGGCATCGGGCCGCTGACCCGGGAGCTGTCCCGCCGGGCGGGAAAGGTCACGGCAGTGGAGCTGGACAAGTCGCTGCTCCCCCTGCTGGCGGAAACGCTGGAGGGCTGTCTGAATGTAAATGTGATTTTTCAGGATATTTTAAAGCTGGATTTGGCCGCTCTGGTGACGGAGGAATTCCCCGGGCTGACGCCCATGGTCTGCGCCAATCTGCCCTATAACATCACCTCCCCGGTCATCAGCCGCCTGCTGGAGAGCCGTCTGTTCCCGGTGATTACCGTAATGATTCAGAAGGAGGTGGCCCAGCGGATTTGCGCCCAGCCGGGCAGCAAGGATTGCTCCGCTTTCTCCCTGTACTGTCAGTATTTTGCATCCTGCGAGATGCTGTTTGACGTTCCGCCGGACTGTTTTCTGCCGGCCCCTAAGGTGACCTCCACCGTGATTCAGCTCCGGAGCCGGGAAGCCCCTCCGGTGGAGGTGGCGGACGAGGCACTGTTCTTCCGTACCATCCGGGCAGGCTTTGCCCTGCGCCGAAAAACGCTGGTCAACAGTCTGGGAACGGGCTTTTCCGATTTGTCCAAAGAGCAGCTCACCGCTGCCATTCAGAGCTGCGGGCTGTCTCCCACCGTCCGGGGCGAAAGGCTGTCTCTGACGGATTATGCCGCCCTGTCCGCGCAGCTGGGGACGATGCTGAAAGAGGATTCCTGATTCAAAAAAACAACCGCCGTGGAGCGATGCAACGCATCACTCCACGGCGGTTTTGATTTTTACCAATGGTTGAAACGCTTACAGCTGCCCCCAGGCCAGGAGCATCAGCAGAATCACCAGCACGATTACCACAAGGTAGACCAGGCCAATCAGCAGCGCTCCCTTTAAAGCGCCTAAGATATACCATTTGCGTTCCTCTTTCGGAATGGGAGCCTCCTCCCCTTCCGGGCGGGAGCTGCTCCCCTCGGAGGGCGCGTCTGCCTGTTTCCGCAGGGAGCTGGGCAGGTGCCCGAACATCCCTGGCCGGGAAACGCCGCTCATATCCGCAATGATACGCCCGTCGTCATCGGCGTATTCTCTGTTGCGGCGAGCCATCACTGATCGTAGAGGTGACAGACCACATAATGACCCGGCTCCACCTCGACCTGCCGGGGCGCCTCATGGACACAGCGTTCTGTGCAGTGGGCACAGCGCGTATGGAACTTACATCCGGAGGGGGGATTCGCAGGAGACGGAATAGAGCCCTCCAGCACGATACGGTTCATCTTGGCCTTGGGGTCAGGAATGGGAATGGCAGAGAACAATGCCTCCGTATAGGGGTGCAGCGGGTGACGGAAGATGTCCGCCGTATCGCCGTACTCCACCAGATTGCCCAGATACATCACGCCCACCGCATCGGAGATATGCTCCACCACGGACAGGTCATGAGAAATGAACAGATAAGTCAGATTGCGCTGCTCCTGGAGCTTTTTCAGCAGGTTGATGATCTGTGCCTGAATGGACACGTCCAGAGCGGAAACCGGCTCGTCGCAGACCACAAATTCCGGATTCAGTGCCAGGGCACGGGCAATACAGATACGCTGACGCTGGCCGCCGGAAAACTCGTGGGGATAGCGATCCTTGTGGAAGGGCTGCAAACCGCAGTCGTCCATCACCTTGTCGATATAGTCCTCATATTCGTCCTTCGGCACCAGATTATGCTCCCGGACGGCCTCACCGATGATTTCGCCCACCGGCATACGGGGGGACAGGCTGGAGAAGGGGTCCTGGAAGATGATCTGCATCTTGGTACGCATGGGGCGCATTTCCTTGGGGGAGAGATCATAGATCTCCTGCCCGTTAAACAACACCTGTCCGTCGGTCTTGCCTCCGTTCAGGCGCAGCAACGTCCGTCCGGTGGTGGTCTTGCCGCAGCCGGATTCGCCCACCAAGCCCATGGTGGTGCCGCGCTTCAAATTGAAGGTAACGCCGTCCACGGCCTTGACATGGCCCACCGTGCGGGAGAAAAAGCCGCCCTTGATGGGGAAGTACTTTTTCAGATGGTTCACCATCAGAATATACTGGGGGTCATAGGTAACGGGTTCGTGCCCGCTTTCCGTTTCGGGGCGCTCCTTTTGCGCGTCCGCCGCCCGCTCCCGGGCAACGCCCTCGGACACCCGCTCTGTACGGCGCTCATGCTGGGACTTCGCGCGCTCCGGGTCATTCTCATGGAAGCGGCCAGCGCCCTGGCCCATATTATTCAACGTTCCCATTACGCCTTGCCCCCTTCTTTTTTGTCATAATAGCGATAACAGCTGACCTTGTGCGTGGGGGACAGGCTGATTTCGCAGGGATACTCCCCGTCACAGCCCTCTACGCACATCTCGCAGCGATCCTTGAAATAGCAATAGTCCGGCATATTGATGGGGTTCGGCACCTTGCCGGGGATGGAATACAGCTCGTCCACCTGCTTGCCCACCACGGGCTTGGAGGCCATCAGGCCGATGGTGTAGGGATGGGAGGGATGCTCGAAGATATCCTCAGCCGTTCCCTTTTCCACAATACGACCTGCATACATAACCACCACATAGTCCGCCATTTCCGCAATCACGCCCAGGTCGTGGGTAATCAGCATGATAGAGGAATTGATGCGATCCTTCAACTGCCGCAGCAAGTCCAGGATCTGGGCCTGAATGGTCACGTCCAGGGCCGTCGTCGGCTCGTCCGCAATGATGACCTTGGGGTTACAGGCCAGCGCCATGGCAATCATGACACGCTGGCGCATACCGCCGGAAAGCTCATGGGGATACATCCGGTAAACGCCCTCGCTGTTGGCGATGCCTACCATCTCCAGCAGCTCGATGGAGCGCTTTTTGATGTCCTCCTTGCTCTTGCCCTCGCCATCGTGGAGGGCAATGACCTCGTCCACCTGAGCGCCAATGCGGAACACGGGGTTCAGGCTTGTCATCGGTTCCTGGAAAATCATAGAGACATCCTTGCCCCGGATGGTCTGCATCTTTTCTGCCGGCACCTTGGCAATATCATAGGCCTTATCGCCCAGGTTCAGGCGAATCTCGCCGGAGACGATCTGGCCCTGGGGCCGCTGCACCAGCTGCATCAGAGAAAAGCTGGTCACGCTCTTGCCGCAGCCGGACTCGCCCACAACGCCCACGGTTTTGCCGATGGGAACCTCAAAGTTGACGCCGTCCACGCTTTTGACCGTGCCTGCATCGGTGAAGAAGTAGGTGTGCAGATCATCGAACTCCACTGCGTTGTTGGGGTCGTGCATCTGGGTCAGATACTCGGACTCAGGCACATTTTTGCGCTTGCGCTTCTTCTCCATTTCGCTGGTGACCTTACGGTTCTCTTTGGAGATTCGTCTGGACTCCCGGCCGGAGAGGTAGCCTTCCGCTTTTTTCTTCTTTGCCATCGTTCTTCCTCCTCCCTTACCGCTTCATCTTGGGGTCAAACGCATCCCGAAGGCCGTCGCCCACAAAGTTGAAGCCAAGCACGGTTGCAACCAGACAGAATCCCGCAGGGATCCAGATAAACCAGTAGTTGGTCATAACATAGCTGCTGTTGACATCGTTGATGATGTTGCCCCAGGAGGCGAAGGGGAACTTGACGCCCAGACCCAGGAAGGACAGGGTGGCCTCTGTCAGAATCGTGCTGCCCAGCATCATGGTGCAGGAGACGATCAGCTGCGGCATTACGTTGGGAATCAGGTGCCGGAAGATACGGCGGGAGGTACGAACGCCGCAGGCCTCGGTTGCCATCATGAACTCCTGCTCCCGGAGGGACAGGATCTGACCGCGCACCAGACGGGCGATCGAGGGCCAGCTCAGGAAGCCCAGCAGCAGCATCAGGAACAACATTCGGATTTGCGCGTCCACGTTCATGGCGTCCATGGCCGCGCCCAGAATAATCATCAGAGGCGTGGAGGGGATGCAGTAGAACACGTCCACAATACGCATAATCAGGTTGTCCACCCAGCCGCCGAAATATCCGGATATGCCGCCCAGGACGATACCCAGCACGCCGGCAATCAGCACGACGATAAAGCCGATAATCAGGGACACCCGGCCGCCGTACATCAGACGGGTCATCATATCCATGCCGTTCCGGTCAGTGCCCAGCCAGTGGGCGGCGGAGGGATAGGCATAGGAGTCGTAAACGTAGGTTTCCGTCTCCTGATTGACGGTCCAGCTGTCGGTAAACGCCTCGTAGCTGACATCATAGGTGTGGGTTTCGCCGTCTGCATCGGTGTAAACGAACTCGGTTTCGTCATTCTCGATGCACTCCTGCAGCTCCTCCTTAAAGGTGCGGGCCAAAGTGACACCGTTCTCGGTGGCGGTAACCAGGAACCGGCTGATATACCCCAGGACTTCGCCGTCCAGCATGATATTGCCGTCCTCGTCCACCGTATAGGTTGCACCCTCGGCCTCGAAGGAGTCCTCGCCGTTGCTGTAGGCCTTGAGTGCGCCGTACTTCACGTCGAAGCTCAGCGTCGCGCCGTCCTCGTTGACGATATCCTTATAGGCCATCGCCAGCAGAGTACCGTCGGAGTAGACGGAGAAGAAATCCGTCCCCTCGCAGACCACGTCGTAGGCAATGCCGCCGTATTCAAAGGAAAAGTCCTCGCTGCCGCCGGTGCCGTTATAGTTCAGCAGGAAGTAGGCCTGCGCCGTGGTACCGAACTCCTGTCCGTCCGCAGAAGCATACCGGAAGTCGTCGTTCTGAACCACGCCGGCATACTGCTTGGACTGGTATTCATAGGTATAGAACTGCTGATTCTCGTCGTAGGGGCTGATCCAGCCGCCCACAAAGGAGAACAGGAACATAACCACCAGGATACCCAGGCCCACCATAGCCAGCCGGTTCCGGAAGAACCGCTTTACCACCAGTGCGCCGGGGGACAACGTTTTGACGCGGCGGTCATCGTTCAGGGAATACTGCTGTTCCTCCTGAGAAGGAGTAAGCTCATCTCTGCGATCTTCATGTTCGCTCATTTCTTGCTCCTCCTCTCTTACGCTGCCACGCGAACCCGCGGGTCTACAACAGCGTACATAATATCTGTCAACAGATTGCAGATCAGGGTCAGCACCGCCAAAAAGCACATATAGAACATACTGAACGGGATATCACCGGCCACCATCGCCTGGTAAGAGGTATAGCCAATACCGGGGATGGAGAACAGTGTCTCGGTAATCAGTGCGCCGGAGAACAGGCCGGGCAGCGAACCGCCGATAATCGTCACCAGCGGAATCATGGTGTTCCGGAAGGCGTGATGATAAATCACCCGGGACTCCGAAAGGCCCTTGGCCCGGGCTGTCCGGATGTAGTCGGCGTTCAGAACCTCCAGCATATTGGTACGGGTATAGCGCATCAGGGAGCCAACCGACACAATGACCAGCGTCACGATGGGTAACACCAGATGGTGGGCCATATCCGCGAATTTCCCCAATGCGGAGAGCTGTGCGTAATTTCGCCCTACCAGACCGGTCAGGTCAAACCACCCCAGCTTAACGGCAAAGGCCAGCTTCAGCAGGGAGGCAAAGAAGAAGGTCGGCAGTGAAATACCGATCAACGCCACAGTGGTAATGGCGTAGTCCGTTTTGGAATACTGCTTGATGGCAGCCACAATACCCAGAGGGATCGCAATCAGCAGCTCCAGGATAAAGGAGATACCGGCCATGACGACGGAAACGCCAATGACCTCGGCAAATTTTTGGGTGACGGGAACAGTGAACTTCCAGCTGTCGCCAAACTGGCCCCGGATCGCGCTGGCGCACCAGCTGATAAAGCCGGGAATGATCCCCTTGTCCAGACCGTACTGGGCGTTCAGCTGCTCCAGCCATTCCTCATAGCTTTTGGAGCCGGGGGCCGTGGCCCGCTGCTGCGCCATGGACTGAACATAGGAGGTGGGCAGACATCGCATCATCACATAGATGATGAATGCCACCAGAATCAGGATCACAACGGCCAGCAAAAGACGCTTGATGATGTACTTGACCATGCTCTGTTGTTGCATAAACGATTTCCCCTTTCCTTTCTCTCGTTTTATGGAGCCGGGGTGATTGACTAGAAATACTCCTACTGCAAAAACCGCAAAGGAGCCGTTCCACGGCCAGGGAGCGGCTCCTTTGCGCTTGCAGTGATTTCTTAGTTAAAAGAGGGGCCAGACTCTGCCGGAATCCGACCCCTCCGTACCTCCGACTCAGTTACGAGTGCGGAATATCACATTTGAGAGCGAATCAGAGCGTGAACTCAGTTCATCTCGATCAGCTCAACCTCAGCCATCCAGCTCCAGTAAGGAGTCATGTCGGGCGTCACCGTATCGGTGTTGACACGCTCGGTGGAGACGATGTAGTTCTCGCTGCGCTGATAGACAGGAACCTCAACAGCCCAATCCAGAATGATCTCCATAGCGCTCTTGTACAGAGTCTTACGGAAGGTCTGGTCGGTGGACTGACGGGCGGACATAATCAGCTCGTCCAGCTCAGAGTCAAAGATGGTGTAGTAGTTGGTGCTGCCTTCGCTGTGATAGAGCTGATACATATCGGGGTCGGTGGAAGCCTGCCATGCGGCAACCCACATATCGGCCTCGCCGCTCTGATAAACAGCATACAGCTCGGAAGCCTGGGCGTGGTCGTTGATCTCCAGAGTGATACCAATGGTAGCCAGAGCGTCAGCGGCATTGCTCAGCAGCAGGAAGGAGGGGTGATCGCCGGTGCCGGAACCGCCAATGTGGACGGTGTAGGTCAGGGAAGCGCCCTCGGGAGCGGCGGTGACAACACCGTTCTCCACGGTGTAACCGGCAGCCTCGAAGTAGGCCAGAGCAGCCTCCAGAGCGGCGGCATACTTCTCATCCACGGTCATATCGTCGGTGTAAATGGCCTCGCCGTTCACGTCGGTGGAGTAGCAGACCTCATAGCCGTCGTCCGTGACCTGGGGAGCGGTCCAGCTGGTGCTGGAAATGGGATAGTTGATAACAGAAGCAGTCTCGCCATAGTAGGAGTCGATGGACTCGTCACGATAGACGGCGAAGATGGTGGCAAAGGCCTTACGCAGATTCTTGGACGCGTCGGAGGAGGAGTCGTCGCCCACCTTCACGTTGTCCGCGCAGATGCCGATGTAGCCATAGCCGCGGAAGTCATACAGATAAGTGGTGATCACATCGCCTTCCAGCTCGCCGTTGGAGTTGTAGCTGGCAATTTCCTCAGCGCGCTCGGCGGAGTAGGAAGGATCGGCAATGTCCACGGTGCCGGTGACGATACCGGTGATCTTATCATCCTCAGAGGTGATCTCCATGAAGTTCAGGTACTTGGTCTTGGCCTCGCCCTTGTAGTAATAGGGGTTGGCTTCCATGTAGACCACGCCGTTGGAATACTCGTTGAACATATAGACGCCAGCGCCCATGGGAACGGAGGTCTTTTCCTTGATGCTGCTCAGATCGCCCTTGGTGAAGCCGAAGGAGTGATTGTCATAATCATACAGGCTCTCGTCGCCATAATAGGCCATCGGAGTGATGGGGATAGCCAGATAGTAAATGAAGGTGGCATCCAGCTCGGAGGTGGTGATCTCCATGCTGTAGTCGCCGGTACGGACGATACCGGAGATGTAATCAGCGGACTCGCCAGTCTCAACACCGATGGAATAGGCGTCATAGTCCTCCATCAGGTCAAACAGGCTGGAGCCGGCAGTCTCGGTGTCGGACAGGGTGGCATAGTCGCCGCCATAGGACTCGACCAGCAGGTTCCAGAAGTCCTCAACAGTGGCGTCAGCAGCCAGACCGTCAAAGGCCCAGGCAGCAGCGGCGGTGGCGACATCGCCCTCCTCAGCAGCACCGGCGGCCACGCAGTAATCAACGATTTCCTGCGCGAACGCAATACCGGCCTGGGTCAGGTCAGCCCAGAAAGCGGTCTGAGTAGCCTCATCCCAATAGGTGAAGTCGGTGTTCTCCTGACCGGCAGCAGCCAGCAGGTCGAACAGGGTGCTCATGCCGCTGCGATACTCGTCCAGGCCCACGATGGGAGCGGAGTACATGGTGGTGGATCCGTCATAGGTGGGATCCAGGAACACATACATGGCGAAGATCACATCGTCGATGTCGGCATAGGTGCCATCGGAGAACTGGATGTCCTCCCGCATGACAACACTATAGGTAACGGTGCCGTCATCATTCTCGGTGATGGTGATGTCGGCGGGGCCATAGTAGGTGTAATCGGTGCCGTTGTAGCTGCGGGTTTCGCCCTCGATGCCGCTCAGCACAGGCTCGCCCACACGGTCAGAACCCATCAGATACAGCTGGGTCATGTCGGTGACGTTCACGTCATCCACGCTTGCAGCGAAGAAGGGGGAGAACTTCTGCTCCAGACCGGTGACGCTGGCCACCAGGGTGTCGTTTCCGGACGACTCGGACTCGGTTTCCTCGGCTTCTTCCGTCTCCTCCGCAGCTTCGGTTTCCTCCACAGCGGTGGTCTCGGCGCTCTCAGTTTCTTCCGTGGTGGTGGTGCCGCTGCTGCCGCAGGCAGCCAGGGACAGCATCATGGCCACAGCAAGAAGCAGAGACAGCCATCTTTTTGTTCCTTTCATTTGTGAATAATCCTCCTCTTTTGGAATTTGGGCTTCACCGCGCTAAATCGTTAAGTTCGGCTGGCGCAAAATAGCCCCAGCCGCCACAGCCCCATTTGTCCGGTGACGCCTAAGGATTTCGCACGACGGGGAGCAGAAATCGTGTCTGTGAACCACACAGACACGAATCAAGGGGTACCCCTTGACCGCTCAGGTCGCCGTGTCCGCCGGATGGCGGAATTCTATAATAGAACTTAGTGTATTATACGACACGGCATCGTTTTCTGTCAATTCATTTTAGCGATAAATTTGCAATTTTGTGTAAAACGCCCATTTTTAACGCCATTTTAACCGCAAAACGACCCTCCGCAGCAGCAGGGAAGTCAAAATTACTGCCACCTCCACCCACAACAAGAGAACCGTCATAAGAACGTTCCCCGTAAAGGAGGGAAGGAACGCGCCGATCAGCGTCGCCAGGCCGGTTACTGCCGCCAACACAGCCGTAACACCCCCCAGCGCGGGCAGCCGCTGAACCGTCTCCTGCCAGACATAATCCCGAATCGGATTCCCGCCGTCCGTCAGGCGATACACCGTCCAGCCCTGCACACCGGACACAATCAGCGTCGCCGCATAGGGCAGCAGCGTCCAGAAATGATGCTCCATCCCGGTGTTGGGGATACAGCCCCCCGCAATACTGCACCCAAAGGCCGCCAATGCCAGCAGCCACAGCAGCAGCAGGGATTTTCCCCTGGGGCTGTCCCACTGATAGGTTTTCCCGGTGTAAATATATTCGCCGGTGACGGTTTTCTGGAAGTCATCCAGATGGGCCTTTCGGCCCCGTTTTTTCCTGTTTTCATCCATGGTTCGGCTCCGCCTCCGTGTGGGTAAAATGCCTTCTGGCTCGTTCTGTTTCCGGTTCCTCTGTCGGCGGCTTGTCCATTTGGCAAATCGCACAGGAATACCCCGGCTCGGGCGGCTCCGCCAGCCAAATCACATAGTCGCCCACCCGGTTCCGCTCCAGCGGCAGGACGGAAAAGCTGTCCAGCCGCCGGGTCAGGCCCGTACCGAGGGCCTTTAAATACGCCTCTTTTTTCGCCCACAGGTCGAAAAAGCCCGCCGGGTTCTGCGCCAGCCACGCCTGCTCCTGGGGGGTGAACCTTCGGGCCACGCGCCGGGGCTGCGCCCGGTGCTGCTGTAAATCCACGCCCACGGGTTTGTCGCTGAGAACGCAGACCGCCCAGCCCCCGGAATGGGACAGATTAAAGTGGCAGCTCGGAAACCCCATGAAAAAGGGCTTTCCCCGTTCGTCCTTACATAACGGCAACGGATGGGGAACCTCCGGCCAGGCTCTGGCCGTCAGCTCCTCCAGCAGATGGTGAGCCGTCTCCGAACCGGCGGCGGGGCCTTGCCCCGTGATGCGCCGAAAGGCCAGCTCCATCATCCGATCACCATGCCTCCATCCACCTGCAACACCTGTCCGGTGACAAAGGAGGCCCCGTCCGAGGCCAGATAGAGCATGGCCCGCGCCACGTCCTCCGGCTGTCCGATGCGCTCCAGGGGCGTTTCCTCCCGAAGTGCGGCCAGCGCCTCCTCATTTAAATTGTGATTCATCTCCGTGTCGATGACCCCGGGAGCCACGCAGTTCACGGTGATGCCGGAGGGGCCGACCTCCTTCGCCAGGGCGCGGGTCAGGCCGATGACAGCCGCTTTTGTGGCCGAGTACGCCACCTCACAGCTACCGCCGGTGATGCCCCACATGGAGGAGACAGTGATGATGCGCCCCGCCTTCCGGCGAATCATCCCCGGCAGCACGGCTTTGCAGGTGTAAAAGACCCCGTCCACGTTCACGGAGAACAGCCTCCGCCACTCCGCATCTGTCACATCCGTGAACAGGTTTTGTCGGGCAATGCCCGCATTGCAAACCAGCACGTCGATCTGTCCAAAGGCCCGCTCCACGGCTTTCACCATTTCGCTGACCGCAGCGGGGTCGGATACATCCCCCGGCACCGCCAGCGCACAACCCGGAGATTGCTCATTCAGCGCAGCACACAGCGCCTCCGCCTGGGCTTTGCTGCGGTTGTAATTGACCGCCACCCGATACCCCGCCCCGGCAAAGGCCAGGGCCGCCGCCGCGCCGATGCCCCGGGAGGCCCCGATGATGAGTACCGCCTTAGCCATGATACAGCTCCTTCAGCCATTCGGCGCACAGCTCCGTCCAATGAGCGGCGTGGGGATTCACACAGCCCCGGCGATAGGCGCTCTCCGGGGTGCCGACGCTGGTGACATGAGGCCCCCGGTGGAACAGATGGAACTCCAGCGATACCCCCGCGTTCAGCAATGCCTGGGCGTAGTTCATGGAATTCTGCACCGGCACCATCTCGTCCGTCACCGTGGCCCACAGGAAGGTGGGGGGATTCTCCGGGGTCACGCTGCGCTCCAGTGAAAGCAGCTGTTGCTCCTCCTCCGTCAGCGGGCGGCCCAGCAGATTCCGGAAGGATTCGTTTTCCAGGCTCCAGGTGATAACGGGGTAGCTCAGAATTGCCGCATCCGGGCGAAAGCACTCCGAGGGGCGGCCCAATGTCTCGGAAAGCAGCGGAAGTCTCCACAGGTTCGCCAGACAGCCCGCCAGATGGCCCCCGGCGGAGAAGCCGCATACCGCCACCCGGCTGACGCCGTATTCCTGTTGATGCTCCCGAATCCAGGCGACTGCGGCGGCGGCCTCCAAAAGCTGCTGGGGATAGGTATCCGGCGCCAGCGCGTAATTCAGCACAAAGCACTGTATCCCCGCCTGTAAAAAGGTCAGGGCCACCGGCTCCGCCTCGGGAACAGAGTGAACCCGATACCCCCCGCCGGGCAGAATCAGCATGGCCCAGCGCTCGCCGTTGTCCGCCGGCGTGCCCAGCCGGTCACGGGCATAGACGGTCAGCGTCGTCTCTGTCAAGGACGCAGGCAGCCGGTCATTCAGCCGATCGACCGGAATGATTTGGTGGAACATAGAACTCCCCCTTTCTGCTCCGATTTTAACACGGATGTCATAAAATAGCAAGGCTTACCGCAGAGCAGAAAAGCGGCGTGACCCTGAGGGCCACGCCGTTCCTTCCTGTCCTTATTTTCTGATAGCAGGCGCTCCTACCCCTCCTGCTTTTGCGCGTCCACCTGCCGCAGCAGCTCCTCCGGGGAAACGCCGTAGAGCTTCGCCAGCGCCAGCAGGTTGGCGGTGCTGGGATCAGAGGTGCCGTTCTCCCACTTGGAGACAGCCTGACGGCTGACCCCCAGCGCCTCCGCCACAAACTCCTGGGTCATTTTGCAGCGGGTTCGGTGGCTTTTCAGTACCTCTCCCAGGGAGCGCTTCAGCTCCGCCTGTTCCGTTCGCGTGTCCTTTGACCGCAGGTATTTCAGCAGCGCCTTGATGATCAGCACCACCAGCGCGATAACAGCCGCCAGAACCGCCAGCCAGATCAACAAACCGATGAAAGCAGCGATGGTTGTAATGTACATGTCTGGATTCCTCCTTTGTGTTGATGGCCCTATGGTAACACAGGAGGGGCGGTTGCAGCCACCAATTATCGCGCAACAATCGGTTGACCTTTCCGTTTTTTGAACCGGTGCAGTTGAGAAAAGTGCTTAATCCAGTCGTTCCCCTGTATCCTCATTCACGGAGAACACCGTCCACCCGTTTTCCGTCCAGACAGCGCCCAGGTCAAAATAACCGGTGCCTGTCCGTCCGTCGGGCAGGGTCAGCGTGTAGGAAAACGTCACCTCGTCCCCCTCTGCCGGGCTCAGCAGCTCAGACAGGCGGAAATTAAGGTTGTACTCGTTGTCGTACCAGACGCCATCGCTGAACACTTCCGATTCCGGCGTCATGGTAAGGGTCTGAACCGTTTCTCCGTTTACCAAAATCTCACAGATCGCCGTCAGTTCGGCGTTCCCTGTATCCTCCACGAAAACCTCAGCGGAAAAATAAAGAGTCAGGTCGGTCTGACCGGAATTGTCACCGGTAATGCTGGCAAGGGTGGTCTGATCCAGCTCCACGATTGCCGCCAAAGCGTCACAACTTCCGCAGTCGGACAGCTGAACAGTTCCCTCCGGGGTGATGAGATAGTATTCCGCCCCGTCCACCAGCGGCACAGTGAGGGTCGCCGCATACTGATTGGTGTCGGCATTCCAGGTCGCATCTGTCCCATAGCACGATTCCCCTTCGGACAGGTTAGCCACCAGCGTAATGTCCTCTGCACTGTCCACCGGGGTACGCAGCACGGCGGTGACGGAAATTTCCGCCGTTCCCGCTGTGCAGTCGACGCTCATCAGCGCGACGTCATATCCGGCGGTAATGCCGTACTGCTGATTGATAGCCTCCTCCACCTGCTCGGAGATGCTGTCCGTCAGCGTCCCCAGCCCGGATTGCAGGGTCGCAAGCTGATCCTCCAGACCGCTGATGGTGGAATTCATGCTGTTCAGCCGCTGCCGATAGGAATTCAGCAGGCACCCACCGCCAATGATGACGGCAGCCAGCACCACACAGGCCCCGGCGCGGAGCCATTTGGAAATGCGGTGGCTCCTGGTCAAGGCGGACAGATATTCCTCCAGCTTTTGCGTTTGCGCCGCCTCCATGGCGGTCTGTTCGGCGGGAGCCGCTTCATCCTCCAGGGCCTCCACGCCCAGCAAATACCCGACGGAGACATGAAACAGCTTCGCCAGCGCCACCAGATTGTCGATCTCCGGCAGAGACGCATCCGCCTCCCACCGGCTGACCGCCTGACGGGACAGACCCAGCTCACATCCCAGCGCCTCCTGAGACAGCCCCTGCGCCTTACGCAGTTCCGTGATTCGTTGTCCAATGGTCATGTCGATCACTCCTTTCTGTCCCAAGGGTACCGAAAAAGCGGGAAAATCACAACCAAGCGGGGCTTTCTTTTTGTCAACTGCCGGTTGCGTTGCCTGTTTTGGCCTCAAATCGGGCGAACTACAGGCTCAAAAAGTGGGGCGCGGCCCGCCGGCCGCGCCCCAACCGATGGTGTCTTTTTATACACGGCCAACGCCCCCTTGCGGCGGGTGTTTTAGCAGGCGAGCATCGCCACCCTGGTTTACACCTCCCGCCCCG
>JAJQBJ010000046.1:13885-18404 GCA_021203345.1 Oscillospiraceae bacterium
TTTTTTTTTTTCAACCGGCGGGGGGGGTGGGGTGTTTGGCCCAAAACGCGGCCAACCCCCCGCCCAAAACGGGGGGCCGCCCCCCCCCGCCCCCCCCCCAACGTATGCTGACTTTTAATCCAGTCCCATCGCCGCCTTGCGGAGCTTGATATAGCTGGCGAGAATCGCCACGGTGGTATCCACGTCCAGCCCGGTGCGGTCGATGCACAAATCGTAGTCCATGCGTCCGCCCCACTTGCCGCCGGAGGTGTAGAAGTTGTAGTAGCTGGCGCGGAATTTGTCCATCTTGGTGACGAACTTCCTTGCGTCCGCATCCGAGGGCAGATTCTCCCGCTGCTGAGCGGTCTTGATACGATCCTCCAGCCGTGCGCCGATGAAGATGTTAATGGTAGGCGTGTAGTCCTGTAGAATGTAGTTGGAGCAGCGGCCCACGATCACGGCGCTTTCCTTGTCCGCGATATCCCGGATGACTGCGGACTGAATCAGGAAAATCTTGTCGTTGATGTTCATGCCGTACTCCC
Source organism: Oscillospiraceae bacterium (assembly GCA_021203345.1). GTDB lineage: Bacteria > Bacillota > Clostridia > Oscillospirales > Oscillospiraceae > JAJQBJ01. Next base: position 14,407 of record JAJQBJ010000046.1, read on the forward strand.
GCGCGGCGCTGGTAGCGCTGAACGCAAAGCCGAACACACTGGTGGACACCTGTTCGGCAGTGGCAAAGGCCTTTTCCCCCAGCCCGCTTTTGCTGGCGGCCATGGAAATCAGCTCGTTGTCATAAAACGGGAGTCCCAGCTGCTTTGCCAGCGCTTCGGCAATGTCGTGTCCGCCGCTGCCATATTCGCGGCCGACCGTGATGATCAGATGATTACGTTCCATCCTTGTGTCCTCCTTTTCGTCGGAATGTGTTCTACCCGGACGGAGGGTGTTCCCCGCCGGGCTCTTCCCCTACGGATAGCATACCACATTTTATCGGAAAAGTAAAGAGTTTATTGTCAGAATTAGCAAAGGTTTTTCAGCTTCCACTTTAAAAACTGTGTAAACTCACAACGAAGAAACGACCCCGGAGGCATCAACCTCCGGAGCCGCCTGTAGACAACTTACTGATTGTTCTGGTTGTTCTGCTGGTTCTGCTTCTTCTGGCTCTGGTTCTGTTCAGAACCGGTCTGGTCTGTCACAGAATCCGTCTGGCTGCAATTCTGGGTGCTGTTGAAGCGCTTGCTGTTGGAATTGCTGCTGTTATTGCTATTGTTGCTGTTCCTGGACATGATTGTCACCTCCAATTTTCACAGCCATTTTATCGGCTGTATCAGAAGGATGCCCGAAGAACGCGTATTTTATGCAATCAGTTGGTATAGGAATTCTGAGAAACGCCGCCAAACTCGCTGAGGCGGAGGGAGGGATTCTTGTCGCACGTCCACTTGACGCTCCATGGGGAGGCGAACAGCAGCAGATTGTTCCCGTGGTAGTCCTCCACCAGCTTCATGTCCGTGGCGAGAATCAGGTCGTTGTGGAGGTCGCCGTCATAGCTGTCGATCCAGCGCAGCTCCTCATAGGGCAGCCCCTCCATGATGATGTCCACGTTGTACTCGTTTTTCAGCCGGTACTCAAACACGTCAAACTGCAGCGTGCCCACCACGCCCACAATGACCTCCTCCATGCCGGTGAAGGGAATTTTGAAGATTTGAATCGCGCCCTCCTGGGCAATCTGCTCCGCGCCCTTGATGAACTGCTTGCGCTTCAAGGTGTCCTTGGGCCGCACCCGTGCAAAATGCTCCGGGGCAAAGGTGGGGATGGGGTCGAAGTAAAACTTGTGGTTGGCAGTGCAAAGGGTGTCCCCGATGGAGAACACACCCGGGTCGAACACGCCGATGATATCCCCGGCGTAGGCCTCGGCAATGATCTCGCGCTCGGCGGCCATCAGCTGCTGGGGCCGGGAGAGCTTGATTTTCCGCCCCTGCTGCATATGGTAATACTCCTTTTCCGCCTCAAACTTGCCGGAGCAGACCCGCATAAAGGCGATGCGGTCACGGTGGGCCTTGTTCATGTTGGCCTGGATTTTAAAGACAAAGGCGGAAAAATCCTCGTTCTGTGCGTCAATCATGCCCTTGTCCGTGTGCCGGGGCAGGGGCGGCGTAGTCATCCGCAAAAATTCCTCCAGGAACGGCTCCACGCCGAATGTGGTCAGCGCCGAACCGAAAAACACCGGTGAGAGCTTGCCGTGGCGCACGGCCTCCAAATCGAATTCGGCTCCCGCGCCCTCCAGCAGCTCCACGTCCTCAATGAGCTTTTCGCACTTCTCCTGCCCCAGCATTTCCGTCAGCACCGGGTCGTCCAGCGCGATTTCCGTGGCGGTGGACTGCCGGGTGTTGGTGTTGGAGGTGAAGTGAAGCATCCGACCATGCTCCCGGTCGTACACGCCCAAAAAGTCCTTGCCGCAGCCCACAGGCCAGTTACAGGGGTACGTCTCGATGCCCAGTTCCGCCTCCAGCTCCTCGCACAGCTCAAAGGGGTCACGGGCCTCCCGGTCCATTTTGTTGATGAAGGTAAAGATGGGGATATCCCGCATGGCGCAGACCTTGAACAGCTTGCGGGTCTGGGCCTCCACGCCCTTGGCGGCGTCAATGACCATCACAGCGGAGTCCGCCGCCATCAGAGTGCGGTAGGTGTCCTCCGAGAAATCCTGATGTCCGGGGGTATCCAGAATGTTGATGCAAAAGCCCTCATACTGGAACTGCATCACGGAGGAGGTGACGGAAATGCCGCGCTGCTTTTCAATCTCCATCCAGTCGGAGACGGCGGCGCGGGTGTTCTTTTTGCCCTTTACCACGCCCGCCTGGGCGATGGCCCCGCCGTAGAGCAGGAACTTTTCCGTCAGCGTGGTTTTGCCCGCGTCCGGGTGCGAGATGATTGCAAAGGTTCGGCGGCGATTGATTTCAGATTCATAGTTTGACAAAGGGGAACCCTCCTGTAAAATTCAAATTTTGTATCATGTAAACACGGATTCTACATGGGATCGTCCTCCTGGCCTCAGAATAACAAAATAACAAAGTAAGCGGGCCGGTTTTGGGCCGCAGTTTATTTAGAGCTTGCTCTGATACGAATAACTTGATTCAGCAGGGCAATTATACCACACTTTCTTCCCCGGGACAAGCCGAATACAAAAGCTGCGTCACAGATTTCCTGCGCCGCAGCTTCTGTTATTCGGTTCACAATTTCAGGGCAAAGTCCAGCGCCCGATTCAAGGGAACGAACAGCACCAGGGCCGTCACGAAGTTCCCGACACCATGGGCCGCATCAAAGGGCAGCCCCGCCAGCCACCAGCTGTAGGCCACCTTCAGCCCGCCCATGGCCACATAAAGGAAGGAGCAGAAAAAGCCAAAGGCCAGACCGTACAGCCCGTTGATCACCGCCCAGAAAAAGGCGCCGTGCTTCCGCCCCTTCCGGGACAGCAGCATCACCACTGCCCAGAGAATTGTCCACACATACAGGTACATGACCCACCAGATATGGAAGCCGTACCATACCCCTTCCAGCAGGGCAAAGGCGTAGATGACGAACAGGGTCTTGGCCCGGAAGTGAAGGGTGTAGAGCAGAAACAGCAGGGATACCACCTCAATGTTGGGCAGACCGGCCAGGGCGATTTGCAGGGCAAAAATCAGCGCCGTAGCCAGGGCCAGAAAGGTGATGTCCCGGACGGCAAGTCCGGGACGGAATGGCTGATTAGTAGACCTCATACACCAGAGCAAAGCTGTCGCCGTCCGTGACAGGCTGGCTGTCCACGCCATAGGAGCCGTATTCGTCATTGACGTAGATGGCCCAGTAAGCGCCGTCCGCGTCATAGTCGGCCTCCACGCCGTTGACGGAGGTGATGTAGAGGCCGTAGTCGCTCTCGGTGCCCCCCAGTTCCACGGTGCCGTCAATGGCGTCCTTCAGGTATTCTGCATCGGTGTCGATCTCGTAGGAGTCGCTGCTGCCGTCCTCATAGGTGACGGTGAGAGTGATATGCTTCACTTCGGCGTCGGTGGCGTCGGATTCGGCGGCGCTGCTTTCCGACGGAGCGGCAGATTCCTCTGCGGAGTCGCTGGAGGAAACATCCTCCGTGGTCACGCTGTCGGACGACTGGGAGGTGTCCGTGCTGTTGCTGCCGCTGCAGCCAGCGAGCAGGGACAGGGACATCAGCAGAGCGGTGAGCAGGGCCAAAATACGGTAGTTGTGAGTTTTCATGGGTAGTTCCTTCTTTCCATAAATTACGGAACCATACGCGACACAGGGAGATGGCACCGATTCCGTATTGAGGAATTTCCAAACCAATGCGAGCCGCAGGCGCAAATTTCTTCGCAATACGCGCTCGTTCACTGGTTCAAAAATTCTCTGGAAATTGGGAAAAGGGCGCAAAGACCCCTCTGCCATGTCCTCCATCCCGGTTCCGGCAGGACAGAGCTGCCCGGCGCGTATCTGACTTAGCGTCTCTGAGGACGCCTCACAGTGACCGACTCGCGGGGCTTCTGACCCCATTCCGCGCTGCTTCGGGCATACAACGGTATTATACCCTATGGCCGGCCAGAATGCAAGAAAAAAATGAAGGCATCACCACAAAAATTGTAGGTGTTACAATGATACTTTACAAATGAGGGAAAGGAAAAAAGAGTAG
>JAJQBJ010000145.1 GCA_021203345.1 Oscillospiraceae bacterium
GTAGTCTCGAATTTTTGCTTTTTCGAGTGTCTACTCTAAGGGGACTATATCAGTCACGGGCTGGAGCATCTTCTGTCCGTGGCCCGTGTGGCGGCGCTGACCGCCCAGGACGAAGGGCAGGAGCTTTCCCGCCCGCTGATTTATGCCGCCGCGCTGCTGCACGATTTGGGCAGAGTGGCAGAGTACCGGGGAGAAGGCACCCACGAGGAGGCTTCGCCTGTGCTGGCGGAGCCAATTTTGACGGACTGCGGCTTTTCCCCTGCTGAGCGGGCGGAAATCCTCACCGCTATCCGACAGCACCGTTCCTCCTGGCAGGGGACGCGCAGCCCGCTGGGGGAGCTGCTGTATCGGGCGGACAAGAAAAGCCGCCCCTGCTTCCTCTGCCCCGCCGCCGGAGCGTGTAACTGGCCCCCGGAAAAACGAACGAACACACTGGAACGATAGGGAAGGGAGCCTATACCTGTGAAAATCGGAACCAAGGACTTTCAGACCCAGGGCAGAACCTATGTCATGGGTATTTTAAATGTGACGCCGGACTCCTTCTCCGATGGAGGAAAGTGGAACAGCTTAGACCGCGCCTTGTACCACGGGGAGGCCATGGTGCAGGAGGGCGCGGATATTCTGGATATCGGCGGGGAATCCACCCGGCCCGGCTACACGCTGATTTCCGACCAGGAGGAAATGGATCGGGTACTGCCGGTGATCGAGGCGCTGAAGCAGCGGCTGGAAGTTCCCGTTTCCCTGGACACCTACAAATCCCAGGTGGCTGCCGCCGGGATCCGGGCCGGGGCGGACTTCATCAACGACATTTGGGGCCTGAAATACGACCCCGCCATGGCCGGTATCATCGGCGCGGCGGGCGTTCCCTGCTGCCTGATGCACAACCGGAAGGAGCCGGTGGAGCGGGACTTCACCGCTACTCTGGTGCAGGAGATGGCGGAGACGCTGGCGCTGGCGGAGGCTGGCGGAATCGCAAGGGACAGGATCATTTTAGACTCCGGCGTGGGCTTTGGGAAAACCTATGAGCAGAATCTGGAGGCCATCCGCCGCCTGGATGTGCTGAAACCGCTGGGATGTCCGGTGCTGCTGGGCACCAGCCGCAAGTCCGTGATTGGCCTGACGCTGAATCTGCCCGCAGACCAGCGGGTAGAGGGGACGCTGGCGACCACGGTGTACGCCGTTTTACAGGGCTGTATGTTCGTCCGCGTCCACGATGTCCGGGAAAATGTTCGGGCCGTCCGCATGACGGAGGCCATTTTGCAAGGGGGCTGAACGAAGATGGATAAAATCAAAATTCGCGGTCTGAAAATCTTTGCACACCACGGGGTCTATGACTTTGAAACGGAGCAGGGACAGACCTTTGTGGTGAACGCCACACTCTGTTCCGACTTGCGTCGGGCGGGGCAGACCGATGAGCTGGCCCAATCCACCGACTACGGCGCGGTGTGCAAATTTCTGACGGAGTTTTTGCAGCAGAACACCTTTCAGCTCATCGAGGCCGCCGCAGAGCAGACACTCCGGGCGCTACTGCTGGAATTCCCGCTGATGCGGGCGGCGGAGCTGGAGCTGTGCAAGCCGGAGGCCCCCATCGGCCTGCCCTTTGAGAATGTATCTGTGACCCTTCGCCGGGGGTGGACAACGGCCTATCTTGCCTTTGGCTCCAATCTGGGACAGCCGGACGAGCAAATCGACCGGGGACTTGAGGCCCTGGAGCGGGATCCGGCGGTGCATCTGATGCGCCGTTCGGACACGATTACCACCGAGCCTTACGGCGGCGTGGAGCAGCCCTCCTTCCGCAACGGCGTGGTGGAAATCGAGACGCTGCTCGCCCCGCTGGAGCTGCTGGAGCTGCTGCACCAAATCGAGGCTTCACAGGGACGGGACAGAGGGAAGGCGGTGCGCTGGGGGCCGCGCCCGCTGGATTTGGATATTATCTCCTATGGGGATGAGGTCTGGAATACCACCGGGCTGACGCTGCCCCACCCGGATATGCAGAACCGCTTCTTTGTACTGCGGCCTCTGGTGCAAATTGCGCCTCACTGGTATCATCCGCTGCTCCGGCGCACAGCTGCCGAGCTGCTGGCCGCATTAGAGGCAAAACAGGAATGAAGCTGACCGCCATTGCCGCCGTCACGCAGAACTGGGGAATCGGCCTGAATGGGCAGCTTCTGGTTCATATACCGGAGGACTTGCGGCGCTTCCGCGCCCTGACCACCGGGGGAACCCTGGTGATGGGGCGGAGAACCCTGGATTCTCTGCCGGGGGGACGGCCCCTGCCTGACCGAACCACCGTGGTACTGACCCGGAATCCGGCATTCTCCCGGCCCGGTGTGCTGACGGCCAACAATGTGGAGGCGCTGCTGGAGCTGCTGCCCGGTCTGCCGGAGCCGTACCATGTGGCAGGGGGCGCGGAGATTTATCGGCTATTGCTGCCCTATTGCCGGGAGGCGCTGCTGACGCAGGTGGAGATTGACCCGGAGGCCGATGTGTTCTTTCCCCAACTGGAGCAGCTGCCGGGGTGGACGCTGGCCGAGCGGTCAGAGCCGCATGAATTTCAGGGCCTATCCTATTCCTTTTGCCGGTGGGAACACATTTACATATAAAAATACTCTTGAACCTTTCGGAATCCGGTGATATATTGTTTTTAAAGAGTAAATACGCCAGCGACCAAGGAGGATATCATGAGGCTGCTAATCAAACAACGGGTCTTTTCCTGGACCGACACCTATGACGTTTATGACGAGTGGGAAACGCCTGCCTATTTTGTAAAGGCGGAGGTTCTGACCCTGACCCACCAGATTCACGTCTATGACCGGCGGGACGTGGAGGTGGGCGCCATCCGCGAGCGGCTGTTTGCCCTGCTGCACACCTTTGAAATCGAGATGGAGGGTCGCCCGGTGGGCACCGTGCGGCAGGAATTCGCCCTGTTCCGTCCCCGGTTCTCGGTGGAGTGCAGCGGATGGGATGTGCAGGGCAACCTGTTCGGCGGGGACTATGACGTGCTGGACGGAGGCCGTCTGGTGGCCCATATCAGCAAGGAACTGTTCCACTGGGGCGATACCTATGTGCTGGATATCGCAGACCCGAAGGATGAGCTGTTGGCCCTGATGCTGGTGATCGCCATTGATGCGGCGTATTGTGACCATTGAGCTGTTACAGGAGGGGCTGTGCAGCGCACGGAAATATCCCCCTTGACGCGACGCGGAATTCGTGGTAAAGTGTACTCCAGAATTCAAAAAAACAGGCAATGACAGGGAACAGTACCCCGAACGGCCCGGTGCAGAGAGAGGATGGTCGGTGAAAATCCTCCCGGAGTTCGGTGGGAAGGCGCCCTGGAGCCGCAGCCCCAACGCGGAGATGTGTGACGCTCCCGCCAGTAGGCGTTGCCGGTATCCCACCGTTATCGGGGTTCGGAGCGGCGCTTTCCCCGGCGTCACGCCCCGGCTGAGTGCGGAAGCAGACGCTTCCGAATTTAGGTGGTACCACGGATTTATGTCCGCCCTAAGCGCAACGGCTTACGGCGGGCTTTTTTATACGCAAAATGCAAGTATATTTCTGTTTTTTCGTGTATAAAATCCTTCGTTTTCGTGGATTTTGCCCCGCTTTTTCATCAATTTGTCATCGTTTTTTCATTTCACTTTCAGAATATCCGGCTACAATAAGAGGAGGAATTTACAATGGATAATCAGAGTAAAACCATGGACAAAATCGTTGCCCTGTGCAAGAACCGGGGCTTCATCTTCGGCGGCAGCGAAATTTACGGCGGCCTTGCCAACACCTGGGACTATGGTCCGCTGGGTGTGGAGCTGAAGAACAACGTCAAAAAGGCGTGGTGGAAGAAGTTCGTTCAGGAGAATCCCTATAACGTGGGTCAGGACGCCGCCATCCTGATGAATCCCCAGGTCTGGGTGGCCTCCGGCCATCTGGGCGGATTTTCCGACCCGCTGATGGACTGCAAGGAGTGCCATGAGCGGTTCCGCGCCGACAAGGTCATCGAGGACTGGGCCGCCGAAAACGGCGTGGAGCTGGATCGGCCCATCGACGCCTTTTCTCAGAAGGAAATGCAGGATTATGTGGCGGAGCATCACATCTGCTGCCCCTCCTGCGGCAAGCAGAACTGGACGGACATCCGCCAGTTCAACCTGATGTTCAAGACCTTCCAGGGCGTCAC
>JAJQBJ010000082.1 GCA_021203345.1 Oscillospiraceae bacterium
TCATGGAAAGACTTTTTTGTTTTTTCACTGTCTACTTGACAGGGGGCACTTCAGATACCCGCCGGGGTGTTTGACGTTTATTGTGATGGGAACTGTAGTGCTGTCTGGCTGATCCAGCACGCTTACCGGCGTCCGCCGCCACCACCATGGCCGCCGCCGAAGCCGCCGCCACCACCATGGCCGCCGCCGAAGCCGCCGCCACCACCGTGACCGCCGCCACCGCGAGGCCCACCGCCGAAACCGCCAGGCCCACCACCACGGGGGCCGCCGCCGAAACCACCGGGGCCAGGCCCGCCACCACGGAGGCCGGGGCCATGGGGGTCATACCAGTGGCGATGATACCAGCCCCAGCCGGGCCGATGCCAGAACAGCAGCGGGCGGAAGGGCGGGGGAGCGCCTACGCCAAAATACCGGGCGCGGTAAAGGCTCATCCGAATCGAATCGATCACAGAGAGAAGGGCCAAAATCAGAATGATGATAACCAAAATGCCAAACACAGAAATACCTCCTCCGTATCCGTAATCATAATCATAGTAGTAGGAATCGTCATAGAACTCATCATAGCCGCTATACGCGGAATTCGCGCCCGCAGAAGCGGAGCTTGTGTTCTCGTCTCCGGCAAATGCCTCGGCATACCACTCGTCCCAGGCGGCATACAGGGCCAGCACGCCCTCGTTATAGTTGCCGCTGTTCAAGTCCGAGTACAGATAATCATTGATATAGTCGTTGATTTGATCCTCATCCATATAGGTGTAGATCTCGTCACCGCAGTCCATATAGCACTCCTGTCCGCCGATATCCAGCACCAGGATCAGATCGTTGCTACCCAATCCCCAGGCGTTGGCAAGCTCCAGCGTGTACTCGCTGATATCCCAACCCTTGGTGGAGTCCACCGTGGCCAGAGCAAGTACAGAGGAATAGCTGTTGTCCCACTGGGTATTGTACGCCTCGACCTGTGCAATGGTTTCCTCGTCCAGCACCCCGGCGGAATCCTCCACCCAGGTATTAAAGGTCACATCCACCAGCTCCGCCGACTTTGTGGCCTGACCATAGACGATACAGCCCAGAATCACGGCCACCGTCAGCGCAACGGCGACGGGAAATTTTTTCAAAACTTTCATGGTTTGCTCCTTGCTTGGTGGGCTGCGCTCAGGCCCGCACCTCCCGCAGCTTGGCCTTCAGCTCGGCCTCGATGCGGGCCAGCTCGGCCTCGGCCTCCTGCCGCTTCTGCCGACCCTCGGTCTGAATCTTTGCCACCTCATCCAGGGAGGAGATCAGCTGCTCGTTGGTGTGCTGGAGGGTTTCCAGATCCACGATGGAGCGCTCCGCCTCCCGGGCGGTGTTGATGGTGCCCATTTTCAGCATATCCGCGTTCTGGGTCAGCAGACGATTGGTCATCTCCGTGACGGTGGAAGTGGCCGCCGTGGCCTGACGGCTGCGCTCCAGCCCCAGGGCCAGAACCATCTGGCTTTTCCACAGGGGGATGGTGTTCACCAGAGAGGTCTGAATCTTCTGCACCATCAGGGTGTCGTTGTTCTGGAGCAGCCGGGTCTGGGGGCCCATCTGGATGGACACCATGCGGGACAGCTCCAGGTCATACAGCTTCTTCTCGAATCGGTCCACCAGATTGTACAGATCGTTGTACGCCTGTGCATCCTCCTGGGTTCCGGTTCGCTCCGCCTGATCGTGCAGCTCCTTCAAACGCCCGGCCCGCAGTTCCGCCAGGCATTGCTTGCCCGCCAGAATATACATGGTCAGTTCCTTGTAATACTGCTCGTTCAGCCGGTACATTTCGTCCAGCATGGCGATGTCCTTCATCAGCGCGATCTGGTGCTGCTCCAGCATATCCGAAATACGGTCAACGTTGGTTTCCGCCCTGGCGTACTGCACCTTCATCGTCTCCAGATTGGCCTTGGCCTGCTGCACCTTGCGGCCAAAGAAGCCCTTCTTCTCCTGCTCCGGCTTGCCGATGCTGTTCAGCTCCGTCACCAGACCGGCCAGTGCTTCGCCTACTTCGCCCAAATCCTTGGTGCGGACATTGTTCAGCGCCTGCTCGGAGAAGGCGGCGATATTTTTCTGCGCCGCCACGCCGTACTGCATCACCTGCTGGGAATCCTCCACGTTGATTTTCTTTGCGAACTCGTCCACCGCCTTTTTCTCGGCGGGGGAGAGCTTCTCATAATCAGCGCGGTATCCGGCCATGGGGTCTACCTGCTGCTGAGCGGTCTGTCCGCCCAGAGGCGACACACCGGCGGCGGTCTGCTCCGGATTCAGGGTCAGGGTCGGGGCCGCAGGGGCCTCCTGGACAGCCTGTCCTTCGGACAGGTTGGGGTTCAGGGTCAATTCAAAATCAGCCATGCTTCATCGTCCTCCAATCAATAAATCTGCTTTTCTCTGAGATTTTCAAAGGTTTTGAAAAATTTTTTGTTTCACCGTTCATCCGCCGGTGGGCATGTTGAGGTTCCCGTTGTCGCTGAGGCCCTCCTGGGCCAGCATAGACTCCATCACCTTGATATCGGTGGAAATGTCCAGCTCCTCGTCCCCGAACAGCGCGTCCAGCTGCCGGTCAAAGGCCACCTCGATTTCACCCAGCATCGTTTCCACTCTGGCCTTGGTGGAGTCGATATTACTGCCGGAAATGCCGGTGGAATCCGCCCGGTCATAGGCGTTCAGCAGCTTGATGGTGGTGGGCAGGAAATAGTTCAGGAACCGGCGAATCTGGGGCTGTTTCTCCGGCTTTTCCATCACCACGTCAAAGATTTTTGTGGTCGTCTCCTCCAGATGGTCGATCTGGCGGGAGATTTTCTCGTCTTTAATGTTGTCGTTCAGGCGGCGCATTTCGGACACGGCCCGATCCCGCTCCTTTTTCAGCGCCTCCAGCTCCGGGGACAGGGGTTTCGGCGGCTCCTCCACCTTGATTTGCTCCACCTTTGTGGGGAATACGGCCAGCAGGATGAAGTATACCACCAGGGATACAACTGCGGCAATCAGGATGTCCGCCAGGCCGCTCATCCCCCGGAAAATGGTCAGCAGCAGCCACACCGCCGCCACGCCATAAATGGGAACAACCGAGCGTTTTTTGACTGTTTTCACGAAATTATGCTCTCCTTTACAGTCAGAATATATCACTCTTATTGTACGACAGGAATGATGGGCTGTCAAGATAAAGGCCGGGGATGGGGGTGAATTTTTTCACCAGAATAGTCAGAGATTACAGCCTAGATGGAAGATTATAGATTTTCAACAACACACATTTCTCATTGGAAGATGAAAACATATGGCATATAGATAAGATGACGGGGGTACTGAAGGCGATTGGTACGGTCCTTCAAAGCCTTGGTGGAAAGCAAGGGCAAATCGAGGTAGACATGTTTCGTGTGAGTATGACCATCTGGTTCGACGATGATATGAAGGGAACTGTCAAGAATATCTCCTGCAAGAAGAACTGGAGGAATTTTACACAACTCACGATTTCAAAGGCGAGGATTTCGTACTTACTTCGTTGGTGAACGCAGTGTACTGGAATATGATTTTTCAAGAGTGATTTAAGTAGTGTTGTATAAATTAAAAAGTCCTGTGATGTTCTTTATTCAGGAAATGTCACAAAGAGGATGTGGATCGACTCGACAGACAATATCTGACAGCTAAAATCAGATTTAAAGTATATTTAGGATAGGCTTTGTAAAGAAAATTTCCTTGAAAACTTTACTCAGAATCTTCAATCGAAACCGTATTCAAAATTCTAAAAACAAAGAGTTCTACAAACCTATCATTGCAGAATACCTCACGGTTAATTTGATTCAATTTATCTTTGATTTTAGCAGCCGTTTCATTACACAACTCCGGCTACTTGGGTAATCTTACTATGGGAGCAGCCAAAGCGGTTGTCATGGCGATTGAGTCCTCCTGTTAACTTAGGGTTTTGGTAATCTGATTTTAACAGAACTCAATCACTTTTTCTGTCCTGCGGTCTTACATCTATTGTAAAGCTACACAAGATTATTGTTTTGTTGCAGAAAAATGTACATTTGTCAATGATGTGAGCCTAGGAAAATTGAAGAAAAAGGTGGGT
>JAJQBJ010000121.1:0-5271 GCA_021203345.1 Oscillospiraceae bacterium
AAGGTGCTCACCTTTTTGGGGCCCTTTTGCTCACATTTTTATTTGACAAACACACTCAAACATTCCGTTTGAGTAGGAAAGCAGTGTCATTTCCTCTGTGTCATCGTCTTCATCCTCCCCAATGAAGTAAATGATAAGCTGAAATCCGTTGGTATCATCCACGGTAATCTGAGTGAAAGTGCTATCGTCACCGACAGAGGTATCATACTCGTATCCGGTAGCCTCAATATAAGCCAGTCCGTCCTCGTAGATCATAGTTCCTACATCGTCTGCCAAGTCAAGAAAAACGTCAGAAAACAATGTGCTGTCAACAATCGAAGTCGAGTTGCTTTGACTCGTTTGCACAGATGATTCGTCTGCATTTGAATCTGATGTCTCCCCAGAAGTTGTTTCAACGGGTACAAGGTCGAATACAACACTTTCTTCTAACTCTGCGGTTTCACTTACTGCAGCAGTCTCATTTGCAACATCAGTTGTAGTTGTCGAGTTTCCACACGACGTTAGGCAAAAGGCTACAGCAACTGCGATTGCAATTGCCAAAGACGTGAATTTTCTCATAACTGTTCCTTCTTTCGTTTCATTCAAGGCCCCAGGATGGAATTTTATCTATCCCTGAATCGCCAAGTCAAGGAAATTGACACCGCGCCCCTACATAGATGCATAACCATTGGACAATTCGCATTTTCGACAAATACACATTGAGAACGCAGGTGTTGAAATCATTTTACATTGTGGCCTTGAATCCGTCAAGAGAAGAATCTAAACTTGTTTGAAGTTATGTAAAAACCGTTAAACACGAAATAACCCCTCCGCAATCACAAGGATTACGGAGGGGTTTACCCTGGAGCTGGTGACGGGAATCGAACCCGCGTGTTCAGCTTGGGAAGCTGACATTCTGCCATTGAACTACACCAGCGATTTACGAAGGTTATTATAGCACAGCGGACGGTCGGTTTCAAGTCTTTTTTGCACGAGTTTTGCGCCGAATTTTCCGTCTTGTTAAATGACAGAAATCCTGCAAAATTGCGACAGAGCATGGGGAAATTGCAGAAATTTTTGAAGGATCATCCTGCATAAAAAGTTTTGATTTCCGTCACGGAAATGATACCGCTCCATACCTTTTTCGCATTTTTGGTGCTGATAGCACAGGAGCAGTCTGTAACATTAGGTTCTCAGCCTATTGAATCTCTCCAAATTTGTGCTATATTAAAATCACAAAGCGAAAGCAACACAGCTGTAGCCTAAACGATCTAAAAACGGAGGTTTGAATTATGTTTATGTATTATGATACGATGATCGGTTGCTACGAGAACGGCAATGGCCGCTGGATGGAGTATGATAACGTTCGTACCAATCGTAGCTTCTTTGCTCGCCTGCTGGGTATGCGGTAAAAAAACGGCCTCGGCGTTAGTTTGCTCCTTTCGCCGATCAATAGAATTTCCCCCAAACGGGCGCTGTCTCAAAAAGACAGCGCCTTTTTGGGCGCTTCAGGCAAAAAGCAAAAACCGCCGACGGCTTTTGCTTTTACAAAAGAAGGAAAATGAAGAAAGGATTTTATCTATATAAAACAGACGTGCGCCTGGAGCTGGTAATCCGGCAACCGGCAAAGGGGTCGCTTTGCCGGGTCCGGTAGGAGCAATGGGTACGGGGTTCCGTTCCCTTGCTGTAATCACATTCTACCACAGCGCGGCTGTCTGTTTTTTGAGAAATTATAAAGAAATTCTGAACAATTTTTAAATTGTATCCACGACTGTTTTTGTCAGAATCACTCAGTCGCGTTATATTCGTCTGCGGTGTAAATGGTGATGGAGGTGATAACCGGCTGTTCCTCCGCCTCGATGGTGCCGTTATCGTCGGTCGGCTCGGCGTCCTCGCAAATCTGGTCTACAATATCCATGCCGTCGGTGACATAGCCAAAGCAGGCGTAGCTGCCGTCCAGATAAGTGCTGTCCTCCTGCACGATAAAGAACTGCGAGCTTGCGCTGTCATAATTGTCGCTGCGGGCCATAGAGATGGCCCCGCGGGTGTGGGACAGGTCGTTCTCATACCCGTTGTCGCTGAACTCCCCGGTGATGGTGGCGTCCGAGCCGCCGGTTCCGTCCCCATTGGGGTCACCGCCCTGAATCATAAATCCTTCAATGATACGGTGGAAGGTCAGTCCATCATAGAAGCCCTCCTCCGCCAGGGTGACGAAGTTTTCCACTGTCTCCGGCGCGGCCTCCGCGTCCAGTGCCACGGTGATGGTGCCGTAGTTCTCCACCGTGATCTCCGCGTAGTAGTCGGCCCGAATCGTAGCGGCGCTGCTGATGGGCAGATTGAGCAGCACACCCGCCAGCACGGCGGCGCACACAATCACAATCCCGCCAAAGAGAAACCACTTCTTTTTGGGCTTTTGTGCGGAGCCGGCGGGCTGGGCAGCTTTGGCGTGCAGAATGGCTGCTGCAGCTTGATCGACGCTCTCCGGGAAGGACTGGTTATTCTGTTCCAGCACAATGCGCTGGCGAATGTGGATGGGAATGGCGGCTCTACTGCCGCAGTCCACGCCAAAATCACGGTCAAGAATCAGGCTGAGCTGGTTGTCCAGGCTGGTGCAGGCCCCGGCGACCTTGCGAACCGGCTGGTCAAGCGCTGTGGACAGCTCCTGATTGGACAGCTCCGCCAAATACCGAAGCACAAACAGCTCCTTTTGAGGCGTTTCCAGACCGAACCAGAAGGGCAGCTCCGCAATGGATTCCTCCGTTGAAATTTCAGTATCCCCGCACAGCTCCAATGCCGTTCGTACATAGCGCTGCCCCAGAGCATCCTCTGTAGGAAGCTCCTCCGGGGCCAGGGAGGTCTGTAGCTCCTCCAGGGCCTGCACGGTCAGGCTCTCCGCCAGCTCGCTGCTGCCGGTCATGCCCCGGCACAGATAGTAGACGGCTCTTTTTTTCGCCTCGTATACGTTTTTCAGGCTCTTTTTCTGTGCCTTTACCTGCGATTTTGTATTTGTTGACATTCGGCAGCTACCTCCCGGGCCTGATTTATATACAAATATTTTACCGCAAGGGCCTGAACCAAAACTGAAATACGGCCTCTGTATTATGAACGATTTGTGAATAATAGGAGCAGCCGCCAAAACAGGACAACAAATAACACCCGGCTGGGGCACATGCTCCAGTCGGGTGCAATTGTATGAATTCTATTTTTGCGCGGAAACAGCGGCGTCATACAGCTCGTTTTTCCCCAGTCCCAGTTCCTTAGCAACCTGCCGCACAGCGTCCTTGAAGGAGCAGTTGGTTTCCGCCCGGCGTGCCAGCACAGCGGCCACCCCGTCCTCCAGGGTTACGGCAGGGGCGGCTTCAGGCACTCCGCCCTCCACCACCAGGACAAACTCCCCCCGGGGCGGGTTTTCCCGATACCAGGCGACGGCCTCCCCCAGCGTGGTGCGGCGAATTTCCTCATGGAGCTTGGTCAGCTCCCGGCACAGGGAGATGCGCCGTTCTGCGCCGAACCAGGTCACAAGGTCGTTCAGCGTGGCGCAAAGCTTGTGGGGCGCTTCGTAGAAAATCATGGTACGCGTCTCATTTTTCAGGGAATCCAGATGGGCCTTCCGGTTCTTTTTGTTCATGGGCAAAAAGCCCTCAAAGGTAAACCGCCCTGTGGGCAGACCGGAAACCGCCAGCGCCGTAACCAGCGCACAGGGCCCGGGCAAGGCGATCACCGGAATTCCCGCCTCGGCGCACAGGGCCACCAGCTCCTCCCCGGGGTCGCTGATGGCCGGGGTTCCCGCATCCGTCACCAGAGCGCAGGATTCCCCGCCCTGGATGCGGGCCAGAATCTCCGGGCCGCTGCTTTCGGTGTTGTGGCGGTAATAGCTGACCATGGGCTTTTTCAGCCCCAGATGGTTCAGGATTTTAATGGAAACGCGGGTATCCTCTGCGGCGACAAAGTCCACCTGGGACAGCGTTTCGATGCACCGCTGGGACAGATCCCCCAGATTGCCGATGGGCGTGGGGACCAGATAGAGCTGACCACTCAAGGCGGTTTCCTCCTTTTCCGGAAAGCGCGGCTTTCCTTATTCTCATTCTTCATGATAAATACGCCGGTAGTCCGGGGAGGGTTCCCCCTCCTCTGTGTACCAGAACAGGCCGGGCAGCAACTCTAAACCGGGCCTGCCGCCCTTGACCGCCTCCACCAATACCAGCCTGGGGACGGCAGAGGGCTTATGCGCGGCAAAGCGCAGGCGCTTCGGCTCCAATCCGATGGCCCGCAGGACACAACACAGGCTCGCCAGCTCCCCGGCGGGGTAGGTCAACGCAAACCGTCCGCCCGGCTTCAACAGCCGCCCGGCCCCGGCGCAAAGCGCCTCCAGCGTACAGCCGGTTCGTTCGGCGGCGCCCGCCTTTCCCCGTGGAAAGTAGGGCGGGTTGGAAATCACCAGCTCGGCGCACCCGCCGGGAACCAGCCGGGGGATTTCCTCAATGTTGGCGTGCAGGATGTGGCCCTCCAGCCCGTTTTGGACCAGGTTTTTCTCCGCCAGAGCGCAGGCGGCGGCTGATTGCTCCAATCCGGTGTAGTGAAGGGTCGGCTCCCGCCCCAACAGCAGCAGCCCCAAGGCCCCAGAGCCGCAGCCCAAATCCCACACCGCCGCGCCGGGGCGCACCGGGGCGAACGTCCCCAGCGCCATGGTGTCCATGCTCAGGGGGAATACCCCCGGCTCCTGGCTCAGGCGGAACCTGCCGCCGAACAGCAGCTCGTCCTTCATGGTCGGCCCCCTTCTCTGTTTTTTACCATTGTAGCATAGGGATGGGCGCTTTTGCAAGGCCAAAGAAAACCGGCTCCCCTCCGTATGTTGGGGAGCCGGCAGCTTAGCGCCGAAACAGGGAAAAGCCCTTCTTTTTATATGGCTCAACCTTGACGTCTGTGACCTCATAGCCCGTCTCCTTGACAGCGGCCTTCATCCGGGCCACGTCCGGCTGTCCGTCCAAAAGGACTTCGGCCAGACCGGTGACATGGGAGGCGGAAACCTTGGCCTTCTCGTCGCAAACCTTCCGAATCGCGTCGCAGACATGGGCCTCGCACATGCCGCACATCATACCGTCAACGGTTAGTGTAACCTTGTTCATAGGGGCCTCCTTACGCAATCGCCGTGACCGTGTAGCCGTCGTACTGCTCCACAGCGGCTTTCAGCGCGGCGTCCTCCACGGCTCCGCTCAGGGAGACAACGGCAGAACCCGTCTCGTGGCTGACCTCGGCGGAATCCACCTGGGGCAGCGCCTCCAGCGCCTTTTT
>JAJQBJ010000121.1:5371-17779 GCA_021203345.1 Oscillospiraceae bacterium
CCTCGGCGGAATCCACCTGGGGCAGCGCCTCCAGCGCCTTTTTTACCGCGTTCTCGCAATGGCTGCACATCATGCCCTCGACGCGGACGGTCACTTCCGTTCCGGTCAGTGTCTTGCTTGCCGCCTTGGGCGGCTCCGTCCCGGAGGCTACGTCAGGCTGGGAGAAATCGGGCAGCGTGACCTCCCGCTTTCCCCGATGGTCGTGCTTCGTCTCCCGGAGCTTGAACAGGTTCAGCCGCAGGGCGTTGGACACCACGCAGAAGGAGGACAAGCTCATGGCGGCCGCGCCGAACATGGGGTTCAGCTTCCACCCAAAGAGGGGGATGAACACGCCTGCGGCCAGCGGAATGCCGATGCAGTTATAGAAAAAGGCCCAGAACAGGTTTTCGTGAATATTCCGCAGGGTCGCCCGGCTGAGCCGAATGGCGGCGGGCACATCGGAGAGCCGGCTTTTCATCAGCACGATATCCGCCGCGTCGATAGCTACGTCCGCACCGGCTCCAATGGCAATGCCAATGTCGGCCCGGGTCAGGGCGGGCGCATCGTTGATGCCGTCCCCCACCATGGCGACCTTGCCAGCCTCGCCCAGCCTGCGGATCACCGCCTCTTTCCCGTCCGGCAGAACACCGGCAATCACCTGATCCACACCGGCCTGTTGGCCAATGGCCCGGGCGGTTTTTTCGTTGTCGCCGGTGAGCATAACCACCTTGATGCTCATGCTTTGCAGCTCCCGGACAGCCTGGGGGCTGTCCTCCTTAATCACGTCTGCCACGGCGATAATGCCCGCCAGAGTATTCCCCCGGACAAAAAGCAGCGGCGTTTTGCCGTTTTCGGCCAGCTGCTCCGCCTGCGTCATCAGCGCAGGCGGAACCTCCACCTGTTCGCCAATAAACTTCATGCTGCCGCCAATCAGGACTTCTCCATCCTGTACGGCGGAAAGGCCGTTGCCAGGCAGGGCACGGAACTCCGTCACCTCGGCGGGGGGCAGGCTCGCCTGGGTGGATTTCAGCAAAATCGCCTTCGCCAGGGGATGCTCACTTTTGGCCTCCAGCGCACAGGCAAGCGTCAGCAGCTCCGTCTCCGTAAAGCCGGGGGCGGGAATCAAATCCGTGACCTGTGGCTCGCCGCTGGTGATGGTGCCGGTTTTGTCCAGCGCCACGATTTGCACCCGGCCCGCTGCCTCCAGAGAGGCGGCGGTTTTGAACAAAATCCCGTTTTTTGCGCCCAGGCCGTTCCCCACCATAATCGCCACCGGCGTTGCCAGCCCCAGGGCGCAGGGGCAGGAAATCACCAGCACGGAGATGCCCCGGGCCAGAGCGAAGCTGACCTTCACGCCGCACAGCAGCCACACAATGGTCGTGACGATGGCAATACAAATCACGGTGGGGACGAAAATGCCGGACACCTTATCCGCAATTTTGGCAATGGGGGCCTTGGTCGCGGCAGCGTCGCTGACCATGCGGATGATTTGGGAGAGGGTGGTATCCTCCCCGACCCGGGTCGCCTCGCACCGGATAAACCCGGACTGGTTCACCGTGGCGGCGGAAACCGGGTCGCCCGCCGCCTTGTCCACGGGGATGCTTTCGCCCGTCAGGGCGGCCTCGTTCACGGCGCAGGAGCCTTCCAGCACCACCCCGTCTACGGGGATCTTCTCGCCGGGGCGCACCACAAAGATATCGCCCTTCTTCACCTGCTCGATGGGAACCGTGACCTCCACCCCGTCCCGCAGAATCACGGCGGTTTTGGGGGCCAGCTTCATCAGGCTTTTCAGCGCGTCGGTGGTCTTGCCCTTGGAGCGGGCCTCCAGCATCTTACCCACCGTAATCAGCGTCAGAATCATGGCGGCGGATTCAAAGTAAAACTCGTCCATGTAGGACATGGCAAGCTCCGCGTTCCCCTTTGCCACCGCATCGGTCATCAGGAACAGAGCGTAGACGCTCCAGGTATAGGAGGCAAAGGAGCCAAGGGCAACCAGCGTGTCCATATTCGGGGAGCGGTTGAGCAAGCCCTTGGCGCCGCTGATGAAAAACTTCTGGTTGATCACCATGACGATGGTTGCCAGCAGCAGTTGAACCAGCCCCATTGCCACACAGTTCCCATCGAACCAGCCGGGCAGGGGCCAGCCCCACATCATATGCCCCATGGAGACGTACATCAGTACCGCCAAAAAGCCGATGGACGCAATCAATCGCCGCCGAAGCACCGGGGTTTCGTGATCCTTCAACGCCTCCTCATCCGCCGACGAGGCGGCGCTTTGCGCGGCGGCCCCCTTTAACGAGGCCCCGTATCCTGCCGCCGTGACTGCGGAAATGATTGCCTGGGGCGAGGCGGTTCCCTCCACGCCCATGGAATTGGTCAGCAGACTGACCGAGCAGCCTGTAACGCCCGGCACCTTGTTCACCGCCTTCTCCACCCTGGCGGAGCAGGCGGCACAGCTCATGCCGGTTACGGTATATTGTTCCATTTGGTTCCCTCCCCTGTTTCAACTACATTTGGAATCTCTGTTATTTGAGCAAGCGCTGTAAAATCACCAGCAAATCGTCCACGACCTCATCCTTGCCGTCCCGGATATCCTCCACCACGCAGGTACGGATGTGGTTCGCCAACAGCTCCTTGTTAAAGGCGTTCAGGGCGGCGGACACCGCCGAGGACTGCATCAGGATATCCGTGCAGTAGGCGTTCTTTTCGATCATGCCCTTCAAACCGCGAATCTGCCCCTCAATGCGGTTCAGGCGGTTGATGAGCTTGCGGTACTCCTCCGGGGAGCGCTCCTTGGTCTTTTCGCCGCAGCAACAGCAGATTTCATCTTCGGGCAATTCCTCCGACATGGACTCCGCCTCCTTTTAAGTGTGATACCCTCCGGGGGTATTTTGAATAATATGATTGTATACCCCTTGGGGGTATTTTGTCAAGAGGGATTTTGACTTTTTTATGGTTCCCGGAATGGTGCAAACCATACGAAGCGAAAAAACAGGCGGCAGCTGTCCGCTGCCGCCCGGAAGGGTATATATTTTAAATTAGTTTGAAAGGGAGGGTCACAGCACCCGAACCCCGGCCACAAACTTGGCGGCTGTTTTGCCGCCGCCCAGGTAAGCATAGCGCTCCAGCCGCTCGGCGGGAGAGAACGCCCGGTTGTTCTTCAAGGCTGCGTCGTCCAACACAACGGCGTCAAATTCGTATCCCGGCTCGAACAGGCCCACCTTCCCGAAGAAGGAGCCGCCGCCCGTTGTGGCGAGGTAGAACGCCTCTGCCAGGGTCAGGGGCGATTCGGACGAGTCCACATACCGCCAGCGCAGCTTGCTGACCTGCATCGCCGCAGTCATGACCTCGAACAGATTCAGGGTGTGTCCCCCGGCAACGTCAGACCCCAGGCCGATTTGATACCCGTCCCGCAGATAATGTGCGGCTGGGGCAATGCCCGCAATGACATTCTCGTTGCTGGTGGGACAGTGGGCGATATAAACGCCGTTCTGCCGCATCAGGGCCTGTTCCGCTTCGCCGGAATAGATACAGTGGGCCATGACGGTGGGGCAGTCCCCGCCGAACAGTCCGTACCGGGCGTATGTCTCCCCGTAAAAGGACGTATCCGGGCACAGGCTCTGCACCCACTGAATTTCGTCCCGGTTTTCGGACAGGTGGCTCTGCATGGGCAGGTGCCGCTCCGCCGCCAGATGTCCCAGAGCCTCCATATAATCGTCCGTGACGCTGGGGGTGAACCGGGGTGTAATCATGGGGCAAACGTTCGGTAAGTCCCGGCGTGCCCACTCGTTCAGCCAGCGCACTGTCTCCGCCATGCCGCATTCGGTGTCCGGCTCCCGATAGTAGTCCGGGCTGTTCCGGTTCATGTTCAGCTTGCCCACATAACCCCGGAGGCCGGCGGCCTCCAGCTGGGTCATCAGCTCCAGCGTTGCGTCCGTATGCAGCGTAGCAAAGGCGCAAAACCGGGTGGTGGCGCTGTGGAGCAGGTCACGGACGAAAATCTGATAGCTGCTTTTGGCGTAGTCCGGGTCGGCGTAGCGGGCCTCCTCCGGATAGGTATAGCGGGAGAGCCAGTCCATCAGCTCCAAATCCATGGCGGTGCCGCAATAGCTGTATTGCGGTGCGTGGAGATGCAGATCTGACAGTCCCGGAGTGATGAGCTGATGAGAAAAGTCCAGCAGCGGAACGCCGCGCAAGGCCTCCGGGAGCGTTGGATAAAAGGCACAGCACCGTCCGTCCTCCACCAGAAGATACCCCTCCCGGCAGCGGAGCTTACCCGGCTCCGGCGCATCCGTGAAAACGCCCCTGACCAAATACACGCGCACCGGCTTACTCCTTTCCGTGCAGCCGTGCCGCCGCCAGCGTGTTCACCATTAGCATGGCGCGGGTCATGGGGCCGCAGCCGCCGGGGACGGGGGTGATATACCCGGCCTTTTCGGCGACGGAGGCAAATTCCACGTCGCCGCAGAGCTTGCCCGCCTCGTCGCGGTTCATCGCCACATCAACGACCACTGCGCCTTCCTTCACCATGTCGGCGGTAATCAGGCCGACCTTGCCCACGGCTGTCACCAGAATGTTCGCCTGACGGGTCAGCTCCGCCAGATTCGGCGTGTGGGAGTGGCAGTAAGTAACGGTGCCGTTTTGCTGGAGCAGCAGGATCCCCATGGGCTTGCCCACGATGTTGGAGCGGCCAATGACCACACAGCGCTTTCCGTCCGGGGAGATGTTCGCCTCCTCCAGCATCCGCATGACCCCGGCGGGGGTACAGGGCTGGAATACCGAGTCCCCGATCAGCATCCGCCCCACGTTGTAGGGGTGAAAGCAGTCCACGTCCTTGGCCGGGTCGATGGACAGCAGGATTTTTTCTTCATCCAACCCCGCAGGTAGGGGGAGTTGGCACAAAATCCCGTCCACGGACGGGTCGCGGTTCAGCCTGTCCACCAGCGCCAACAGGGTTTCCATGGTCACATCCGCGTCAAAATGATATTCCGTACTGGTAAAGCCGCACTCGGCGCAGTCCCGCTTTTTCCCGTTGACATAAATGCGGGAGGCGGGGTCGTCCCCCACCAGAATCACCGCCAGGCCAGGGGCCTGCCGGAACGAGGCGGCCTGTTCCCGGACCTCTGCTTTTACCTTGGCCGCCAGGGCCTTTCCGTCTAGTATTGTCGCCATAACTTACTTCTTCTCCTTTTCCGTTTCTTCTGTGGTGTCCTGGGTGGTTTCAGTCTGTGCCGCCGGAGCCTCCGGTTCAGGTTCTGTCGGCTCCATGGCGGCGGCAGGGGCAGCGGCGGGCTGCGCCTCGGCGGGAGCCTCCGCCGTTTCTGCGGCCCTGCGATTGACAAACAGCGCCTCCGGGCTGTGGGTGCGGAATTTCAGCTGGTACACCAGCACGATCACCGCCACCAGGAAGGAAATGGCCGCCAACGCCTGGGAGGTGCGGATGGGTGTTCCGAAGAAGGTCAGGCCGAAGAAGTACAGGCTGTCCGTCCGCAGGCCCTCGATCCAGAACCGGCCCAGGCCATACCAGGCCACATACATAGTGAAAATCTGACCGTCATATTTCCGCCAGCGCCTGGCGATTTGCCACAGCAGAAGCAGGCCCACCAGATTCCACAGGCTTTCGTATAAAAAGGTGGGGTGAACATAGATATACTCCCCGTTCACCATCAGCCCCATGCGCCAAGGAAGGGTGGCTTCCGCCCCATAAGCCTCCTGATTGATGAAGTTCCCCCAGCGTCCGATGGCCTGCCCGATCAACAAGCCAAAGGCCCCGATGTCCAGAAATGCCCCGATGGACAGCTTCTTCACCAGACTGAATACCACCACCACCGTCACAGCGGCGATGATACCGCCGTAAATAGCCAAACCGCCGTCCCAGATGGCAACGACCTCGCCCCAGTTGACGGAGCCGTCGGCGTTTTGATAGAGGGAAAAATAAAAAATCACATAATAGATTCTGGCCCCGATGATGCCCAGCGGCAGACCGAACAACAGCATATCGGTCACATTGTCCTTGGTCAGGCCGTATTTGGGCGCGATATGGGCGGCAAACCCGGCGGCCAGCAAAAAGCCGCAGGCAATGATAATGCCGTACCAGTACACCGGCTTGCTGCCAATAGAAAAGGCAACCCGGTCAATTTGAACGGTAATCCCCAGTCCGGGAAAGGTAATTGGATTCATGATGCAGCGTTCCTTTCGTAAGCTCGCCCGCCACAGGCAGCGCGGCAGATCGGATTTATTATACATCGAAACGGGCAGGTTTGCACCTGTTTTTTTAGTCTCCCAGGAAACCTTTTCAAATATACATTTGATGGGGCGAAACCGGTTCCATATGACGTTTTTCCGCCGTCCGGGCACAGGATTCGGCAGAAGATATTCTGACGAAAAAGCCCTTGTTTCGCGGGCAAAAATTGTGGAAGAAAGGCACTTGAAAACGCTTTCAGTTTTTGCTATCATACAGTTACCGTGAAGGTCGCTGATTTCGATGCTGCAAGAGTGGCGTCAAACAAGAAGTCCCTGACTGTAGCGTGATGACAAGGTGTCCTCCGGCACTTTGCTTTTCCCGAGAATAGGGGAGCGGAAAAAATCATTTTCCGCTCCCCTATTTTTTTGTTTGCACTTATGCTTCCGGAACCGTAATGCTGACCCGGCGGTCATAGACCGCCTCGGACAGATGGCAGCGGTAGGCCTGCTCCTCCAACCGGGCGGCGAAGCGATTCCGTTCTATTGGCGGATGCTCCATCCATAAAAGGATAAGGTACTGCACCCCGAAAACCCGATTGGGGAACGGGCAGGGAACCAGCCCCGCCCGTTGATAGAAGGCCACCCGCCGGCGGCGGGTGATTTTTTCCTCGTCACTGGAGGCATCCGCCGGGTCTTCGGCCTCCAGAAAAAAGCCCTCGGGGTATTGCTTTTTCAGCAGCTCCAGGCCCCGGCTGCCGTAGCCCTGTCCCCGAAGCGCCGGGAGCATGGCAAAGTAGTCCAGAAGCGGAATACTTTGCCCCGGCCCCTGTATCAGGAACGCATAGCCCCGCAGACTGCCGCCCTCTGAAATGCGCCAACCCACGGAAAGGCCCTGGCGCATCAGGCGGCGCATTTTGTCCAGGGGCTTTAGCTCCTCGATTGGAAAATCCACTTCCATCAGAGGATACAGCCGCTCCAGTCCGGACAAATCCACCGGCTCCAGCCGGAGGGCGTTGTCCTCCATGCCTCAGACCTCCATGATGACCGGGAGAATCATGGGATTCCGATGGGTCTTTTTGTACAGGTATACGGAAAGCTCGCTCTTGACGTTGCCCTTGATGGCAGTCCAGTCCATGATGTGTCTGGCCTCGCACTCCCGCAGGACATCCAGCGCCAACAGGCGCAGCTCCTCCATCAGCTCCTCGGACTCCTTCACATAGACAAAGCCCCGGGTGATGATCTCCGGCCCGGACACCAGGGAGCCGTCCTCCCCGGAGAGGCTCATAACCACCACGATCATGCCGTCCTCAGCCAGATGTCTGCGATCCCGCAGCACAACGCTGCCCACGTCGCCCACGCCGTAGCCGTCCACAAACACCTTGCCGGAGGGCACCGTGCCGTTGATGCGGGCAGAGTTGGCGGCCAGCTCAATGACCTTGCCCACGTCGCTGATGATGATATTCTTCGGGTCCATGCCCATCTCCATAGCCAGCTTTGCATGAATTTTCAGATGCCGCTGCTCACCGTGGACGGGGATAAAGAACTTGGGCTTGATCAGGGCGTGCATGATTTTCAGCTCGCCCTGGCAGGCGTGGCCGGAAACGTGCAGATCCATCTCCCGCTCGTTGACCACCTCGGCCCCGCGGCGGTACAGCTCGTTGACCACAGCGGAGATGGAATTCTCGTTGCCGGGGATGGCGGAGGCAGAGATGATGACCCGGTCGCCGGGCTGAATCTCGATTTGCTTGTGATTGGAGAAGGCGATACGGGTCAGAGCGGACATGGTTTCGCCCTGGCTGCCGGTGGTGATAATACACACCTTGTCCTTGGGCAGGCTCTTAATATGGGCCAAGTCTACCAACGTCCCCTGGGGAACGTTCATATAGCCCAGCTGGGTGGAAACGGTCAGGGCGTTTTCCATGCTGCGGCCGGAAACGGCCACCTTCCGCCCATAGCGGGCGGCAATGTTGATGACCTGTTGGATGCGGTCTACGTTGGAGGCAAAGGTGGTGACGATAATGCGCTGGTCGCATCCTTTGAACAGCGCGTCAAAGGAGGCCCCCACGCTGCGTTCGCTTTTGGTGAAGCCGGGACGCTCTACATTGGTGGAGTCGCACAGCAGCGCCAAAACGCCCTCCTTGCCCAGCTGTCCAAAGCGGGCCAGGTCGATCATCCCGCCGGAGACAGGGGTGGGGTCGATTTTGAAGTCGCCGGTGTGGACGATGGTGCCCACGGGGCAGGTGATGGCAAAGGCCACAGAGTCCGCAATGGAGTGGTTGATGTGGATGAACTCGACGGTGAACTTCCCCGCCCGGATGACCTCTCCCGCTTCGCAGGTAATCATTTTGGTGCTGCCCAGCAGACCATGCTCCTCCAGCTTCAGCTCCACCAGACCGGTGGTCATGCGGGTGGCGTAAATGGGCGCGTTGATATTCCGCAGTACATAGGGCAACGCGCCGATGTGATCCTCATGTCCGTGGGTCAGGAAAATGCCCCGAATCTTGCTCTGGTTCTTAATCAGATAGCTGACATCGGGAATCACCACGTCGATGCCGTACATATCATCGTCCGGAAAGCCCATGCCCACGTCCACAACGATGATATCCCCGCCGTATTCATAGACGGTCAGGTTCTTGCCGATCTCGTTCAAACCGCCCAGAGAAATGATTTTTAATTTTTCAGCCATATTTACGATATTACAACTCCTTCATGATATTGATGTCGCTGTGATGGCCTGAACGCAAACGAACAGAGTGGGGCGAAAGGACAGACCTCTCCCCCGGAATAGACGGGTGAAAAAAGCGCACCCGAATCAGGCAGAACACGAGGAACCTCTCGGAACCGGGGCTGAACCCTGCACTCGTCCAGCCGCACATTGCTCCGGGATGCTCCCGCGCTCTGCTCGCTCTGTTTTTGATTGGAAAGCTCACTGGCTTTCCGGTGCTGTCCTGTTTTTTCGCTAAGGCCCACAGCAAATTGGCCTGATCCGACGCTCCGCCATGGGAAGGGCTGCGCCGGTGATTAGTTATAGTATACCACAACAGGCGGGAATTGTATACCGCCCTTTTGTGTGAACTTTTGTCGGCAGGATGGGCCGAAGTTTGGGCAAACCAACCGTCTTATCCCAAAATTTAAGAATCTCTTAAGAGTTTCCAAAGACTTCCTTAAGAATTCTTTGCTATAATCAGCTTGTACATGAAAGGAACAAACCACCTACGAAAGGAGCTGTTAAGGATGAAACGGATTTTGGCTGCCCTCCTGTTTTCCGGACTGCTGGTAGGGCTGACCGGCTGTCAGGCGACTCCGGAGGAGTCTATGGTGACACAAAAAAGCACCAGTTCGCTGGTATCCGCAGCCCTGGCGGAACCGGCAGAGGGAACCACGCTGGCGGATATCCGGGCGGCGGCCCCGGAACAGTATTCCTACGCCTATGAGGGAGACGGGTTCACCGTCACGGCGGACAATGTGTCGGTCAATCTCCCGGAGGGGGATACCATTTCCGCCTACTATGTGGAGGCGGGGAAGCTGTCCCAGGAGCAGGCGGACGCCATTTACGACTGGTTTTACCCCGATGAGGAGGCCTATACCTCAGAGGGAACCGCCGAGACAAAGTCGCATTACGAGCAGAAGATTCTGGAGACGCAACAGTTGCTGGCGCTGGCGCAGGACGATACCAGTCTGACCGAGGAGGAACGGGCGGAGAAGGTGGCAGGCTATGAATATCTGCTGGAGCTCTATCAGGCCGCGCTCCAGGACGCCCCGGAGGACTCCACCTATACGGAAACATCGAAGGACGCTACGCTGACAGAATTTGATGATGGCTCCGGAAGTTATCTGGATGTGGAAGCGGAGGACAGCACCCTGTCCATTTACAGCATGAACCAGGACAACTCCTTCGCCAGCACCGTGACCTATACCACCACCGGGCTGGGATATGTCAGTCTGGATTCCCTGGACGCCACCTCTGCCTCCGGAGAATCAGCTTATATCAATCCCAACAGATATGCGGTGGAGGATATGACGCTGACCCAGGCAGGGGCTGAGGCCATCGCGGAGGAATTTCTAACCGCCATCGGACTGGATGCGGAGCTGTACAGTGCGGAAATCCGCGCGGTCTATCTGAATGACAGCAGCATCCTGGCTGCAGGCGGTCAACTGGAGATCACGGGCTACGCCTATTACCTGACCTATCTCCGCACGGTGGATGGAGTCAGGGTGGCCTCCAGCGCCCTGAGCAACGGGCTGGACGAAAGTGAAGACGAAGCCGTGACCTGGATTTGGGAGGAAATCGAGTTTTACGTCGACGAGACGGGAATTCTGCAATTTGAGTGGCAGACGCCGCTGGCGGTCACGGAGGTACTGTCCGACAACGTGGGCATTCTGACCTTTGCGGAGGCGGCGGAAACCTTTGAAAGCTATGCGCCCCTCCAGTTCGACACCGCAAACACCGCTACCGAGGTGACATTGGTAGAGCTGGGCCTGATTCGGGTGCGGGATTCCGGCAGCGAGCGCACCGGGGAGCTGGTGCCGGCCTGGATTTTCTACGGCAGACAGGATGCCGTGTACACCAGCACCGATTCCGAAACCGGAGAAACGGTTCCATACATATCGACCCTGTCCAGGGATCCCAACGTCCTGCTGGCGGTCAACGCCGTGGATGGCAGCGTCATCAATCTGACGGCGGGATATTGATTTGTGTGAAAATAATAAGGGAGCGTTGCAGAATAGATGTCTGCAACGCTCCCTCTTATTTTGCTCGAACTTCTTATTTGAAACCTACTTGTCAGGGCTGTTTATTTCTGCCATATATCCAGCGGTAATGATGCCGGATGGCAAGGCTACGATGGCAATCCCGACAAATGACGACAGCATGGTAACGATGCGCCCGGCGGTTGATACCGGATATATATCCCCATACCCCATTGTTGTCAGGCTGACCGTGGCCCAATAGATAGCATCGAAAAACGAATCGAAGGTATCCGGCTCCACATTGAAAATCACAAGGGCCGCTATCAAAATATAGCCAATAGCCAGGCCACAAACAGCAAGGAGTGGGGCCTTCTGCTTCACAACCACCCGCTGAATGATTTGAATGTTTTTGGAATATCGGAAAAACTTGAACGCCCGAAACACACGGAACGCGCGAAAAAGTCGGATGATTTTCAAAATCCGAAATCCCGAATTCAGGACGTGAAAGGACGGAAGGATACATAGCAGGTCAATAAGCGCCATTGGGGTAAAGGGATACAGCACAAAAGAGGCTGGCCCTTTGTTCAATTTGAAATCAGCGGTTGAAATCCGCAGCAGGTAGTCCAAAATAAAAACCACCGTTGCAATATGATCTATTGCAGTCAGAGCCGCATTCGTTTCTTTGAACGCAAGCGGAACAAGGCTCGCCACAATCGCGGATATCATGGCATAGTCATAAATTGCGCTTACCCTGTCCCCGGCCTCCGCGGATTCAATGATTACAAAAAGTCGTTTTCTCATTTTTTTGCGGCAATACTGGCCTGGCTCCCTTCTGTTTTCAACCGCTGCAACACAACATCTGCATGGAAAAATTTCAGTGCTGCTGCCTCAGCTGTCCTCCTCGCCGTTCAGCAGGAAGCCCGCCTGGGCCAGGGCCTCCCGCACCCGCTGAAACGCCTCCTCGCTGGGGCAGCGCAGATTATGCAGGTGAACCCCGTCCGTCAGCAGGGAAAGAGGCTGGGCGCTGGCCTCCTGACAGCGACGGTCAAACTGACTGACCTCATACCGGTTGGAAAGCTCCAGTTTCCCCACTAATTGCCCATATAACGGATGCTCCACCACCACGTCCTCCACGATGCAGCCGTGGTCCACGATGCAGTTCAGTTCCTCCACCATCTGCGCGGAGGTGTGCTGACAGGCTACCGTGCGCCGCAGAGCAGCGCTTTCCCGGGCCAGCAGATAGCCCCGGGGCGTGGCGGAAATATCCGCGCCGGAGGCCCGGAGAAGGGCCACGTCCCCCACAATGATCTGTCGGCTGACCCCGAACTGGCGGGCCAGCGCGGTGGCGTTGACCGGAGAATGGCTTTGTTGTAATACATTTAAAATCTCGGCGCGGCGTTCCTGTGCGTGCATGGTGCAGCTCCCTCCTAGGTCCTGTCTTGACATCAGTATATCACAAGATTGGGGGGAACGCAAGGGAGTCATCTCTCCTGCCGCAACGTAAAATGTAGGTGTTACAATGATACTTTACAAATGAGGGAAAGGAAAAAAGAGTAG
>JAJQBJ010000126.1 GCA_021203345.1 Oscillospiraceae bacterium
AAGGTGCGCACCTTTTTGGGGCCCTTTTGCTCACATTTTTAGTTGACAAACACAGTTGAGCTGCTCAGCCCAAACTGGAAAAGCAGAAAACCCTATTCGCTATGAATACTTTAATGCAAAAACATAAACTCTTAGAAGAAGGCAAGCAGTAATTAAATATGCCGAATGCTATGGTGTCTTAGCAGCGTTAAGGCGTTATAACGTATCCAGGTCGACAATCTGTTCAAAGTGCAGTGAAGAAATCCCCCTATACAATTGAATGCATCCAGACAGACAGCGGAACGGAGTTTACCAACCGGCTCAACTCCAAGGGTACGAAGCGGCAGACTTTATTTGAGAATATGCGGTCGAGCTGGGAATTCGTCACATGCTGATTCGCCCCTATACGCCCAGACACAACGGCAAAGTAGAGCACAGCCTCCAGAAGGATAATGAGTATTTCTATGCTTCGCATAAATTTTATTCCTTTGAAGATTCCAAAAAGCAACTGTCCGTCTGGGAACGCAAATTCAATAACTTTCCCATGCGTCCTCTGAACTGGTGCTCTCCGAAAGATGTCCGTTCTTCTTTTCCAGAGTGTAAAGTATGATTGACTAGCCTACATAGCAGATTTTCGGAACATATTTAACATCTAACTGCCACTTCTTCCCGATCTCAGTCGATGTATCATAGTGCCCCAGATGCCGGGATTTCTTCTTGGTGGATTCCACCTTTTCACGGTAGCCCAGCCGCACAAATACGCGATATAATGACCCGATATGCCGTGTGTAGCCTCTTTCTAACAGCTTTCCATACATCTCACAGATAGAAATGTGGGGATTCCTTTTGTGAAGATTTTGAATCCATTTCCGTTCTTCCTCCGTATGGGCATTCGGTGCGGAGTGTGAGGCCGGTGTAACTTTGGCTCCAGAGATTCCCTTGTCTCATCGCACAGTTTATTCCAACACATCAATGATGCTTTGGAAATGTAGTACCGCCGACACACGAAGGTAATATCCTTTATCTGCCAGCATAACTGTACAGAATACACTTTCGTCGTTATTTCATGCGGACAATATCTCTCGCTCCCACAGTCTCACATCTATTGTAATGCTACATTGTATCCGTTTTTGTGCGATTTTTTCCAGCGTCCGGGCCTGCGCCTTTCCGGAAACACAGCTACACCCCGCATATTTTTCCTCCTGAGGGACAGACTAGAAGCATATTTTCCGCGTGCTGCGCCGCAGCACGCCTGTAAGGAGGAAATGCACTTGTACGCCCATTCTGTCCGCTCCCTTGGAGCGATCTTCACCGCCCTGGCGCTGACGGCGGCCCTGATTCTCCCCTGCGCCGCAGAGGAGAGCGCCGGTTCCGCCCCCATCGCCCAAAATCTGACGCTGACCACCTACAGGAACCTGTCCGTCTCCGGGCAGCTTTCCGCGCTGGACACGGACGGAGATCTGTATTACTACCAAATCACCGGCCAGCCCACCCGGGGGAGCGTCACCCTGTCCGACAGCGCCACCGGGGAATTTCTCTACACCCCCTATGCCCGAAAGACGGGCAGCGACTGCTTCACCTATGTTGCCATTGACCGGGAGGGAAATGTCTCCGCCCCGGCCACGGTGAGCATCACCATTGAAAAGGCAAAGTCCGCCGTCAGCTATGGCGATCTGGAGGGCAGTGGGCTGGAGGCCCTGGCCCAGCGGCTGGCGGACAGCGGGGTTTACGCCGGGATGGAGATCAACGGCGTCTCCTATTTCCAGCCGGAGGCCACCGTCACCCGGGCGGAATTCCTGTCCATGGCTATGACCGCCTGCGGCTGTGATTTGCTGGAGGGCGTCACCGTCACCGGCTTTGCCGACGATGCGGAGATTCCCACCTGGGCCAAGAGCTGCGTGGCAACCGCCCTGCAAAAGGGCTATATCACCGGATATACCACGGAGGACGGGGTGGTTTTCGCCCCGAATCAGGCGGTCACAGCCGCCGAAGCTGCGGTGATTCTGAACCGCATTCTGTCCATTACCAACATGAGCCAGGCCGTTTTTGCCGTGAACACCGAGGCCGTTCCCGCCTGGGCGGTGCAGGCGGTGGTGAACCTGACCTCCTGCGGAATTCCGTGCAGC
This sequence comes from Oscillospiraceae bacterium, assembly GCA_021203345.1. Classification (GTDB taxonomy): domain Bacteria; phylum Bacillota; class Clostridia; order Oscillospirales; family Oscillospiraceae; genus JAJQBJ01. Next base: position 2,106 of record JAJQBJ010000126.1, read on the forward strand.
ACGGCCCAGAACAGCCTGACCCGGGCGGAGGCAGCGGAAATGCTCTGCGGCGCCATGGACACGCTGGAGGCACGGCAGGTATAACCGGTTTTCTATCAGGTGCGTCGCGGATTCTTCTGCGGCGCACTTTTGTATCCGTATTTTTTCTTTCAAAATCGCCCCCGGTATGCTACAATAGGAACAGGCCCCCGCCGTACCTATTTCATGGCGACTTTTTGATTCACGGGAGAGATCATTTTATGGAAGAACAGGTTCCCATTTCCGCCCCGTTGGTGAGCATTATCGTCCCGGTCTACAACGCCGAAGCCACCCTGCGCCGCTGTCTGGACAGCGTGTGCCGGCAGACGCTGAACGAGTTTGAGCTGCTGCTGGTGGACGACGGCAGCTCCGACGCCTCCGGACAAATCTGTGACGAATACGCTGCGGCGGATGCCCGTATCCGGGTGCTGCACAAGCCCAACTCCGGCGTCTCCGACAGCCGGAATCTGGCGATCAGCCAGGCCAGAGGGCGGTATCTCCAATTTTTAGACAGCGACGATTGGCTGGTTCCCGACGCCTCTGAGCAGCTTGTCCGCATGGCGGAGGCGCATGGCTGCGAGCTGGTGGTGTCCGATTTTTACCGTGTCGTGGACGACCGGCTGAGCCACAAGGGGGATATCCCGGAGGATGGGCTTCTCACCCGGGAGGAATTCGCGGAGTACATGATGGAAAAGCCGGCGGATTTCTATTACGGCGTGCTGTGGAACAAGCTGTTCCGCCGCGATATCGTGGAGGCCCACGGGCTGCGTATGAACCCGGAAATCAGCTGGTGCGAGGACTTCATGTTCAATCTGGAGTATATTCGCTATACCAGACGCATTTACATTCTCCGCGTGCCCATCTATTACTATGTCAAGACCAAGCACTCCCTGTCCAGCGCCGCCATCAGCCTGACCAAGACCGTGCAGATGAAGCGCATCGTCTTTGAGCAGTACGATAAATTTTATCGGGACGTGTTCCCGGAGGAGGACTCCACCGCCAGCCATATGCAGGTCTACCGCTTCCTTTTGGACGCGGCCAGCGACGGGCTTGTGCCCCCCGCCATCCTGCCCGGCTCCCAGCGTCTGGGCCAGGAGCGCATCCGGGTCAGCCCCAGCGCCCTGGAGGGGGACGGCATTTTGGCCGACCTGTACCGAAACCGGAAGTGCCTGAACGTCTATCTCGTCTCCGTGGCCTTCCGCAACGACCTGACGCTGGACGAGGTGTATCTGCTGTTCTGCCTGAGCAAGTTCCGCTCCCCCTGTACCCGGCGGGATTTGGCGGAGTTCTCCGGCCTGGCCCAGAGGAAAACCTCCTCCCTGCTGCTGCGGCTCCAGCGGCGCAACTATATCACCGTCGCCACCGTGAAGGAACCAAAGGAAAGGCGGGCGGCGAAAAAGGCCCGCACCGAGGAGGGCAGAGCATCCTCCGGTCACGCCCTCATTGAAATTCAGCTGCTCCCGCCCGCGCAGGATCTGCTTTACCTGCTCCAGGACGTGGAAGAGCAGTATAACCGGGACCGGTTCGCCGGGCTGACACAGGAGGAAATCGACCAGTACACGGCCCTGTCCCACCGAATCCAGGACAATATGAACCAGATCCTATCCCGCTGAGCGGGGCCATGAAGTCTTAAGAAAATCTTCATAACTTTTTGCGAAAATTCATGCTATACTCTAAATAAGGGTATCCGAACGTGCCCTCAGACACAGGATACAGACAGAGCAGAGAGAAAAGAGAGCGCTCCAAATGATTACAAAGCAGAGAAAGAAACGCCATACCTCCCTCGCCGTTCCTGCGGTGATGGTCGTTCTGTTGATCGTGGTTGTCCTGCTGATTGCCCGTCACGGTTCCGGGAACGGCGGTCACGAGGCGGAGGCCAGCTCCACCCTGGACACGGAACCGCCGGTGATCGAGCTAGTCAGCGACCCGGACAGCTATACCCTGCCCCACCATGCCTATGTGGAGGAGGGCTATACCGCCACAGACAATGTGGACGGAGATCTTACCGACCAGGTGCAGTCCTATCAGGGCGAGGGAAAGGTATATTACTATGTGGAGGACGCCGCCGGGAACAGCACCACCGCCGTCCGCACCATCAACTATGACGACCGCTCCGCGCCCGAAATCGAGCTGACCGGCGGCGAGTACATCACCATTCCCGCCGGGGAGAGCTATACCGACCCCGGCTATACCGCCACAGACGACGGGGACGGGGATGTGACCGACCAGGTCACTGTCTCCGGCATGGTCAACCCCTATGCGCTGGGGTCGTATACCCTGACCTATACGGTCACAGACAGCTACGGCAATACGTCCACCGCCGTCCGCACTGTCACGGTGGATGACGATGGCTCCGGGAACTACGCCGTTGTCAACGGCAGGACGATTTATCTGACCTTTGACGATGGGCCCAGCGAATATACGGAGGAGCTGCTGGACATTCTGAATCAATACGGGGTGAAGGTTACGTTCTTCACCTGCAACCTGACCCATACCGACCTAATTGCCGAGGAGGCGGCCCGGGGCCACGCCGTAGGGGTTCACAGCGCCACCCACGACTATGCAAAAATTTATTCCAGCGTGGACGCTTATCTGGCGGACTTTAACACCCAGCTTCAGGTCATTTATGACAAAACCGGAATCTGGACGACCCTGTTCCGCTTCCCCGGTGGAAGCTCCAACACCGTCAGCAAAAAATACTGCACCGGCATCATGACCGCCCTGACGCAGCTCATGACCGAAAAGGGGTACTATTACTTCGATTGGAACGTCTCCAGCGGTGACGCAGGGGACACCACGGACACCGATGTGGTCTATCAAAACGTCATCACCGGGATTCAAAGCATGGCGGATGCAGGCAAGGATGCGGTGGTTTTACAGCACGACTCCAAAAAATACAGCGTGGACGCGGTGGCGCGTATCATCCAGTGGGGACTGGAAAACGGTTACTCTTTCAGCTCCCTGGATGAATCCAGCCCCACCGTCCACCAACACGTTTCCAACTGACGGAGGAAACCGGATGCTCCGGAAAATTTACAACGTATTCCGAATGGAAATGAATGCAGTATCGTTTGGCGGTTACTTTTTACAGGCCCTTCCCGTTGCCCTTGTTGTGGGCATTGTATATGCTGTGGTCCGAACGATGCGCCTCAAACGTTGCGGCAAACAGCTTGATTGGAAAACGGAACTCCTGCGCTGGCTGTTCGTCTGTTATCTGACCGGGCTGTGCAGCCTCGTCATTCTCCCGGCAAATTTTTGGCTGCGCGTCTATGACGGCATCTTTTATGGCTGGTGGGAGCAGCTTGGCCCCATCTTTCAGCTTGGCGAGGTCAATCTGACGCCTGCCATTGTGCGTTATTTCGGGGGAGCATATGCCCTGGGCAGTTGGGTAAAACGGATGCTGATCGGGAATATCGTCATGCTGATTCCCCTTGGCTTTTTTCTCTGCCTCCTCTCGAACAAATTCAGGGGAAAACGCGCTGTTGCAAGCGCCGTTATCATTCCGTTTGCCATAGAGCTGCTCCAACATATCTTTGGGCGGAGCTTTGATGTCGATGATATCATCTGCAACTTCCTTGGAATGATGCTGGGCTTCCTGCTTGGGTTGGGAATCAAAAGGACAAACAAATTAACCAGGAACAAATCAGGGAGAACCTGAATCATTTTCTCTTATCAATCTGAAAACGGATGAACGGCAATCCCCCTTCCTTTCGCCAATTTATACAGGACTGTGCATTTCGCGCCGTCTTACATTTTAGCACCCTGCTCGGTTGATTCTGCCAGGCAGGGTGTTACAATATAGGTATAAACCTTGGAACCGTTCCAGGGTTTGTACCTACATTGATTTAAGGAAGGATTTTCATGACAGTTTCCCTTGTGATTGTGGTTCTGTATCTGCTTGTGACCCTGTTGATTGGCTGCTTCGCCGCCCGGCGGACAGCCGACGCCGGGACCTTTCATGGCAGACAGATGGGCACCGCCGCCATTGTCTTTGCGGCGGCGGGCGAGTGGCTGGGCGGCACCGCCACCACCGGCGTATCGGAATACGGGTTCACCTACGGCATTTCCGGGGCCTGGTACACCGTCGCCAACGCCCTGGGCGTGCTGTTTCTGGCCTTTTTCTTCGCGGGGCTGTACCGCAGCATCGGTTCCGGCACGATTCCCGGCATTATGGCGCACTACTTTGGGGAAAAGGCCCGGCGGGTCTGCTGTCTGCTGCTGGTGGTTGTGATGATTGCCGTGGGGCTGTCTCAGGTGATCGCCGCCGGGAAGCTGGGCCAGTCGCTGCTGGGGCTGGACTTCACCACCACGGCCACGATCTTCTCCCTCATTTTCATCGTATTCACCCTGTCCGGAGGGATGAACGCCATCTCCGCAGCCAACGGCCTGCATTTGTTCGTGATGTACTTCGGCGTGCTGCTGGCGCTGTGCCTCTGTGTCTCCCGGCTGGGCGGGTTGTCCTCCTTTCAGGCGCTGGCTGCCGGGCTGGACGGGGACTATTTAAGCCCCACCGCCATCGGCGGCACGAAAATTTCCTCCTGGGTCATCGCCTCTCTGCTGGGGGCCTGTACCGCTCAGGCGGGAATCCAGCCCGTTCTGGCGGCGAAGGACAAGCACACCGCCAAGAAAGCCTGTCTGTGTACCGCGCTGGTGGTGGCTCCCTTTGGGATTTTCACCGCCATGCTGGGCATCGTGGCCCGCATCTTCTCCGAGCAGGGGACGCTGCTGGACAGCGCCGGGAACCTGGTGACAGACGGAAAACAAGCCCTGTCCGCCCTGATGCTAAATCTGCCGCCGCTGGCCGGCGGGCTGGTGCTGGCCTCGATTTTGGCGGCGATCCTGTCCACCATTTCCCCCATCATCCTGGCAGCGGGCACCATGCTCACCAAGGACTTGTACGACAACGGTCACCCCAACGCCACGCCGAGGCAAAGCCTGCGGGTCAGCCGGATGTTCACCGCCCTGTCCGGGGTGATCGCCTGGGGCGGCGCGATTGCGCTGGTCAACCAGACCACAGTGCTTGATTTGGTCTACGCCGCCTATTCCCTCCGGGGCGCGATTTTCATTGTGCTGCTGTTCGGCATTTTCCGGGCCAGACGCACCCGCACGGAAGCCACCCCCTGCCTCGCCTCCCCCGCCGAGGGCCAGGCCGCCTGTATCAGTATGATATTGACCGCCGTGGTGGCCGTCTTTTGGGCCGCATGGGAACTCATCACCGGGAGCTATCCCATCGTCCCCTGGCTGACCGAAACCTATGCCGCCGTTCTCACCGCCGTTTTGAGCATGGGGCTGTTCCGGGTGCTGCAACGGAAGTGACCTCCTTCTGTTTTTGCTCTTAATTTTTCCGATTGACATTTCATGCTAACACCGATATACTTTAGGCAGCACCGCAGACATTTCTGCGCGGCGCTGCCTTTTATCTCGGAATTTTCCACAATGCAGGAGAGGAGCTGAACCCCATGTCCAATCTGCGCCTGGACAAGCTGCTGGCGGACACAGGCCGCTGGAGCCGCAAGGAGGCCAGGGAGCTGGTCAAGCAGGGCCGGGTCCGGGTCAACGGTCAGCCTGTCCGCTCCCCGGAGGAAAAATACGACCCGGCGGGCCTGTCTCTGACCGTGGACGGGACGGCGGTTTTATACGAAGCCTACACCTATCTGATGCTGAACAAGCCCGCCGGTCTGCTGTCCGCCACCCAGGATCGGAAGCAGAAAACCGTGCTGGATCTGCTGCCGCCGGAGCTGCAAAAACGGGGGCTGTTCCCTGTGGGGCGGCTGGATCGGGACAGCACCGGGCTGCTGCTGTTGACCAATCACGGCGAGCTGGCTCATCGGCTGCTCTCCCCCCGCCATCATGTGGACAAGGTATATCTGGTGCAGACGGAGGGGGAAATCGACGCTGCGGACTGCGCCGCCTTCGCCCGGGGAATGACGTTGGGCGACGGGGAGGTCTGCCTCCCGGCGGGGCTGGAGCCGCTGGAAAACCGCCCCGGCTGGTGTTTGGTGACGCTGCGGGAGGGAAAATTCCACCAGGTCAAGCGTATGCTGGCGGCCCGAGGAAAGCCCGTTCTCTCGCTGGAGCGGCTCTCCATGGGCAATCTGCACCTGGACAAAGCCCTTGACGCAGGGGAATACCGCGCTTTGACCCCCAATGAGGTGGAGAATCTGCTGCAATCCGCCGGTTTGGGAACAAAAAAATCCCAGTCCTGAGGGCTTTCCAAAAATTATTCGGCAATTTTCACAAATAATTTTCAATTTGCTATTGAAATCCGCGCCGAAAACGGCTATAATGAAAAAAGGTTACAGATCAATGACAGCCGCGGCAAAAGCCGGGCTGTGTAAATGAGAGAATATAAAGAAAAATCGCCGGGATACCCCGGAAACGAAAAGGGAGGCTGAAGCAAATATGTCCAGCAGAATTTTTCAGAGCATCGTTCTTCAGATGAAGGATTGCACCGATCGTTCCATTGGCGTGATCGACGCCAAGGGCTCTGTGATCGCCTGCAACGAGCTGTCCTGCATCGGTAAGCGCGTCCCCGGCGCGCTGGAGGCCATTTCCGGCGCCAAGGGCGCTCCCGTGGGCTACAGTGGCCGCAGCTATAAGCAGCTCTCTAATTGGGGCGCACAGTTCGATTACGCCGTATTTGTCACCGGGGAGGATACGGAGGCCCGGCTGATTTGCAATCTGGCGGCGGTTGCTCTGGAGGGCGCAAAAACCTATGACGACGAGAAGCATGACAAGGTCAGCTTCGTCAAGAACATCATTTCCGACAACATCCTGTTGGGCGACATCTATGTGCGGGCCAAGGAGCTGCTCTTTGTCACCGACAGCCCCCGGGGCGTTCTGCTGATTCGTCAGGTCGGCAGCGACGAGATGACCATGATCGAGGCAATTCAAAGCCTGTTCCCCGACCGGAACAACGACTTTGTCATCTCCATGAACGAGACGGACGTGGTACTGGTCAAGCAGCTTGTGGACAGCTCCGACGGGAAAGAGCTGGCAAAGCTGGCCGTTCAAATCGAGGAAACCGTCAACAAGACCCTGGGCCTGAAGGTGGTTATCGGCATCGGCACCGTGGCAAAGCAGCTGCGGGAGCTGGCCCGCTCCTATAAGGAGGCACAAGTCGCCATCGACGTGGGCAAGGTCTTTGAGACGGAAAAGACCATCATCAATTACGAGAATCTGGGTATTGGCCGGTTGATTTATCAGCTGCCCACCACCCTGTGCGAAATGTTCCTGCAGGAGGTCTTTAAGAAGAACCCCATCGACTCGCTGGATCAGGAGGTGCTGTACACCATCAACAAGTTCTTCGAGAACAATCTGAATGTGTCCGAGACAGCCAGAAAGCTCTTTGTCCACCGGAACACGCTGGTCTACCGTCTGGAGAAAATCAAGAAGCTCACCGGACTGGACCTGCGCGAATTTGACGATGCGATCACCTTTAAGGTGGCGCTGATGGTCAAGAAATATCTGAATTCCTGCGGAATTCAGGCCACCTATTGATACATCCCGCCCATCGGCTTTGACCGGCCAACCCCGTCAAAGCCGATTCGCGCACACCGCCGGGCGGCGGAGACGTTCCCCGGCACCACCTATCAAAATCAAAGACAGAGCGCACTCCTGCGCGTATGGAGGATTATGATACGTTTTATAGATGTTGAAAAAAACTATGACAACGGCACCCACGCTTTGAAGGGCGTCTCCTTCGACATTGAGGAGGGGGAGTTCGTCTTTCTGGTGGGCCCCAGCGGTTCCGGCAAGACCACGATCATCAAGCTGATCACCGCCGAAATCACGGCGGATCGGGGCCGGATCGAAGTGAACGGCTATCACATGAACACCATCAGGCCCCGGGAGATTCCGGATCTGCGGGCCACCATCGGCGTGGTCTTTCAGGACTTTCGGCTGATTGAGGAGCGGACGGTGTATCAAAACCTGTCCTTTGTCATGAAGGCCGTCGGGGCCAGCCGCAGACAGATCCGCAAACGCATCCCCTATGTGTTGGATCTGGTGGATTTGAAGGGGAAGGAAAAGCGGCACCCCAGCGAGCTGTCCGGCGGCGAACAGCAGCGGGTGGCCATTGCCCGCGCGCTGGTCAACAACCCCTCTGTGATTATTGCAGACGAGCCAACGGGCAATCTGGATCCCGCCATGTCTCTGGAAATCATGAATCTGCTGGGCCGCATCAATGAGCTGGGCACCACCGTTCTGGTGGTGACCCACGAAAAGGAACTGGTGAACCGTTTGGGTAAGCGGGTGGTCTATATTCAGGACGGCACCCTGCGTAGCGACAGACAGGAGGGTTTTTATGGCATTGAATGACGAAATGGATCGCCTGAACGGCCAGGAAATCCCCTCTGACACGGCGGAACCCACCGTACCGGCGGAGGATACCCCCGTGGCTCCCGTTCCGGCAGAGGAACCTGCCCCGATATCCGGCGCAGAAACAGAAAATAGTTCCGGGGATACCTCTCCCGCAGAGGAACCAACCGCCCCCGAAGCAGCCCCAACTGCGGAGGAGCCTGCGGCAGAACACCCCGCTCCCACAGAGGCACCGGAAGAACCCCCGGCAGAGCAGCCCGCCCCGGCCACCGTGCCGGAGAAAGCCGCGCCCCCGGAGGAATCCTGGGATGGTACGCTGGTGAATCTGAACGACCCGGATGAGGTGGACGTGGACGCGCTGCTGGAATCCTTCCGGCAGGTGACGGCAGAGGATCAGGGACTTCACCTGACCACGGAACAGCCTGTCCCCGATGGAGCCAAGCCAAATCCGTCCGCTCCTGCCGCACCCGCCCAGGCGAACGAGGCAGCCGCAGACAATCCCGGCTCCACAGCGGCCAGCAATCTGAAAGCCGAGGAATACCTGATCGACACCCCCGCCTATATGGGTTTGGAGGGCAGCACGCCCCGGAAAAAGCGCCGGAAGCGCCACCCCCACTTCTTCTATTATATTGCAGAGGCGTTCCGGGGCATTTTCTCCCACGGGTTTATGTCCTTTGCGGCGGTGGGCATCATCACCGCCTGCCTGCTTATCATGGGCACCTTTAGTCTGGTGGCCCTGAACGTAAACAACGAAATCAATCAGTTGATGGACAACAACGAGTTCCTGGCCTATGTGGACGAGGACTACACCGAGGAGGAGGCCCGGGCGCTGCAAAGCCAAATCGAGTCCATCGAAAATGTCAGCGAAGTGACCTTCATCACCCGGGAGGAGGCCTACGAAAGCTATGTGGACAATCTGGAGGATTCCTCTCTGTATGAAGATTTGGACCCCGACACCGTCCTCCGTGACCGCTTCTCCGTCAAGGTGGACGATTTGGAGCGGATTGAGGAAACCAGCGAGGCCGTGGGGAATATTACCGGTATCGTCAAGCTCAGCATCGACCTGGATGTAGCCAACGGCTTTGTCACCGTGAGGAACATCGTGGTGCTGGTGGCAGTGGTGCTGGTGGCGATTTTGTTCATCATCTCTCTGTTCATCATCTCCAACACCATCAAGCTGGTCACGGTCAGCCGCAAGGACGAAATTGCAGTCATGCGGATGGTGGGCGCCACCAACCGATTTATCCGCTGGCCCTTCATCTATCAGGGCGCGATTCTGGGTCTGGTAGGCGCAGGTATTGCCTTCGGGCTGCAAACCGCCCTGTATATGGGCATTTGCAACGCCATTCAGAGCGCCGGACGTTCCTCCTTTACCCTGGCGCTGATTGCCTTCGACGAGCTGAGCCTGCCCCTTCTGGCGGTGTTCCTGGTGGCTGGTTTGATTATCGGCGTCTGCGGCAGCTCTATGGCTATCCGCAAGTTCCTGAAGGTATAAGATACGGTATCCGTTTAAATCCTGTCCCTCCCCGCTTTGCGGGGCGCGGGGCTTACGAAAGGAAGTCCTTCCCTTGAGCCAATCCTCAAAGCAACACCCGAAAAAGAAAAAGAAGCTCGACTTCCGGCGCATCGTGGTTTCCGCCATGTGCCTGCTGCTGGTCGCCGCCATGCTGGGCAGTTTGGTGCTGTCTATGATCATTTGACAGAATTGTAAAGGCCGCTCTCCGGTTTTCACCGGGAGCGGCCTTTTTCCGTTCAGCTCCACCAGGCCCGCAGGCTCTCCCACAGCTCCACCACCTTGAATTTCAGTATATAGCCGTCGTTCTCCGTGACCAGCTCTGCATCCTCCTGGCTCATGCCTGCGGAGGTCATGGCGGTTTGCACTTCCTCCTCCGTCAGGTCGGCGGAGGCCCCCAGGCACAGGGCCGGATACACCACGCACCACCAGTTATGCCCCGCTCCGGCTCCAATCACCACCCGCAGGGCGCGGTAGCTGCCGCAGGGCAGGGCAAAGCCTTCGTACTCCTTGGTAGGAAACCAGGTATCCTCCAGCGTCACAGAAACCGGCTCCCCCTCGGCGGCTGTCTCCGCCGCCGCTTGAATCTCGGGCAGATGCGCCGTGAGTGCGGCCTCCGCATCTGTTCGGCTTGTACAGCCTGTCAGAATCGGCTCCGTCACCGCCAGAACCGCGTCCCGCACTCGGAGCTTCAACGCCTGATCTCCCTCGCTGTCAGAGCTTGCAACCACATGGAGGCGCAAAACGCCGGAGGCCAGGCGGCTTTGGGTTCCCTCCGCCCAGCCTGCGGTCAGCAGCGCGAAGGCCATGCCCACCAGCAGAGCCACCTCCCACAGCCGCAGCCTGTTTGCGCCGTTTAAAGCCCGTTTTCTCATCAAAAAACACCGTCCTCTGGAATTTCTTCCATTATGGACGGTGTTTTGCGATTTTATACAGAGTAGAACAAATTTTCCGGGCAGTCCGGAACAGTCGGGTTCAACTATTGCAGATTCTGGGTCAGGAAGGTATCCCGGTAGGTTTCTTTCAGCCGCCGGGCGGTGGCCTCCGCCTGCTCCCGGTCGGCAAACAGGCCGAACACCGTGGGGCCGGTGCCGCTCATACAGGCCCCCAACGCCCCGCCATCCAGCAGCGCACCCTTGATTTCCTGAATCACGCCCTGCCGTCCCGTCGGCAGAACATCCTCAAAGACGTTGTACATCCGCAGCGCAACCTCCCGCAGATTTCCCGCCTCCAGCGCGGCCAGCATCCCATCGGTATCCGGGTGGCGGCGCAGGCGCACATTGTCAATGGCGTGGAACAGCTCCGGGGTAGAGACTGCAAAGCCCGGCTTGCACAACACCAGCCAGCAGTCCGGCAGCGGATACAGCGGGGTCAGCTTCTCCCCCCGGCCCTCGGCCAGGGCAGTCCCCCCCAGGACGCAGTAGGGCACGTCTGAGCCGACCTGCTCCCCAATTTTCGCCAGCATCTCACGGGAAAAGCCCGTCCGGTACAGCTCATTCAGCCCCCGGAGAACTGCGGCAGCGTCGCTGCTGCCTCCCGCAGTCCCGGCGCAAACCGGGATGCGCTTTTTCAGCTGGATTTCCAGCGCAGCGCCCTCCAGCCCCGCATACGCAAAAAAGGCGTGGGCCGCCTTTGCCGCCAGATTGTTCCCATCGCTGGGGAGATAGGTCAGGTTGGTTCGCACCTGAACCGTATTGGAGGCAGCACCCTCCCCCGCCTCTAATCGACGCAGGGTCACGGTGTCGGCCAACGTGACCGACTGCATCACCATTTTCAGCTCATGGTATCCGTTGGGCTGTCGCCCCAGCACGTCCAGGGTCAGGTTCAGCTTGGCCGGGGCCTGAACAACCAGCTCGTTCATCGAATTTTCCTCGCTTCTAAATAAAACCGTTTGTCACAGGCCTCTCCCATGGAAAAGGTCTTTCGGGGCAGTACGCCGTCACAAATCACAGTGCGGAACAGCTCATTCTTGCTCATGGGAGGCAACAGAAATCCCAGACAGCCCGGCTGCTTCGCCAGCGTCCGGGTCACGTCCTCACCGTGAATATAGTCCACGGTGCCGCCGTGCTGCTCCAGATAGCTATCCAGCCACCCTTGCAGCGTCCCCACCGTCAGCTGAGCGGTGGGATGGGGAACCGTAATCGTCCCCTCGGTGTCCTCGTAAACGTAATGGAGCAGATGTCCCTCTCCCCGGCCTAGATAGGCACTGGGATAGGCCGCCAACAGGCTCTCCAACGCCGCTTCCGGATTCACGCCAAACATGACCCGGTGAATCGGCTCGAACTCCAGCGCTGCATCGTGGAGGTTCACCACCTCCACCAGCGCATAGCGTGCAAGCGCCGCCGCTGCCGGGTTCTCCCGCTTTAACAGCTCGTAGGTGGTTTTGGCAGTGGCAAGGGAGTGATTCCCGTCCCCCACGGCAAAGAGCAGTACCGGCTTGTCCTTCACCCGGTATTGGTTGGAGAAGCGTTCCAGGTCAGTCAGGGTACGCAGGCCCGCCGCGACACCCTCCATCTGGGCCGACGTCAGCTGCCAGCCCGCCAAATGTCCGCCGCCCTCCATCAAATCGAAGTCATAGAGCAGCTCCATCTCCCCGCTCTGCCCGGCCAGCGGCTCGATCACCGCCTGTTCTATGTCATCAATCAGCAGCATCACATGGGGCAGCTCCAGCGAAGCGTTCCTTCGCACGTCCACCCGGGGCGGAATCCGGGACAGCACCGTTCCCTCCGTGGCCCGAATCAGGCCGGTGGCCCCGGGAGTATAATCGTATTCCTCCAGGTCAACCATGCCCACCAGTCCCTTGCGGACAACGCCGTTGCCCTGGGTGCGCTCCACATAAATCAGGCTGTCCGGGAGGCACTGAAACAGGCCCTCCGCCTGATAGCGCTCCATGGTCTGGTTGATGGCCTGGATATCCTGATGCACATGGTCGGTATGCAGCCGGTTTTCCGGCAGAATCAGCCGCAGCGAGGAGGGAGCATCCCCCACATAGCGCTCCACCCGCTGCCAATAGTCCGGCTGAGAGGTATATTGGTCGCAGGCCACCACAGACCAGCGGGTCAAATCCGTTCCCGCCTTGGGAATCAGGATATCCGCCGGGTAAAAGCCCAGCCCGTCGAATGTATGGTTCATTGCGATTGCCCCTTTTCCGTCTCACAGACGGCTCTGTTTTTCATCACTTCTGCAAGCCCGCCACAAACTCGCCGATCCGGTTCAGCGCCTCGCCCAAATCCTTCATGGAGGCAGCGTAGCAGGTGCGGACATAGCCCTCCCCGCCCGGGCCAAAGGCCGTGCCGGGAATCACCGCGACGTGCTGCTGACGGAGCAGCTGCTCCGCGAACTCATCGCTGGTCAGGCCGGTGGATTTGATACAGGGGAACATATAAAAGGCCCCCCGCGGCTCAAAGCAGTCAAAGCCCAGCCGCCGGAATCCGCTGAGCAGATACCTGCGCCGTCCGTCATACTCATCCCGCATGGATTCGATGTCCTTGTCCCCGTTCTCCATGGCCTCAATAGCGGCGTACTGGCTGGTGGTAGGCGCGGACATAATGCCGTACTGGTGGAGCTTGGTCATCTGCGTGATGACCGGGGCCGGCCCCGCCACATAGCCCAGCCGCCAACCGGTCATGGAATACGTCTTGGAGAAGCCATTGATAACGATGGTGCGGTCATACAGCTCCGGCAGATTTGCCGGGGAGCAATGCTTCTGTCCATAGGTCAGCTCGGCATAGATTTCATCGGAGATCACCATGATATTGGTTCCCTCCAGCACCTCCGCGATGGCCTGCAAATCGGTCTGTTCCATAATGCCGCCGGTGGGGTTGTTGGGGAACGGCAGCAGCAGCGCCTTGGTTTTGGGCGTGATCGCGGCCCGCAGTTCCTCCGCTGTCAGGCGGAATTCGTTCTCCGCTTTCGTCTCCACATACACCGGATGGCCGTACTGAATCGTGGTCAGCGGCCCATAGCAGACAAAGCTGGGGGTAGGAATGATGATCTCGTCCCCGGCGTCGATCAGGCAGCGGAACGCCAAATCCAGGCCCTCGCTGCCGCCCACCGTAATCATGATTTGGCTCAACGGCTCATAGGACAGGTCAAAGCGGCGCTTTAAGTAACGGCTGACGGATTTTCTCAAATCGGTCAGGCCGGCGTTGGGCGTATATTTCGTAAAGCCCTTGACCAGAGAATAGATGCCCGCATCCCGAATATGCCAGGGAGTCTGGAAATCCGGTTCTCCGATTCCCAAGCTGATGACATCATCCATCTCGGCGGAGATATCGAAGAATTTCCGGATTCCAGAATAGGGAACCTCCCGGATTCGCCCGCACAGAACGGAATCATAGTCGATCATATGAAGTACCCCCGCTCCTGCTCCTCCGGTTGCTTGAATACCAGGTGCTTTTCCTTGTATTTTTTCAGGATGAAGTGCGTGGCGGTGCCGGTGACCTCCTCGATGATCGCCAGCTTTTGGCTGACAAACAGCGCCACCTCCTTCAGGGTACGCCCGCTGATAATAACACACATATCGTAGCGGCCGCTCATCAGGTAGCAGGACTCCACCTCGTCATACTGGTAGATGCGCTCCGCCACATCGTCAAAGCCCGCGCCGCGCTGCGGGGTGACGTTGACCTCGATCAGCGCGGTCACGGATTCCTCGTTTGTCTTATCCCAATCCACAAGCGCCTGATAGCCGATGATGGTATGATTTTTTTCGTATTCCTGAATCGCTGCCCGAACCTCCTCCGGGGTCATTCTGGCGATGGATGCCAGCTGCTCCGTGGACAGGGTGCAGTCGTCCTCCAAAAGCTTCAACAGCTTTTTTGACATGATTGGTTCCTCCTTTGATCTATAGGGAACCTCTAACAACCGCGCCTTCGGCATCTGACGAATCTTTTACGCCAGAAATGCGTTGCAAAAACTCGAAATACACAAAGTATTCCTTCGTTTTTGCGCCTTTTTCTGGAGCGTGGGCCGAATGGCCAATTCTTCTTACATGCCAATGCAGTACGCGATGGCCGTCAGGCCATGCGAATCAATGACGCAAAATCTTTCGCCAGCTGCTCTTGCCGCGGTTATTTGAGCTTCCCTGTTATTGAAAAACGCCCCGGAATCGGGGCCTGCAAAATTTATTGCGATTGTTTTATTATACACGTTCAGCCCCTGAAAAGCAATGGTCGGTCCGCAAGTTTTTCGGTTTTCCGATTCCTCAATCTATGTAAAGAAAAAGTCCGGTCAGACGATATCTGACCGGACATTTTATGTTGGCACTACCGATTTTCCCGGGCCGTCTCCAGCCAAGTATCGTAGGCGCGAATGAGCTTAACTTCTGTGTTCGGAATGGGAACAGGTGGACCCTCACCGCAATCAGCACCAACTTCTCTTGCCACACCCTGAAAACCGAACAACGTAAGACTCCGCATTGCGTTCTCACAACCTTCAAGCCTGCTTTTGCAGATCAAGCCCTCGGGCGA
>JAJQBJ010000077.1 GCA_021203345.1 Oscillospiraceae bacterium
CTGCCGGAAGTGTGATAACGGCAATAGCGGCAGTCCGGGAACTTCCCGTCCCTGCCCTTGTCGTAGCCATCCTCCGGATATTTCTTCTTTCCCATTACGGACTCCTTTCTCGTTCCCTGTCTGCTCTTGCGGCCAGCCAGTTCTTGAAAACAGCGTTTATCACATCCACGGTACACCAGCCAATGCAGGGCGAGTATTTTCCGTAGGGACAGCCATCACACCGGTTATGCTCGGCGGGTGCTTCCTCCCGGATGAGGTAGACGCAGTTCTGCTCACCCATCAGGCAGCCCTTCTTCCGGCCCTGCCAGTAGTAACAGAATTTGCAGTCATTGGGCTTATCCCTGGAATACCGCACGTCGCTATCTGCTGTGCTTCTGCTCATTTTCCTTCACCTCCATCTGTTTTTGAGCATAAAAAAAGCGCATCCACCATCCAGAAGGATTTCCCCCAATGACGGGGTGGCAGATGCGCTCTATATCTTTTTGATAAACAGGATTTGATTTGGGCAGATTAGGACAAATTCAGAGAAAGCCCTCAAAGAATCTGTATCTGCGTTTTGAGGTCTGAGTGAAGCATGGAAGACAATTCAAAACTTCATTTTTTGAGCCGTCAAAACGGGGAAGAGTTGCCCCATTTTTTAACTCAAACGGGGTCAAAAAAGGCCGGTTGCCCCATCTTTAACTCAAAAAAACGGGTCAAAAAGCGTCTCATCAGGTCAAAATCGGGCAAACCATATCAAAGTGATTTATATAGAAAAGCCCCGGAAAACCGTGATTTTTCGGGGCTTTGAGCTGTTTTGATTCGATTTTTTCTGAAAAATCAGCGCTTGCTGAACTGCGGTGCGCGACGGGCGGCCTTCAAGCCGTACTTCTTGCGCTCCTTCATACGAGGATCGCGGGTCAGGAACCCGGCCTTCTTCAGGGCGGGACGATACTCCTCGGCGTTGACGGTCAACAGGGCGCGGGACAGACCGTGGCGGATTGCGCCGGCCTGGCCGGAAACGCCGCCGCCGGAGACGGTAGCCACGATGTCAACCTTGCCGGTCAGACCCAGCAGCTCCAGGGGCTGACGGACGATCATCTTCAGAGTCTCCAGGCCAAAATAATCATCAATATCACGGCCATTGATCGTGATGGAACCAGTGCCATCCTGATACAGGCGAACACGGGCCACGGAGCTCTTCCGACGGCCGGTGCCATAGTTATAGGGCTTCTTGCTCTTATACATCTCGAATTACCTCCCTTATTCTGCGGTGTACAGCACGGGCTTCTGGGCGGCGTGCTCATCGTTGTAGTCCTTGTACAGTCTCAGACGGGTCAGGGCAGTAGCAGAGAGGCTGTTCTTGGGCAGCATACGCTTCACGGCCAGCTTCATCGCCAGCTCGGGGCGCTCCTCCATCAGGATACGATACTTCGTAGCCTTCAGGCCGCCGGCATAACCGGAGTGACGGTAATAATACTTTTGCTCACCCTTTTTGCCGGTCAGAATCGCCTTGTCGCAGTTGATGACAATGACGAAATCGCCGCAATCCACGTTGGGGGTGAATTCAGTCTTGAGCTTGCCGCGCAGCAGGTTGGCGGCGATCACAGCAGTCTTGCCCAGAGGCTTGTTGGCTGCATCCAGGATATACCACTGACGGACAGTGCTTTCCTTGGTTGCCATATAAGTGGACATAAGTGGAACCTCCAATACTTCTTTCAAATATCTTCAACATCATTTGATTGACAGAATCATGTTCCGCAGGACGTGAGCTTCCCGGCGGAACAGGTATAGTTATAACACAATTCCAAAACCTTGTCAACACCTATTTTGATTATTTTAATTTAGAATTTCGCTATCTCCGTTTTCCTTTGATTTTCTCCGTTTTTCTCTTGTTTTCTAAAAATCGTTTTTTGTTCCGGATTTCTCCCGTTTGCAGATTGGCAAGAAAAGAGCCGGGGATCGCTCCCCAGCTCCATTTGGCACACCCCCGCTCGCTTTGACAGGCCAAAGCAGGCAGGCCAGCGCATCAATTATTGATATGGTGGTGAGCGCCGGGGCTTCCGGTATCCAGCGCCCGGAAGGTATACCCGTTTTCCAGCGCCCGGAAGGTATACCCGTTTTCCAGCCCCCATTGGATGATTTTTTCCACGGCGTTGACGCTGTATTCCTTGCTGTCGTGCTGGAGGACGACCGAGTCCTTCCCGGCGACGGTTTCCTTCTGGATTCCGCTGATCACATTTTGATACACGACCTCCGAATCGGTGGTTTCTCCCGCGTCGCCGCTGCTCACATTCCAGTCGAAATACTGATAGCCCTGGTCTGTAACGTCCTGCACCAGCCGGGTCATAATGCCCTGACTGTACTTTGCGCTGACCTTATTGGAACTGCCGCCAGGGAACCGAAGCAGCGTCGTCCAGATTCCCGCCTTGTCGTAAATCACCTGGCGCTGCACATTCAAATCGGCAAAATAGGCCTCCTCGCTGCTGTAAATGTCGGCATAGTCGTGGGTGGCGCTGTGAATCCCCACCGAATGGCCCCGGGAGCTTTCCTCTGCAATCCAATCCGCATAGGACGTATTCACCGTGAAAAACGTGACCTTCACATTGTATTGATCCAAAACGTCCAGCAGCTGCTCGGTGTATTTGCTCGGGCCATCGTCAAAGGTGAGGTAAATCGTTTTCCCCGTCTGCACCGAGCCGGAAACCGGCTGAGGCTTTGGTTGGGGCTTTGGCTCCACGGTGACGGTGCGGCTGGCGGACACTGTATTCCCGTAGCTGTCGGAGACGGTATAGGTCAGGGTATAGGTGCCCGTCGCATTGGAATTGACCTGACCGGAAACGGTCACGTTGGCGGAGAGATCTCCATCCACGTTGTCCGTGGCGGCACAGCCGGGATCTGTGAAGGTATCCCCGGCGGTCAGCGTGATTTCGTCGTCCCCCAGCAGGGTCAGCTCTGGCGGAATCGGATCGTCATAATGAATCGTTCGGGTGGCCGTGGCTACATTTCCGGAGGAGTCTGTCACCGAATAACGAACCTCCCCGTTTTCCTCCATGGCGGTCACGCGGTCTGTGATGTCCCCGTCGTAGTTGTCCGTGGCGGAATAGCCCTCCTCCTGATAGGGCTGTCCCGGAAGGGTGTAGCTGTCCGGGTTTTCCGTCAGGGTAAGCACCGGCGGCTGTGTATCGACTACCGTGACTGTCCGGATGGCAGAGGCGGTAAAGCCCCACTTTTTGGCTGTATACTGCACCGTATAGGCACCCAGCGCGGCGGTATCCACCGGGTTCTCCGCTTCCACCTCCACCGGCCAGCCGGTGCGAAAGGCCATCGAGCCGTGAAAGCTGGCGGCGGCTCCGGCGTCCTGATAGCGTTCGCCTACCTCCACTGTCACGGTCGGCTCCCCGTTCAGGGTAATTTCTACGCCCCATAGGTTGACAACACCCAGGAAAAAGACGATCAGCGCCATCGTCAGCGCGACACCTAATGCACTCCACAACAGAGCCGACTTTTTCCGGGAACCTTTCTTTGTCTCGATCAAGGCGATCACTTCCAGTCCTGTACGCAAGATTTGGGAACGCAGCGTCCCCTGCTATTGTTCCCCACCATTTGAGTATAACACCGTTTGTTCGCCATGAATCTTACGTTTTTTTAAAGCTTTTTCAGGGACGAGAAAGCGGAGCGATTCTATCGAACCGCTCCGCTTTCGTTTTGGAGGCGACACCCGGATTTGAACCGGGGAATCAGGGTTTTGCAGACCCACGCCTTACCACTTGGCTATGTCGCCGGATATAAGGAAAGGACTTCGCCAGGGAAGTCCTTTCCGTGTTGTTGGAGCGGGCAACGGGACTCGGACCCGCTACCTCCACCTTGGCAAGGTGGCGCT
>JAJQBJ010000024.1 GCA_021203345.1 Oscillospiraceae bacterium
GTAACCAGGCCCGCAGATAACGTAGGCCGAATTATTTTTGTGCGTTCCCGCTTGCGAACGTGGCTACCTGTTTGCTCATTTCGCTTTGTTCCGTGCAAATCAGGTTACGTTGTTCTTTGCTGTGACGTAGAACTCGGAATATTGATTTCCGCGCAAAATACGCCCCAAAGCCTTGACAAACGGCCCCGGTCGTGCTAATCTAAAACCAGTCAACAGGCAGAGAAGGGGACGAAACCGGGAAAGCCGCCCAGAGAGGAACACATCTGGTGCAAGCGTTCTGCGGGGGAACCGGCATGACCACCCCGGAGCCGCGCTGTGAAAAGCAGCGCCGTGTCCGCACGTTACAGCGGCTACGAGCGGCGTATGAGGCTTCATACGCAAGCAGGGTGGAACCGTGGAATAGAGCTTACTTTATCCCACCCCTGACAGATTCAGGGGTGGGATTTTTTTGACCCGAACACCCCTCTTAAAATCGGAAACGGAGGACAAATGAACATGGCAGAAAACAATTTGTACACCTTTGAAAACGAGGAGTACCGCAAGACCTATTGGCACACCTGCTCTCACGTCATGGCTCAGGCCATCAAGCGCCTGTTTCCCGAGGTGAAGCTGGCCATCGGCCCCGCTATCGCAGAGGGCTGGTACTACGACCTGGATTCCCCGGTCAGCTTTACGGCGGAGATTCTGGTGCAGATCGAGGCGGAAATGCGAAAAATCTGCAAGGAAAAGCTGAAGCTGGAGCGCTTTGAGCTGCCCCGGCAGGAGGCGCTGGAGCTGATGAAGGACGAGCCGTACAAAATCGAGCTGATCAACGACCTGCCGGAGGACGCGGTGATCTCCTTCTACAAGCAGGGCGAGTTCACCGACCTGTGCGCCGGCCCCCATCTGGATTCCACCGGCCGCATCAAGGGCAACGCCATCAAGCTGCTGTCCTGCAACGCCGCCTATTGGCGGGGCGATTCCAACCGCCAGACCCTCCAGCGCATTTACGGCATTGCCTTCCCCAAGAAGGACGAGCTGGACGCTTATCTCCAGCGCATTGAGGAGGCCAAGCGCCGCGACCACCGGAAGCTGGGCAAGGAGCTGGGCCTGTTCACCTTTATGGAGGAGGGCCCCGGATTCCCCTTCTTCCTGCCCAAGGGCATGGTGCTGCGGAACACCCTGCTGGACTATTGGAGAGGGGTTCACAAGCGCTATGGCTATGTGGAGATTTCCACCCCCATGATTCTGAATCAGGAGCTTTGGCACCGCAGCGGCCACTGGGATCACTACAAGGATAATATGTATACCACCGTCATCGACGGCGAAGATTACGCGGTCAAGCCCATGAACTGCCCCGGCGGTATGCTGGTCTATAAGACCCAGCCCCATTCCTACCGGGAGCTGCCTCTGCGTATGGCGGAGCTGGGCCTGGTTCACCGGCATGAGATGTCCGGCGCACTCCACGGCCTGTTCCGGGTGCGCTGCTTCACCCAGGACGACGCTCATATCTTTATGACCTGGGACCAGATGGAAAGCGAGATTCAGAACGTGGTGCGCCTGTTTGACGAGGTATACTCCGTCTTTGGCCTGTCCTATCAGATCGAGGTGTCCACCATGCCGGAGGATCACATCGGGGACGAGGCCACCTGGGATTTGGCTACCGAAACCCTGAAAAACGCCATCACCGCCATGGGGAAGGACTATGTGATCAACGAGGGCGACGGCGCGTTCTACGGCCCGAAGTTGGACTTCCACATTGCGGACTGCCTGGGCCGTACCTGGCAGTGCGGCACCATCCAGCTGGATATGCAGATGCCGGAGCGCTTTGATTTGGAGTACACCGGCCCCGACGGAGAGAAGCGCCGCCCCGTGATGATTCATCGTGTGGTTCTCGGTTCTATCGAGCGGTTCATCGGCGTGATCACCGAGCATTTTGCCGGTGCGTTCCCCACCTGGCTGTCTCCGGTGCAGGTGAAGGTGCTGCCGGTCACTGACCGGGCCGCCGAATACGCCGACCAGGTGGCCGCCCATCTGGACAGCCAGGGCTATCGGGTCGAGGTTGATCACCGCTCCGAGAAGCTGGGCTATAAGATTCGGGAGGCCCGGAACGAGCGGGTGCCCTATATGCTGATCGTGGGCGACCAGGATATGGAAAACGGCACCGTGTCCCCCCGTCACCGTACCGACGGCGATTTGGGCGCCATGTCCCTGGACAGCTTCGAGGCCATCCTGAAGGACGTGGTGGACAGTAAGGCGCAGAAATAAAAAACATCCCGGCTGACACATTTCCCATCAGCGATTTTAAAAGAGCGGCTTTCGCAGCCGCTCTTTTTTATATGGATTCCATTTTGACCGGTTAGGCCGTTCACAGCCTTCGGTATACGATGCGATACATGGTGATAAAGCAGGCCAGACCGCCGATGAGGTTTGAAATCGGCTCGGCAATGAATACGCCGTTGGTGCCAAGCCCCATCAGCATGGGAAGGAATATGGTCAGCGGAACCACGATCACGACCTTTCGCAGAAGGGAGAAAAACACGGCCTGCTTTGATTTTCCAAGGCCGACAAAGGTCGATTGCCCCATGAATTGCAGGCTCATGAACACAAAGCCCATAAAATAAATTCGCAGGGCCTTCGCCCCAAGGGCGATCGTCTGGGCGTCGTTTGAAAAAATCCGGATAAAGGCGGCTGGAAACAGCTCGATCACAAGCCACATAGTAGCCGTGTAGACGATTCCGGTTATCGCCATAAAGCGTATCCCTTCTTTTACTCTGTCAGGCTTTTTTGCGCCATAATTATAACCCAGTACCGGTTGCCCGCCGTTGCTGATGCCTGTAATCGGCAGGGAAGCGATTTCCCGGACGCTGTTAATAATGGTCATGATTCCAACATACAAGTCTCCGCCGTAGGCTTGCAGCGTCACGTTGCATACGATTTGCACAAGGCAGTTTGTCGCCTGCTGCATAAAGCCGCTCACCCCCAAGCCCAGCACGCGAAGGACAATGGAGCTTTTCAGCTTCAAATAACGCATTTTGAGGGTGATTGTCGTTTTTCCCGCAATCAAAAAGTGCATGACCCAAACGGCGGAAACGCACTGACTGATGACCGTAGCCGCCGCCGCGCCCTTTACGCCCCAGGAGAGGCCAAAAATAAAAACAGGGTCAAGAATCAAATTCAGCACCGCGCCGATAATGGTTGTCCACATGGCGGTGCGCGGAAATCCCAGGGCGCTGATAAAGCCGTTCATGCCTGTGACGATCATGGAGAAAAGAACGCCGAACAGGTAAATACGCAGATAGCTTTCCGCATAAAGGATGGTGTCGTTGCTGGCGCCAAACAGGTAAAGCATGGGGACTCTGAGCATATAGCAGAAGGTCATGAGAATCACGGAGGCAATCAAAATCATCGTGAAAACATTTCCCATGATGTTTCTCGCCTTTTCCTCGTCCTTAGCCCCTCTCTCGATGGAAAACAGCGGCGCGCCGCCGGTTCCAAACAGATTTGCAAACGCCAGAATCAACGTTGTGATCGGAAAGGTGATTCCAATTCCCGTTAAAGCCAAACTGCCCACACCGGGCAGATGGCCGATGTAAATGCGGTCAACAATATTGTATAATAGCTGCACCAGCTGAGCGACAGTCAATGGCACAGCCTGGGCAGCTATGTTTGTCCAGACCTTTCCAACCGAAAAATCTCGTTGGAAGTCCGTTTCCTTTCTCATATTCAGCCCTCCAGGTGGTTTTAGAGCTTCACCGATTGCCCCTTGTGCAAAACCCCGCCGTTCCGTAGAGTGATATAGTCCCCTTAGAGTAGACACTCGAAAAAGCAAAAATTCGAGACTA
>JAJQBJ010000017.1 GCA_021203345.1 Oscillospiraceae bacterium
GTAGTCTCGAATTTTTGCTTTTTCGAGTGTCTACTCTAAGGGGACTATATCAGCGCGGGGGTGGGGGCAGGGCGTGCGAAAGCCCCACTCTTGAACGAGAGGGGCTTTCAATCATATAACATGGTATCGCTGTCACATCCGAACGGTAATTTCAACTTTCCCCGTTGCGGTCATGCATCCGGCGCAAACGCCGGGTATCTGCGCTCCTTTCTCAGACGGTGCCTGTATGATATCCACACATGAAACAGTATTTACATCCAGGCGGATTGAACGCTTTACAGACCGGACAGCTCCACATGGTATTACTGCTGTCCGATCCTTTTTCGGCGCGGCCTGTGTCCACGTCCGAACATTCGGAATTTACCGGGTAAGCATATTCACAGCCTCGTTTTCGGTTGCAACAAAGAACGCGTTTTTCCCCTTGTTGCTTTCATAAATAAAGTCTCTGAGGGGCTTGCTTGTATAATGCGAGAAATCGCCGAATATCGCAATGCGTCCGCCGTAATTGACGTACTTTTGCAGGATTTCTCCCGCAAGACCAGTGCTGAGAATGAAAAAATCCTCTGCGACCAACGTCTTGTCGATTACGATATTCTTTGTTCCGACCTCGTATTTTGCCGTCATCAGCACATCCAGCGCGGATTGAGGGTCGGCAATCACCACATCGGCGCTTTGAATCACAGCGCAAATGACGCTGTTTTTTTCAATTTTCTTTATTTCCATTCTGATACCTTTCGTAAATGTCAGTCGATCTGTTTTGGCGGCGGATAGACTGATTTTTCTGCGTATGAAACACAATACGATTTCGAGAAGGGAGCTTACGACAAATCCGCCAGCTCCAGATATTTATGACCGTCCTGAGCGATATGCTCCTTACGGCCCTGGAGGTTATCGCCCAGAAGCAGGTCAAAGACCTGGCTGGTCTGCTCCGCATCGGCGGGCATGACCTTAATCAGGCGGCGGGTTTCCGGGTTCATGGTGGTCAGCCACATCATATCCGGCTCGTTTTCGCCAAGGCCCTTGGAGCGCTGAATCGTGTACCGCTTGCCCTGTAAGGGGGCCAGAATGGCAGCCTTTTCCTGCTCGTTGTAGGCGAACCAGGTTTTTTCCTTATAATTGATTTCGTACAGCGGGGACTCAGCAATATAGACATAGCCCTCCTTAATCAGGGTGGGGGTCAGGCGGTACAGCATGGTCAGCAGCAGCGTCCGAATCTGATACCCGTCCACGTCCGCATCGGTGCAGAGAATGACCTTGCTCCAGCGCAGATTGTCCAAATCAAAGGCGGACAGATCCTTGCTGCGCTTGTCGCTGACCTCCACGCCGCAGCCCAGCACCCGCATCAGGTCGGTGATGATGTCGCTTTTGAAAATGCGGGGGTAGTCCGCTTTCAAACAGTTAAGGATTTTGCCCCGAATGGGCATGATGCCCTGAAACTCCGCGTCCCGGCTGAGCTTACAGGCGCCCAGAGCGGAGTCGCCCTCCACAATATACAGCTCCCGGCGGGAAACGTCCTTGGTGCGGCAGTCCACAAATTTCTGCACCCGGTTGGAGATATCCAGGTTGCTGCTCAGCTTCTTTTTCAGGTTCAGCCGGGTCTTTTCCGAGGTTTCCCGGCTGCGCTTGTTGATCAGAATCTGCTCCCCGATGCGGGCGGCCTCCAGCGGGTTCTCGATGAAATAGACCTCCAGACTTTCCTTTAAAAAGGCGGTCATGGCCTCCTGAACGAACTTGTTGTTGATGGCCTTTTTCGTCTGATTTTCGTAGGAGGTCTGGGTGGAGAAGTTGTTGCTCACCAGCACCAGCGCGTCCTGAATGTCCGAAAAGGTGATTTTGCTCTCGTTCTTGTTATACTTCCCCTGCTGGCGGAGATACCCGTCGATGGCGGAGACAAAGGCGGATTTCATGGCCTTTTCCGGGGAGCCGCCATGCTCCAGCCAGGAGGAATTGTGATAATGCTCGATCACGGCAGTCCGGTTGGAGAAGCAGAAGGCCACAGACAGCTTCACCTTATACTCCGGCTTGTCGGCCCGGTCGCGGCCCCGGCGCTCGGACTGGTAGAATACCGGCTGGGTCAGGGGATTTTCCCCGGCCAGTTCGGAAACATAGTCCAGAATACCGTTTTCGTATTTGAAATCGGTGATTTCAAACTTCCCGTTCACCTGATTGCGGAACCGGAAGGTGACGCCGGAGTTCACCACGGCCTGCCGCTTTAAAATATCCAGATAGTAGTCCACCGGGATGTCGATGTCGGTGAACACCTCCAAATCGGGCTTCCAGTGAAACAGGGAGCCGGTCTTTTTCCGGTCGGCCTTTTCGCTGTGGAGGCCGCCGACATTTTCGCCCCGCTCAAAGTGGAGGGTGTATTTCTTCCCGTCCCGGTAAATCACCGCGTCAAAATATTCGCTGGAATACTGGGTGGCGCAGGAGCCAAGGCCGTTCAGACCCAGCGCGTATTCGTAGTTGTCGCCCTCGCCGTTCTGGTATTTGCCGCCAGCGTACAGCTCGCAGAACACCAGCTCCCAGTTGTAGCGGCCCTCCGCCTCATTCCAGTCCACGGGGCAGCCCCGGCCAAAGTCCTCCACCTGAATGGAGCGATCCTCAAACCGTGTGACCTCGATCAGGTCGCCGTGGCCCTCCTTCGCCTCGTCGATGGCGTTGGACAAAATTTCAAAGACCGCATGCTCGCAGCCCTCCAGCCCGTCGGAGCCAAAGATGACCCCGGGGCGCTTTCTGACGCGGTCAGCTCCCTTCAGGGCGGTGATGGATTTATTGCCGTATTCCGGCTTTGCAGTTTTTCTTGCCATATGCTTCGTTCCTTCTCTGCGCCCGTTCCGGCGCTCGCTTGTGTCCCCCTTATCATACCGGAAGTTGAAGCGTCTGTCAAATCCCTTGGGAGTTTGGAAAGGCGGTTCACCCTGTGTTCATCGCGGTGTCATGTAATGCTGCAAAGTCCCGAAGTTCCTTGAGAATCCAACACGTTTCGTACCCTGTAATTTCTCGCTGTATTCTGCCGAAGCAGCCTGTTTCTCGTGAGCTATGAGCAGCGTTATTGGCAAACCGGCACAGGTAACGCTCTATTTTTGTTTCCGGCGGAGAAAGCAAAAAACAAGCACATCGGAAGGAATTTGCTCTGAAAAATCCTTGAAAGCCATCTGTTCAACAGAAGCCGGATGATGTATAATGGCCGTGTCAGATCGACAAATCGGAATTTGGAGGATAGATTATGGATATTCGAGAATATTCCAATTACAATGAAAATGAAATCATCCAGCTATATTCAAGTGTTGGCTGGACTGCATATACTGATGATCCGCAGACATTGAGACAAGGATTTCAGAATTCTCTATTGGTATTAGCGGCATATGAAAATGATGATTTGCTTGGGATCATTCGGGTTGTTGGCGATGACTTTACAATTATTTTTGTTCAAGATATTCTGGTCTTTCCGGAAAAACAACGGAAGGGTGTTGGTACTGCTTTGCTGAAGGCAATACTTGAGCATTACGCAAATGTTCGTCAAATCGAATTGGCAACAGATGATACACCTCAAACAGTAGCTTTTTACAAAGCGTTAGGATTTACTGAGTTTTCAGAAATAGGTTGCTCAGGTTTTATGAGATGCTGACAACTTCCAGTTTATCGTGATGCCCGTAACAAAATAATATCATAATGAACATAGAGCGGCAATCTGATATAGTCCCCTTAGAGTAGACACTCGAAAAAGCAAAAATTCGAG
>JAJQBJ010000097.1 GCA_021203345.1 Oscillospiraceae bacterium
CCATTTCCCTTATTATACCAGAAATGGGGGCAGGGGATAGTTCTTTGACAGACTGTTGGCCCGCCGGCTTAGCCGGCGGGCCATATTTTTGTTCTCAGGTTTCTGTTGTCAGTTATTCAATGCCGAAGAAACGCTTGCCGTTCTCGGTGGTGACCCATTCAACCTCCTCCACGGAGATTCCCTTGATTTCCGCGATTTTGGCGGCAATCAGGGGCAGGTTGCGGCTGTCGTTCCGCTTTCCCCGATACGGCACCGGGGCCAGGTAGGGCGAATCCGTCTCCAGCATCAGGAACTCCAGGGGAATGGCTTGAATGACCTCCGGCGCACGGCGGGCGCTCCGGAAGGTGGTGGAGCCGCCAAAGGACAGCATCCATCCCCGGCTGACCAGCACCTTTGCGTCCTCCAGACTGCCGCTGTAGCAGTGGAACACGCCCCGCACCTGGGGATTCGCCCGCACCGCATTCATGCAATCCTGGTGCGCGTCCCTGTCGTGCATAATGGCGGGTAAATTCAGCGTCCGGGCCAGGTCGAGCAGCCGCTGCAAAACCT
Source organism: Oscillospiraceae bacterium (assembly GCA_021203345.1). Classification (GTDB taxonomy): domain Bacteria; phylum Bacillota; class Clostridia; order Oscillospirales; family Oscillospiraceae; genus JAJQBJ01. The sequence continues at coordinate 550 of JAJQBJ010000097.1, forward strand.
CCCGCTGAAAGGCCCGGCCCTCCGGCGTCTTTTCCCAGTAGTAATCCAGACCAATTTCTCCGACGGCCTTTACCTTGGGGTGGGCAGTCAGCGCTTCGATGGCCTGGAAGTCCGCCTCGGTTGCACCCTGACAGTTTTCCGGATGGATGCCAACGGCGGCGTAGATAAAGGGATATTGCTCCGCCAGGGCAATGGCGGCTTTGGAGCTTTCTACGGTGCAGCCGGGGTTCACAATCAGACCGACATTGTGGTTCGCCATTTCCTGCAAAACCGCATCCCGGTCTGTGTCAAATTTTTCATCGTCATAGTGAGCGTGGGTGTCAAAATACATGGTTTTCCCTCCTTGATTGGCCGCGCAAAGGGGCTGTCTGACCGGAGCCATTCCTAGAATGACCTCCCCGGGAGACAGCCCCTTTATGGTTCAAATTCAGCAGAGCTTTGCGCCGGCGGGGATGCTGTCGTCCACCATAATCAGGTTCAGCTTTTCCTCGCCCTTCTCCGTGTGAACGGCGGAAATCAGCATACCGTTGGACTCCAGCCCCATCATCTTCCGGGCGGGCAGGTTCACAATGGCAATCAGCGTCTTGCCAATCAGTTCCTCCGGCTTGTAATAGGCAGCGATGCCGGACAAAATCTGTCTGTCCGTGCCGGTGCCGTCATCCAGCGTGAAGCGCAGCAGCTTTTTGCTCTTTTTCACCGGCTGGCAATCCTTCACCTTGACGGCCCGAAGGTCGGATTTGGAGAAGGTGTCAAAATCCACCTGCTCCTGGCTCTGCGGCTCCACCTCCAGGGCGGGCAGAGCGGCTTTGGCCTTGGCCGCGTTGAACGCCTCGATTTCCTCCAGCTTTTTCGCCATATCCAGCCGGGCAAACAGGATCTCTGCCTGGCCCACATGACCGCCCACGGGCATTCCGTTGAATGCGGTCAGGCTCTCTACGCCGCCGTTTTCCACGCCCAGCTGACGCAGCATCTTCTCGCTGGTGTCGGGCAGATAGGGCTGCAACATAATTGCGGCATACCGGATGGACTCCAGCAGATTGTACAGCACCGTACCCAGCCGGGCGCCGTTGGCCTCCATGTCTCTGGCCAGCGCCCAGGGGGCTGTCTCGTCAATATATTTATTTGCCCGGCGGAGCAGCACGAAAATCTCGTCAATGGCGTCGGCCACCTTCAGCTCGTTCATCCGGGCCTCCACCTTGGCGGGCAGCTCCAGCGCCACGGCCTTCAACTCCTCGTCCACGGGGTCGGACTGGGTGGGAGCCATGATCTCACCGCCGAAGTATTTCTGATCCATGGCGATGGTGCGGTTGACCAGATTGCCCAGGATATTTGCCAGCTCACTGTTCACCCGCTCGATAATCAGCTCGTAGGTCATGACCCCGTCGTTGGCGAAGGGAATCTCGTGCAGGACAAAGTAGCGAATCGCGTCCACGCCGAACAGCTCCACCAAATCGTCCGCATAAATCACATTGCCCTGGGACTTGCTCATCTTTCCCCCCTGCACCAGCAGCCAGGGGTGGCCGAAAACCTGCTTGGGCAGCGGCTCGCCCATGCTCATCAGGAAAATGGGCCAGTAAATCGTGTGGAACCGGATGATATCCTTGCCAATCAGGTGCAGGTCGGCGGGCCAGTATTTGTGATACTGCTCGTCATGGTTGCCGTCCGGGTCATAGCCGCAGAAGGTGATATAGTTGCTCAGTGCGTCCAGCCAGACATAGACCACATGGCCGGGGTCGAACTCCACCGGGATGCCCCAGGTGAAGCTGGTGCGGGAGACACATAAGTCCTGCAAGCCGGGCTTTAGGAAGTTGTTGACCATCTCGTTTTTGCGGCTCTCCGGCTGAATAAACTCCGGATGCTCCTCGATGTGCTTCATCAGCCGGTCAGCGTACTTGCTCATACGGAAGAAGTAAGCCTCCTCCTCCGCATCCCGCACCTCGCGGCCGCAGTCGGGGCATTTCCCGTCTACCAGCTGGCTCTCCGTCCAGAAGGATTCACAGGGGGTGCAATATTTTCCCACATACTTGCCCTTATAGATGTCCCCCTTGTCATGCATTTTCTTGAAGATTTTTTGAACCTTCCGAACGTGCTGCGGGTCGGTGGTGCGGACAAACCGGTCGTAGGTGGTGTTCATCAGATCCCAAATGCGCTTGATCTCCCCGGAGATGTTGTCCACATACTCCTGGGGGGAGATGCCGGCAGCCTCCGCCTTCTCCTGGATCTTCTGCCCATGCTCGTCCGTGCCGGTCTGGAAATAAACGTCATAGCCCGTCATCCGCTTGTACCGGGCAATGGCGTCGGCCAGCACGATCTCATAGGTGTTGCCGATGTGGGGCTTGGCCGAGGTGTAGGCAATGGCCGTCGTGATATAATAAGGTTTTTTCTCCAAGTTCAATTTCCTCCAATTCTGGGTGCCCGAATGGAAGGCCCCGAAGTTGTTTGAGCTGCGATACAATACAGCTATTATAGTACTCCGGGCAGGGAATTTCAAGGAGCGGAGGAAAAATTCCGGGGCAACAGTGTAGCTTTACAATAGATGTGAGACTGAGGGATAGAAAAAGTGATTGAGTTCTGTTAAAATCAGATCACCACAACCCTAAGTTAACAGGAGGACTCAATCACCATGACAAGTATAACACACGCCAAGAGATATTGTCCACATGAAATAACGACGAAAGTGTATTCAGTGCAGTTGTACCGGCAGACAAAGGATATTGCTTTTGTGTGCCGGCGGTACCACATTTCTAAAGCATCATTGATGCGTTGGAACAAGCTGTACGATGGGACAAGGGAATCTCTGGAGCCGAAGTCGCACCGGCCTCGCACGCCGCACCCGAATGCCCATACGGAGGAAGAACTGAAATGGATTCAAAATCTTCACAAAAGGAATCCCCACATTTCTATCTGTGAGATGTATGGAAAGCTGTTAGAAAGAGGCTACACACGGCATATCGGGTCATTATATCGCGTATTTGTGCGGCTGGGCTACCGTGAAAAGGTGGAATCCACCAAGAAGAAATCCCGGCATCTGGGGCACTATGACACGCCGACGGAGCTCGGGAAGAAGTGGCAGTTAGATGTTAAATATGTTCCGAAAATCTGCTATGTTGGGGAGTATGAGGATACATTTTACCAGTACACGATGATAGATGAAGCGTCAAGAGAACGGTTCATCTA
>JAJQBJ010000087.1 GCA_021203345.1 Oscillospiraceae bacterium
TTTGCCCCGTCAAAAAGAAATGGGGTTGAAAAAGCCCACTCCGAGATGAATACCATATCAGAAAGGAAAAAACACTTTACAGTTTTGGGGGATTCTAGTAACGTAAAATTGATTTTCGCGGCGCAGAAGCCTAAATTTTTCAGACAGGTTGCTCCTGAGTTGCAAAAAACAGCTCCGAACGAAGTTCGGGGCTGTTTCATGTGAATTTACACAGAATCAGAGAACTGTGCCAGCAGTTCCCGGATTTGGCTTTCGCCAAAAACCTGTATCCCATGGGCCTTTAACAGCGCGGCCGTCACGCCATCCCCCGGAATCAGCGTGCCGGAGAAGGTTCCGTCATAAATTGCGCCGCATCCGCAGGAGGGGGAGCGCTCCTTCAACAGGGCGCAGGAACAGTGAAACAGTTGCGCCAGACGCAGCGCTTCCTCTGCGCCCCGCCGGTATTGGTCGGTCACATCCGTTCCCAGGGCTGTCACCACCCGGTTTCCCCGGCGCTCTGAGGCGGGCCGGGGCGTAGGCAGGCCGCCCATCTGCTCCGGACAGACGGGAATCAGGTGAAAGCGGGGCTGGAGTGCGGCAATTTCGGGCCGGGGTCTGCTGTTCCCGTCGTAGCGGCAGGCACAGCCCAGCAGACAGGCGGAAATCAGCAGGTTCATGGGTCGCTGTTATCCCCGATCAAATGCCCCAGGGGAATGTCGATCAGAGATACTCCTATCACGTCCTCCAACGGCACCATACCCACGGCGTGGCTTCGGCTGTCGGTGGAATTGTTCCGGTTGTCGCCCATGACGAAGATATAGCCCTCCGGCACCACATAAGTGGCGTCCTCGTAATAGCCGCTCATCATCACATCGCCGTAGCTGGTGTTCAGATAAGGCTCGTCCAGAACCACCCCGTCCACGGTGACGGTGTTGGCCTCATAGTTGATCTCCACCGTCTGACCGCCTACGGCAATGACCCGCTTGACGATGTTTTTGCTCTCCAGCTCGCTGTCCTCGCTGGTGTGGCAGATCACAATGTCGCCCTGGCTGGGCGTGTAGTTGATGGTGCGGACGATCAGCAGATCCCGATCATACAGAGTGGGATACATGGAGGTTCCGCTGACCACCACCAGCTTCCCCACAAACTGATTCAGCAAAAGCACAATCAGAACGGGAACGCCGATGGTCAGAATCCAGCTCAGCAACTCCCGTTGCCAGCTGCGTTTCTTCTCCCGAATCCGCTTTCCACCCTTGCGGCGCTTGCCCGGGGTTTCGTCCGGTTCCATCTGTTTATTCTCCTCCATGACAGAGGGCCTCCTCTCCAACGCACAGGGTCAACAGGTCGGACAGCCGGGCAATGGTTCGGTCAGGGTGCGCCGCCTGACCAAACCCGTAGGTTGCATAGACAAAGGGAATTCCCGCCTCCCGGCAGGCGTCCTCATCCCCCTGGGTGTCCCCCACATAAATGGGGGCGCTCAGGTGATACTGTTCCGCCAGGCGGCGCATGGTGACGCTTTTGGGCGCTCCCGTATCCCCGAAGCACAGCCAGCCCCGGAACAGGGGCAGCAGACCGTGGGGCTGTAACGCCGCCTGAATATAGCCGGTCTGACAGTTGCTCACGATATACAGGGGCCAGCGCCGGGACAGCTGCGTCAAAGTCTCCGCTACGCCGGGGAACAGCTGGCCGGGATGCTCCCACAGCCAGTCGTTTTCCGCCGCATAGCACAGGTTGGCCTTTCGCATCCGCTCCTGCCCGTCCGGCTCCTCCGGGAACAGCTTTCCCGCGATATAGTCCATGGGCCTGCCGAACAGGGAGGTAAAGTCCCGGTCAGAGATCTCCCAGGGGTGTCCGGACAGCTCCTCCACCAGGGCGCTCCAGGCCAGGCGAACCTGGGCCCGGGAGTCCAGCAGAGTGCCGTCAATGTCAAAAATAATAGAATCTATCATCATTTCGGTCAGAGCGCCTCCGGTCAGGCCGGAGGCGCGGGAATAAAGGGTGATTACTTAAAATACAGCGCACCGGACTCGAATATGGGCATATATTTCTCGCCGGGGATGTTCTTTGCCACAAGGCTGCCATACCGCTCGTTGTGGCCCATCTTGCCGAACACCCGTCCGTCCGGGGAGAAAATGCCCTCGATAGCCTCCACCGAGCCGTTGGGGTTGCCCGCGATTCGCATGGTGGGCAGGCCCGTCACCGTGTCCACATACTGGGTGGCGATCTGGCCATTTTCCATCATGCTGGACAGAATCGCCGGGGGAGCCACAAACCGGCCTTCGCCGTGGGAGACAGGGATGGTGTACAGGTCGTCCACCTCGCTTTTCAGCATCCAGGGGGAGTTGACCGAGGCCACCCGGGTCGTGACATACCGGGACTGGTGCCGGCCAATCAGGTTAAAGGTCAGGGTGGGGCAGGTGTCGTCCATGGGGCGAATCTCGCCATAGGGGACCAGACCCAACTTCACCAGCGCCTGGAATCCGTTGCAGATGCCCAGCATCAGGCCGTCCCGATTCTTCAGCAGCTCATGCACTGCGTCGGAGATACGGGGATTCCGGAAGAAGGAGGCAATGAACTTGCCGGAGCCCTCCGGCTCGTCGCCGCCGGAGAACCCGCCGGGGAGAATAATCATCTGACTGCGGCCAATGGCCTGCTCCAGCGCCTCGGCGGACTCGTTCAGCAGGGCAGAGGTCAGGTTGCGAACCACCAGAATTTCCGGCTCGATGCCCGCCCGGAGGCAGGTCTGAGCGGTGTCATATTCGCAGTTGGTGCCGGGGAACACGGGGATGACCGCTCTGGGCCGGGCAACGGAGGTGACCGGCTTATGGGTGGAGCGCTGTGTGCAGGAGATGGTCTGCATCTCCTCCTCGGCGCTGGAGCCGCCGCCGTTGCCCTCGCAGTTCAGGCGGGCATCGGTGTCCAGCTCGTCCACTTCCTCCACCTCGTACTCGTCGGCGGTGCGGGTGGGGTATACGTCCTCCAGAGTCGTCTCCCAGATGTCCCGCAGGTCGTGAATGGAGATAAAGGCACCTGCGGCCTCGATCATGGGAACGAAGGAGGTCTTTCCGATGCACAGGCCGAAGTCCACGTTTTCGGTCAGCTCCGCCAGAATGGAGCCGCTGGCCGGGTGGAACAGCAGCTCGGCGGTGCAGTTGTCGTTGCCGGAGAAGCCCACCTGATTGCCAAAGGTCATTTTCATCAGGCCCTCGCCGGCCCCGGCGCTGGTAACGGCCCAGGCGGCCCGCACCTTGCCGGCCTCGGTCAGAGCGTGGAACTGCTCCCAAAGGGCCTTGGTGCCCTCATAGTCCCCGGAGGGGGCCTGGAAGAAGTACACCGGGTCGTCCGCCCGCTTGAATTCGGTGGACACCACCTTCTCCGCATTGCAGGGCGCAATGGCGAAGGAAACCAGCGTGGGAGGTACGTCCATATCCAGGAAGGAGCCGGACATGGAATCCTTGCCGCCGATGGCGGCAGCGCCCAGACCAATTTGGGCGGACAGCGCACCCATCAGGGCGGAGAAGGGCTTGCCCCAGCGCTCCGGGTCGGTACGCAGCTTTTCAAAATACTCCTGGAGGGAGAGATATGCTTCCTTATAGTCCGCACCGGCGGCCACCAGCTTGCCCACGGACTCCACCACGGAGCAGGCCGCGCCGTAGAAGGGGTTCCGGGCGGAGCGGTACGGCTCAAAGCCGTAGGCCATAACGGAGCAGGTGGTGGTTTCGTGGCCGGGGCCAACGGGCAGCAGGGCCGACATCGCCTGGGCGGGGGTGGTTTGCTCCCGTCCGCCGAAGGGCATCAGCACGGAGGCCGCACCGATGGAGCCGTCAAAGCGCTCCACCAGACCCCGCTGAGAGGCCAGGTTGGGGTCCGTTGCCAGACGCTCAAATTCCGCTATCACGTCCGTGACCTCCGGCACATCCGGCTGGGGCAGCTTGGGAACGTAAACGGTGGTGTGCTTATCCGCACCGTTGGAGTTCAAAAAGGCCCGGGACAGGTCTGCAATCCGCACGCCGTTCCAGTTCAGCACCAGACGGGGGGATTTCGTCACCACGGCCACCTGATAGGCCTCCAGATTCTCATTCTCGGCGGCTTTCAGGAAGGCGGGGGCGTCCTCTGCGGACACCACCACGGCCATGCGCTCCTGAGACTCGGAGATTGCCAGCTCAGTGCCGTCCAGCCCCTCGTACTTTTTCCGCACGGCATCCAGGTCAATGTCCAGACCGTCGGCCAGCTCGCCAATGGCAACGGACACGCCGCCTGCGCCGAAGTCGTTGCAGCGCTTAATCATCCGGGTCACGTCCTTGTTCCGGAACAGGCGCTGAATCTTGCGCTCCTCCGGGGCGTTGCCCTTCTGTACCTCGGCGGCACAGGTGTCCAGGGAGGCCAGATTGTGGCTCTTGGAGGAGCCGGTGGCCCCGCCGATTCCGTCACGGCCGGTGCGTCCGCCCAGCAGGATCACCACATCGCCGGGGGCGGGGCGTACCCGCACTACATTCTCTGCCGGAGCGGCGGCGACAACAGCGCCCAGCTCCAGATGCTTTGCCACATAGCCGGGGTGATAGAACTCCGCCACATGACCGGTGGCAAGGCCGATCTGGTTGCCGTAGGAGGAATAACCCGCGGCGGCGGTGGTAGCCAATTTCCGCTGGGGCAGCTTGCCCTCCGGAGTCTGGTCCATGGGGGTGCGGGGGTCGCCGCAGCCGGTGATACGCATGGCTTGATACACATAGGCGCGTCCGGAAAGCGGGTCACGAATTGCGCCGCCGATACAGGTGGCCGCGCCGCCGAACGGCTCGATCTCCGTGGGGTGGTTGTGCGTCTCGTTTTTAAACATCAGGAGCCAATCCTGATCCTGTCCGTCAATATCCACGGGGATGTGGATGGAGCAGGCGTTGATCTCCTCGGATTCGTCCAGATTGGGCAGCAGGCCGCGCTTTTTCAGCACCTTGGTGCCCAGGGTTCCTGCGTCCATCAGGGTCTGAGGCCGCTGGGCGGCCTTTTCCTCGCCATAGACCTCCACACGCCCAGCCAAGTACTCCTGATAGGCTCCGGCCACATCCTCGTCCTCGATTTGCACGGAGTCAATGTGCGTGCCGAAGGTGGTGTGGCGGCAGTGGTCAGACCAATAGGTATCCACCAGCCGCAGCTCGGTGATGGTGGGGTCACGATGTTCCTCGTCCCGGAAATAAGTCTGGAGGAACTTCAAGTCCGCCAAATCCATCGCCAGGCCATAGTCCCCCAGCATGGCGGTCAGCTCTGCCTCATCCTTGGAGCAGAAGCCCTCCAAAACGGCCACGGAGGAGGGAATATCGTATGTCTGAACCAGCGTGGCTGGTTTCTCCATTGTGGCCTCCCGGCGCTCCACCGGGTTGATGAGATAGCCCTTGATGCGGGTCATATCCGCGTCGGTCAGCGTGCCGCCCAGAATATAGATGGTGGCGGCGTTTACCAGGGGACGCTCCCCACAGGAAAGCAGCTGGATGCACTGGGCGCAGGAGTCCGCCCGCTGGTCATACTGACCGGGCAGAGCCTCCACAGCCAGAAGGCGATGAGGGCCGCTGACAGCGGGGAATGTCTCGTCATAGAAGCTGTCGCACATCGGCTCGGAAAATACAGTGGTTCGGGCCTGGAGATAAACGGGGTAGTCGATTCCCTCCACGTCATAGCGGTGCAGGATGCGGACATACTCCAATGCGGAGATACCCAGCTGTTCCTTCAGCTCCCGGCAGAGGTGCTGGGCCTCTACGTCAAATCCGGTGCGCTTTTCGGCAAAGCAGCGAAAAACATAGTTCATCATTCGACCAATTCCTTTCGGGCTGCGGGCGCAGCGTTTCTATTTCAGGATTGTTTCTTCACATAAATCAGGCTTGCGGGGTCAGTTGAATCAAAGCCGCCAGACTGCCGCGGGCCTGCCCCACCCGGCGGTGTGACCAGAATTTTTCCGGCTGACAGCAGGTACACTGGTCAGAGACTTCAATCTGCTCCGGCAGCAGGCCCGCCTGTAGAAGCCAGGTGCGGTTGATCGCCTTGCAGTCTACCTTGAACTTGCCATTTTCCAGGCGGTCAATGGCCGGGAGTGCGGCGTCCCCCAGGGCGGCGGTCATGGCCTCCGGAACGTCGCTGTGGGTTTCAAAGCAGCAGCGGGAGATACCGGGGCCGATGGCGGCCCGGATATCCTGGGGACGGGAGCCATAAACCCGGCACAGGGTTTCGGCGGTCTTTTTCGCCAGTCCCAGAGCGGTTCCCCGCCAGCCGCAATGACAGGCGCCGATGGCCCGGCGCACCGGGTCGTACAGCAGCACGGGGAGACAGTCGGCGGAGAATACCACCAGCGGGATACCGGGTACATCCGTCACCAGACCGTCCACCTCCCAGTTGCGGGGGCGGTACAGTCCCTTCCCTGCATCGGCGGAGGTGACGATTTGAATATCGTCCCGATGAACCTGCTTGGTAAAGACCAGATTTTGCACATCCGTGCCGGTGGCGGCGCAGAAGCGGCGGTAGTTCTCCAGCACGGCCTCCCGGTCGTCCCCCCGGGCGTGGCCCAGATTCAGGGAGGAAAACACGCCCTGACTGACCCCGCCATACCGGGTGGAAAAGCCGTGAGCAACGCCTCCGGCGGCGTTCAGCAGCTCCGACTGGTAAAAGACAACGCCCTGACGGGTGTGTTCCGTGACACTCATTGCTGGTTGGAGGCAGTGGGGCCTAAATCGGAGTGATACTCCGCGCAGGTACACTTCTTCCATTTCAGGCCGCTGCCGCAGGGGCAGGGGTCGTTGCGGCCAATTTTGATTTTCTTCCGGGTGGGCTGCTTCTTCACGGTGCCGTCGCTGGCCCCGGATTCTCCCGTGACCTTGGCGACACGCTGGCGCTGGATGGGCTGCTTCAAATGGGTCAGGAAGATGCGGCGAACCGTTTCCTCCTGAATCGCCAGAATCATGTCCTCGAACATGGCGTAGCCTTCCCGCTTATACTCCACAACGGGGTCGTACTGACCGTATCCCCGGAGGCCGATGCCCTGTTTCAGGTCGTCCATGGCCTCCAGATTGTCCATCCAGTATTCGTCCACCGTCCGCAGCAGCATAACGCGCTCCACTTCCCGGAGCAGTGGGTCCCCGTTGGGGGCCTGACCCAGCTCCTCCTCCTTGGCGGCGTATTGCTCCAGGGCGCGGGTGGTGATGGAGTCGATCAGCTCCTGAGGGCTCTTCATGGACAGCTCCTCATCGGTCAGCAGGAACTCATCCGGGCGGAAGAACAGGCCCCGATAGGTGGAGGTGGCCTCCTTGAACTGGGCGGCGGTCAGATATCCCTGCTCCCCGGCGTGGCCATTGATGGTGCGCTCGACCATGCCGGTTATCATCTTTTGGATGGAGTCCTGCAAGTCCTGCCCGTCCAGCACCTGGCGGCGCTGGGAGTAAATGACCTCGCGCTGGGTGTTCATCACATCGTCGTATTCCAGCACGTTTTTCCGGGTCTGGAAGTTCTTGGACTCGATGGTCTTTTGAGCGCGTTCGATGGCCTTTGTCAGGAAGCCCTGCTCAATGGGGGTGTCGTCCTCCAGACCCAGCCGATCCATCCGGGAGGCGACGCCTTCGCCGCCGAACAGACGCAGCACATCGTCCTCCAGAGAGAGGTAAAAGCGGGTCTCGCCGGGGTCGCCCTGCCGACCGGCACGGCCCCGGAGCTGGTTGTCGATACGCCGGGATTCGTGGCGCTCGGTGCCCAGGATAAACAGGCCGCCGGCCTGACGAACGCTGTCCGCCTCGGCCTTGATGGCGTCCTTGTACTTGGCCTCAGCCTGCTGGAACTGGCGGCGGGCGTCCAGAATTTCCTCATCGTCGGTTTCGGCAAAGCCGGTGGCCTCCGCAATCAGCTCGTCGCTCATGCCGGCCTTCCGCAGGTCGGATTTCGCCAGATATTCGGCGTTGCCGCCCAACATAATATCCGTACCACGACCGGCCATGTTGGTGGCTACGGTGACGGCTCCCAGCTTACCGGCCTGGGCCACGATCTCGGCCTCTTTTTCGTGGTTCTTGGCGTTCAATACGTTGTGGGGGATGCCCCGCTTTTTCAGAAGGGCGGAGACGATCTCCGACTTTTCGATGGAGACGGTGCCGACCAGCACGGGCTGACCCTTCTCGTGGCACTCCACAATTTGCTCCACCACCGCGTTGTACTTGGCTGCGGCGGTCTTGTACACCACATCGGGGTGGTCAACGCGGGCGATGGGCTTGTTGGTGGGGATCTCCACGATATCCAGCGCATAGATGGTGGCAAATTCCTCGTCCTCCGTCATGGCCGTACCGGTCATACCGGCCAGCTTGGAGTACAGACGGAAGTAGTTCTGGAACGTGATGGTGGCCAGCGTCTTGGACTCCCGGGCCACGGTGACGTGTTCCTTGGCCTCGATAGCCTGGTGCAGACCGTCGGAGTACCGCCGACCGTACATCAGTCGTCCGGTGAACTCGTCCACGATGATGACCTCGCCGTCCTTCACCACATAGTCCACGTCCCGGTGCATCAGGCCGTGGGCCCGAATGGACTGGTTGATATAGTGGGACAGGGTGGAGTTCTCCGGGTCGGAGAGGTTCTCGATCTGGAACCGGGACTCCGCCTTGCGGATACCGGAGGCGGTCAGGGTCACGGCCTTGTCCTTTTCGTTGACAATGTAGTCCATCCGGTCAAAGCGCTCCTGGGCGGCGATACGGGCGGCCTCCTCGGACATGCCCTTTTTCAGGTTTTCCTCCGTCCACAGGTCGATATAGTTCTCGGCCTCGTCCACCTTGGCGTCCTGCTTGGCGACCACCAGCGGATGCAGGGTGCAGACAAACTGGTCTACCACGGAATACTGCTCCGAGGGCTTATCGCCCTGACCGGAGATAATCAGCGGGGTCCGGGCCTCATCAATGAGGATGGAGTCCACCTCGTCCACGATACAGTAGGGCTGTCCCCGCTGCACCAGCTCCCGGTCATAAATCGCCATGTTGTCCCGCAGGTAGTCAAAGCCGAACTCGTTGTTGGTGCCGTAGGTGATATCGGCCTGGTAAGCGGCCTTTCGATCGGCTCCTGTGACCTCGTGAATCACCAGTCCCACGGTCAGACCCAGGAAGCGATGAACCTTTCCCATCCACTCGGAGTCACGCTTTGCCAGATAGTCGTTCACGGTGATGATGTGAACGCCCTTTCCGGTCAGCGCATTCAGATAGGCGGGGAGGGTTGCCACCAGGGTTTTACCTTCGCCGGTTTTCATCTCTGCGATCATGCCCCGGTGCAGGACGATACCGCCAATCAGCTGCACGTCATAGGGACGCATCCCCAGCACACGGTCGGCGGCCTCCCGCACGGTGGCGAAGGCCTCGGGCAACAGGTCGTCCAGCATCTCGCCATTGGCAAGCCGCTCCTTGAACTCCGGGGTTTTGGCCTGGAGCTGTGCATCGGTCATGGCCTTATACTCGTCAGAGAGGGCGTTGATTTGTCGGACAATGGGGTTGATCTTCTTCAGCTCTTTTTTGGACGTGTTGCCAAAGAGCGATTTTAGAATAGCCATAGGTTGATTCCCTTTCAGTGTCCGGCGACCGGACACATTTCAAAATATATCAAAGGAGCGGACTGCTCCACAGATTCCTTAATATCATATTATAGCATATCAGGGCAACGTTCGGAAAGTATAATTCCGAGAAAAACAGAGAATTTCCCGGCTTTCCCCGATATTTTTATGTGACCTCCCGATACATGGCGGCGGCGTCCCGCTTGCCCACGTTGTCTGCGGTGGACAGAACCTCCACCTTCAGCACTCTTGCGCCGTATTTGATTTCCAGCACGTCGCCCTCCTTGACCTGATAGCTGGCCTTGACAGGGCGGCCATTGGCGGTGACGCGGGCGGCGTCACAGGCCTCGTTTGCCACCGTGCGGCGCTTGATCAGGCGGGAGACTTTTAAATATTTGTCCAGTCGCATGGGTATCCTCCGTTCCAGTCAATCACGCATACAGACAGCAAAAGCGCGGGAACCGCCAACGGCTCCGCGCATTTGCCCTGTTTGTCTTACTCCAGCTTCCCGGCAACGGCGTCCTTCAACGTCTTGCCTGCCTTGAATACAGGCGTGCGGGAGGCGGGGATTTCCATCGGCTCCTGTGTCCGGGGATTCCGGGACTGGCGGGGGCCGCGCTCCCGTACCTCGAAGGAGCCGAAGCCCACCAGCTGAACCCGCTCCCCGGCAGCCAGTGCGTCAGAGATAACGGAAAGCGTGTCGTTGACCGCCTGCTCAGCGTCCTTCTTGGTGATACCGCTACGCTCGGCAACGGCGCGAATCAGTTCTGCTTTGTTCATGATCGTGTTCCTCCAGGTTTGTTTTATTTATCAGGGGCTTATTTTTGATGGGATTTGGCCTGCTCCCACAGGGAGAGCTGCGCGTCAGGGGGCAGGGTGTCCAGTGGAGTTCCCGCCTGCTGTGCCAAATCCTCCATTTGGCGAAAGCGTTGAATATATTTTTCACAGGTTTGGCGCAGACATTCCTCCGGGTCCAGCCCGGCCTGCACCGCCACGCCAGCGGCGGCAAAGAGAACGTCTCCCAGCTCCTCCGCCACGTTGGAGCTGTCAGCCACGGCGACGGTCAGCTCGTCGGTTTCCTCCCGGAGTTTGCCCAATGCGGCGGCGGTATCCGGCCAGGTGAAGCCGGCCTTTGCCGCTTTCTTTTGCAGCTTTTCCGCCCGCCACAGGCCGGGCAGCGTCCGGGCCACAGCGTCCAGGGTGTCCCCATAGGTATCCTGGCCCTTTTCCTGCCGTTTTAGCTCCTCCCACCGGGCCAGCTCCGGCTCCAGACCATCGAAATGCTCTGTCCCGAACACATGGGGGTGGCGGAAAATCATCTTTTTACAGGCGGTGTCCGCCGCATCGTCCAGGTCAAAGCGCCCCGCGTTCGCCTCGATGTCGGCGTGGAACATGACCTGAAACAGCACGTCCCCCAGCTCCTCCCGGAGCAGGGTCGCGTCCTCCCGGTCAATGGCTTCACAGGCCTCCAGCGTTTCCTCAATGAAGTTCCGGCGGATGGACTGGTGGGTTTGGACGCTGTCCCAGGGGCAGCCGTCCGGGGCGCGGAGGATCCGCACCACCTGGCGCAAATCCTCCACCGTATAATGCTCTTTGAACGTAAATGGTTCCATGAAATTTCCTCTATGTTTTACTGAATGTGCAAAATCTTCGACAGCTTGTCGCCCTTGGGCATCAGGGACATGTCATCCCTGTTCAGAACCTTCAGGACGATAATCATCACCACATAGACCACCACGGCCACCGCCACGGCGGCCAGACAGGCGAGCTTGCTGCCCAGCAGACCGCAGGTCAGGTGATAGAAGCCCCAGGCGACAATCCCCATCACCACGGCGGCAATCAGGGGCTTGCAGAATACGGACAGCAGATTGGGGCAGTTGGGCACCACCCGAACCACAACAATCAAATCCAGAACTGCCGTGACGGTATAGCAGACGCAGGTGCCCAGCGGGGAGCCAATCAGACCAATTATGCCCACCACCACATAGTCGAAGATCACCATAATGACTCCGCCGATAATCATGGTAATCATGGGGATAGTGACCATGTTATGGGATTGCAGGATGGAGTTGCACACCAGCATGATGCACACAAAGATGGACGCAAAGCCCAGCAGAGACAGGCATTGCCCTGCCAGCTCCCCGGAGACGGTGGAAGAGCCGTAGGAATAGAACAGCTCCGCCAGAGGCTGGCCCAGCACAATCATGCCGATGCCGGTGGGGAAAGCCAGAAGTGCCGTTACCTTCAGGGAGGAGCCGACAATGCGAGCCGCGCCTTTTTTATCCTGCCGGGCGAAGCAGGAGGAAACGGCGGGAATGACGGAGGCGGTGATAGCCACCATCAGACTGGCCGGGAGCTGATAGATGTTCTGTACGCTGGAATAGCTGGTCATGGTGGCCCGCATTTCGTCCAGGGTCATGCCCAGAGCATTTACCAGCCGGCCCTGCACCAGCGAATTGTCCACGGCGGTGATAATCGCCATAGAAGAAGAACTGATGGAGATGGGAATAGCCAGTTGAAGCAGCCGTTTCAGGATGGTTTTATCGCCCTGGGGCGTGTCGGCGGCCTCCTTCGGCTCCCGTCTCCGGGTGCGAACATAGTCAATCACCATATAGAGCAGCGCGACCAGCGTGCCAAGGGTCACGCCGGCAATGGCGCCAGCGGCGGCAATGGAGCTGCTCTTGCCCATGTTCAGCAGCAGAACCGCCAGCCCCAGGCCGACCACCAGCTTGATGATGGCTTCGATGACCTGAGAGACGGAGGTGGGGACCATGTTTCCATGCCCCTGTGCGTAGCCCCGGAAGGCGGACACACAGCCCACGCCGATCACAGCCGGGGCCAGCACCCGGATACAGGCGGCGGACTTCTCGTTGTTCATCAGCGTACCGGCGATAAAGTCCGCGCCGAAGAACATGATCACAAAGGAGATCAGGCCCAGCAGGACGAAAATTTTCATCGCTACGGAGAAAATGCGGTGAACCTGATTCTGTCGGCCCAGCGTGTTGGCCTCGCTGACCATTTTGGACACAGCCACAGGGAATCCGGCGGTGGAGATGGTCAGCAGAATGTTATAGACGTAATAACCGTTGGTAAAGTCCTGATACCCGTCCCCCAGAATGTTGACCAGAGGGATTTTGTAAACTGCGCTGATGACCTTTACCAGCATGATACCGGCGGCTAAAACAGCCGCGCCGCCGAAAAAGGACTTCTTTTCGTTTTGATTGGATTGATTCGGCAAGGGAGCGCCTCCTTCATTCATATCGTCATCCGAACAGCCGGGGCAGGGCGTAGTCCTGCACATCCCGGCGGATGGCGTCCAGATTCAGGGTCAAAAGCCGACCGTCCTGATACAGCAGCCTGCCCCGGGCCATAGTCAGACACACATCCGCACCGGTGGCGGAAAAGACGATGTTCTCCACCACGTCATGACAGGGCATCAGGTTGGGCCGGGTGAAATCCAGGGCGATGATGTCCGCCGTATAGCTGGGGGCGATCACGCCGGTATGACGGCCCAACGCCTTCCCGCCGTTGACGGTGGCCATACGCAGCGCCTCCACGGGCGTGACCGCCATGGGGTCCCCGGACACGCCGCCGTGGAGCATGGCGGTGAGTTTCATCTCCTGAAACAGATCCAGACTGTTGTTGGAGGAGGCTCCATCGGTGCCCAGACACAGGTTGACCCCCGCATCCCGAAGCTGAGGCACCCGGGCGATGCCGGAGCCGAGCTTCAAATTGCTGACGGGGTTCAGCACGACGGAAACGCCCTTCTCCCGCAGGATGTCCATGTCCGCATCGGAGACATAGACACAGTGGGCGGCTAGGGCGCGAACGTCCCAGCACCCGTGGTCGTTCAGCACCTGAACGGGGGTCTTGCCGTGGCGGGCCAGACAATCCTGATGCTCCGAGCGGGTTTCGGAGACGTGGATGTGCATCCCCAGCCCGTGCTCCCTGGCGTAGCCCGCCAGATAGTCCCACATGTTCGGGCAGAGGAAGGAGGTATACTCCGCGTGGACGGACGGCTCCGCCAGAATCTGCCCGTTGCCATAGCCGTGCCACCGGCCCACAAATTCCCCCAGATCCCGGCAGGCGGGGTAGTCCTGGGGGCGCTCTGTCGGCTCGAAAATGGTGACAGAGCGGGAGATGTTGGCGCTGATTCCGGCCTCCACCACGGCCTCCGCGATGTCGTCGCAGAAATAGTACATCTCCGCGATGGAGGTAACGCCGTTTTGAATCAGCTCTGCCAGCGCCAGCATGGAACCGGCTTTGACGGTGCGGCTGTCCAGCTTCGCCTCTGTGGGGAAGATATATTCATTCAGCCAGGTTTGCAGGTCGTGTCCCCCGGCGAAGCCCCGCATCAGCGTCATGGGAATGTGGGTATGGGCGTTCACCAGACCGGGCATCAGCACCTTCCCGGTGCAGTCGATCTCGGCGTCGAACTGTCCCTGGGGCCGCGTTGCCCCTACATAGGAGATTTTATCGCCCTCCACGGCCACATATGCCTGTTTCAAGACCTCATTGGAGTCATTGACCGTGACCACACAGGCGTTTTTGAACAGAGTTCCCATCGGCTCAGCTCAGCTCCGCGCCGCAGGACTTGCAAAAGCGGTCGCCCGGTGTGCAGGGTGCGCCGCAGCAGGGGCACTCCCGGACGTTTTTCAGCCCGTCAATGCGGGCGCGAAGCTCCATGACCTGCCCGTTCTTCTCGTCCAGCTGGGAGAGAATATTGTTCAGCATGGCTTCGTCCGTGTCCACGCCCAGGTGGGCGTCATATACGATTTGCCCCGCGCTTTTCAGCAGGGTGGCGATATCACTGTTCAGTTCGTAAATCTGTACGTTCAGGCGGGTAACGTCCAGCATATTCCCGGCCTTGCGGCTGGCCTGACGAGCGGTGGCACCGGCGGCCTCGCCGGCCTGCTGTGCCGCGCCCCGAACGCGCTCCAGAATCCCGCGTACCTTATCCTCCATATGGATGGCCTCCTTCCGGTCAAAACGGATGCAACTTTTCAGACATCTTATCATACACCATATTCCTGTAAAATGCAAATGAACAATCCTGAAACATTGATTTTCTGCGCTTACAGCGCTACGCCGCTGTAAGCGCATGGATTGTCCGTGAATCAATCAAATGTAATCGCTGTTTCGGTTTCGTTCAGCTTCTGTTCTGTCCCGTGATAGTTCTGTTTCACTTTCTGCCAAAATGCTGCGCCGGAGCGGTTCACGTTTGAATACTTTAATTGCCAGGAGCCATGCCGGGCGGTTCTCAGGGCTTCAAGGGCCTGCATACCGTTCCCCTGACGGCGGTACGCGGGAAAAATCGTAAATTCCGCAATGCAGTTGTCCACCTGTTCGCCGGTAAAGGAATGTGTATTGATGAGTGCAAACCCAATCCGCTGCAAATCGTCATAGAAGAAAAATGCCTGCCGTCCCTGCTCCCTGGCTTCCGCTTTGAAATAGTAAGGCAGGTATTTGTACGGGAAATTTCCGCTTTCATCCATCACATTGTCATAATATGTGCTCATTTCATATAGATATTTTTGAAGGAGGTTGAACAGAGCCGATTCCTCTGACCTCCTGACCTCAACTGCCCGAAGCATCCTTGCATCACCTTTCGATTTGTTTTCGCGTTCCATTTTACCCCAATTATACCCCGGTTGCACCGAAAGCGCAAGGAACAGTTCCTGCACGGAATGAGCAATCAGAATTTTCAAAGCAGTAAATGGGCGGCCTGGCAATTCTGATTCCTGAGCGCAACGAAGCCAACAGAGGTATACAAATCGATTTCCGTGTCCAAAAACAATGCGTTCCGGGGGAAGAATTCAAAGGCGCGGAGCCATTTCGCTGCCGCGCCTCGTATAATTACTTTCAGATAAATTGGTATTGCCAGTTATAACGATTTATTTCCCCCTTCTTAGTATTTTGCAATCATGACAGAGCGCTGTTTCATTCGCTGCTTTTGGTGATTTCTCCGTATGTGATGATAGCGTTGGAGCTAGACCTGTTTGTAACGCAAAAATAATAAGTACCATCTTCAGGTGCAGATATTGTGTTACTGAATTCAGGGCCAGTTACACCGGTTGAGAGGTCATAATATTCTCCATTCAGAATATAACCAATATCTAACTGTAGCTTTTCATAAACAGTGAAGCAGATTGTTAACTCGTCCCCTTTTGATAGCTCCCAACCTTCTTCATTCTGTTGCGTAAAGATTACCATATAGTTCGGACTGAAATAAATAGACGGGATGCTGGTGCCATCCAATGTGACACAGACAGAGTCCTCGGCATATACATCTGTATAATCCGAGATGAGTTCGCTTTTTTCATGAAAAACTTCACTTTCACCTGATTGCGTTTCCTGGTCAAAAGCAACGGTTCCAAACGGTTGCGTTAAATCATCCAGGCTGACATTTTCTGTTGAGCCAACTCCCCAGTAAACAGAAATGCCGTAGCCGAAACCGCACAGAACCAAAATTGCAGCAAGGCAGGCTGCCACTGTGTTCCATGTCCTCCAACTACGTTTTCTGCTTTGATAGCTTGCGGCTTCTTCATAGTACTTATCATCAAGTTCCGTGATTGCCTCAGAAAAGACCTTTGCATTCATACTAAAACCTCTCTTTCCATGAAATATTGCTTCATCTTCCGACGAATATAGGTGAGCCGAACAGATACATTTTTTTCAGATATTCCTACACGAACTGCTATATCCGCATAGGTGTCCATGTACGCATAGCGGCGCATAAAGATAACGCGTTCTTTGACGGTCAGGGTGTCCAAAAAATCCTCAATTAGTCGCGCCAGTTCCTTGGCCTCCAATTCATCATCAACAGCCTTTGAATCTGCGATACAGGCTTCGATTTCTTGCATTGCGATAGTATAGTGGCTACCCCTTTTCGCTGCATTGTTCCTCCAATAAGCTTTGAGTGAAATGTTCCGGGTTATTTTTGCAAGGTAAGACAACAGGGGAGATGGTCGCGCTGGAGGGATGGAATTCCAAGCACCTAAGTAGGCATCGTTGACACATTCCTCCGCATCCTGCCGGTTGTTCAGGATATTATATGAAAGGGTATAACAAATTTTCCCGTATTTCAGGTCAAGCTCCTGTATTGCCTGCTCGTTTCGCTCAAAAAACAAGTCGATGATTTCTGTATCCTCCATCATAAACCCTCCTCTTTTTGGCTTCAATGATATACTACCATTTCAGCAGCAAATACTAAATGAATCGGCTGTGTTCGTCAAGAAAGAAATACATCAAAAGGCGGCGAAAAATGCAGCACCCA
>JAJQBJ010000020.1 GCA_021203345.1 Oscillospiraceae bacterium
CGTTTCTTTTTGCCCCGTCAAAAAGAAATGGGGTTGAAAAAGCCCACTCCGAGATAGAAAATCAATCAGGAGCGGCAATCCCGTTGTAATTTGACCGCCCCTGCGCCCTCCTGATTTCATCCTTTACAATCTCCGGAAATATCGGTATAATTGGTTTACTATTATTCTCGAATAAGGGGGGAACCGTGGTGCTGCTGCCCAGACTGGACAAAATTGATTCCGACGAGGTACTGCTGTACCTGGGCGGTGCGGGCAAGTCTGCGCCACCCGGCCTGGCGGCGGAAATTCGGGCCTGCGGGCTGGAAATCATGGACGCCGCCCGGCCCCGGCTGACCTATCGGATTTTTCCGTTGGAGGACGGCGCACTCCGGGGCGCGGAGTTCCCGCTGGTGGGCCGGGATATCCGGCGGCATTTACAGGACTGCACCCATGCGGTGCTGATGGCCGCCACCCTGGGGCCGGACGTGGAGACGCTGCTGATGCGTACTCAGGTGACGGATATGGCCCGCGCCCTGATTCTGGACAGCTGCGCCAGCACCGCCATCGAGAATGTCTGTGACAACTTCGAGGGAGAGCTGCGGGCGCAGTACGAGGCCAGGGGGCAGTTCCTGACCGACCGGTTCAGCCCCGGCTATGGGGATATGCCCATCGAACAGCAGCGGGACTTTTGTGACCTGCTGGACACCCGGCGGCGCATCGGCCTGACTGTCAGCCAGAGCGGTATCATGCTCCCCCGGAAATCGGTGACGGCGGTGCTGGGTGTGTCCGACACGCCCCGTACCCGGCGAAGCGCCGGGTGCGCCAACTGCTCCATGTTTGAAAACTGCTCCCTGCGGAAAAGCGGGGCACATTGTGGAACGTAAGCAAGGAAATAGCGAAGAAATCAGGAAAGGAAGGCTCCCGCGATGCAATGGATAGAACGTTTCAAATCAGGGCCGTGTCTGCTTCTGGACGGAGCCATGGGAACCCAGCTCCAGGCGGCAGGCCTGAAGCTGGGCCAGCGGCCGGAAACCCTGTGTTTCACCCAGCCGGAGCTGGTGACAGAGATTCACCGGCGCTATATCCGGGCGGGCAGCCAGGTGATCTACACCAACACCTTTCAGGCCAACGGCCACAAGCTGGTCGGGACAGGGTATTCCGTCCGGGAGACGGTCTTGCAGGCGGTTCGGCTTGCCAGAGCCGCCGCCACAGGAACGGAGACGCTGGTGGCGCTGGACGTAGGCCCCATCGGGGAGCTGCTGGAGCCATTGGGAACCCTGCGCTTTGAGGAGGCCTACGACCTGTACCGGGAGATCGTCACCGCCGGGGCTGAGGCCGGGGCGGATTTGGTGGCCTTCGAGACATTCACCGACCTGTACGACATCAAGGCGGCGGTGCTGGCCGCCAGGGAGCATACCGATCTGCCCATTCTGGCGACCATGACCTTTGAGGAAAATCACCGCACCTTCACCGGCTGCACCGTCCCCGCCATGGCGCTGACGCTGGAGGGGCTTGGCGTAGATGCGCTGGGCTTTAACTGCTCCCTGGGGCCAAAGGAAATTCTGCCGCTGGCCCAGGAGCTGGTTCAGTGGACAAGCCTCCCGCTGGTGATCAAGCCCAACGCGGGCCTGCCCGACCCGGCCACCAACGAATACACCATCACGCCGGAGGAATTCGCGGCGGAAATGCTGCCCTATACGGCGTTGGGGGTGCGGATTCTGGGGGGCTGCTGCGGCACCACTCCGGCCTTCCTCCGGACGCTGGCGGATAAGCTGGCGGGGGTCATCCCCGGTGAGCGGCTCCCGGCCATCCGGCGGGGCGTTTGCTGCCCCTCCCATGTCACGGAGCTGAACGGTGTGCGGGTCATCGGGGAGCGCATCAATCCCACGGGGAAAAAGCGCTTTCAGCAGGCTCTGCGGGAGTACGACCTGAACTATATTCTGGAGCGGGGCATCGAGCAGCAGGACGCGGGGGCGGACATTCTGGACGTGAACGTGGGTCTGCCCGGTCTGGACGAGCCGGCCATGATGCGGGACGTGGTGAAGGCATTACAGGGCGTGGTGACGCTGCCCCTGCAAATCGACTCCTCCGACCCGGCGGCCATTGAAGCGGGTCTGCGGGTCTGCAACGGCAAGGCCATTGTCAACTCCGTCAACGGCAAGCAGGAGGTCTTGGACACGGTGCTGCCCATCGTCAAGCGGTACGGTGCGGCAGTGGTGGGCCTGACCATGGACGAAAACGGTATCCCCCAGACGGCGGAGGCCCGGTTCGCCATCGCACAGCGGATTCTGGAGGCGGCGCTGGCCCGCGGCATCCCCCGGGAGGACGTGTACATCGACTGTCTGACCCTGACCGTCTCCGCCCAGCAGGAGCAGGCGGCGGAAACGCTGAAGGCGGTTCGCTGGGTGACAGAGCGGCTGGGGCTGCATACGGTGCTGGGCGTGTCCAACATCAGCTTCGGCCTGCCGGAGCGGATGCGGATCACCGAGAGCTTTTTGACGCAGGCCCTGTACTGTGGGCTGGACTTGCCCATCATCAACCCCAATCAGAAGCAGATCATGGACGCAGTGGCCACCTTCCGGGTGCTGTCCGGGGAGGATCGGGACAGCGAGGCCTATATTCAGCGGTTCGGCGCAGGAAACGCAGCCCCGGCGGCGGCTCCCGCCCCCACCGGCGGAGACATGGACATCGAAACCGCCATTGCCAAGGGCTTAAAGGACGAGTGCGCCCGGCTGACGCGGGAGCTGCTCAAAACCGAAAGCGAGCTGGATGTCATCAACGGGCGGCTGATTCCCGCCCTGGACAAGGTGGGAGATCGGTACGAGCGGGGCGAAATCTTCCTTCCCCAGCTGATTAACTCCGCCAACGCCTCCTGTGAGGCCTTTGAGGTCATTAAAAAGCAGATTTTAAGCCGGGGCGGCTCCGGCATCAGCAAGGGAAAAATCATCGTCGCCACAGTACAGGGGGACATTCACGACATCGGGAAGAACATCGTCAAGGTGATTCTGGAGAACTACGGCTATCAGGTCATCGACCTGGGCCGGGACGTGCCGGTGCAGCGGGTGGTGGACGCCGCCATTCAGCAGGACGTGTATCTGATCGGCCTGTCCGCCCTGATGACCACCACCGTCTCCTCCATGGCGGCCACCATTCAGGCCCTCCGGGAGAGCGGCCATCCCTGTAAAATCTGGGTGGGCGGGGCCGTGCTGACCCCGGAATACGCGAAGGAGATCGGCGCGGACTATTACGCCAAGGACGCAAAGCAAAGCGTGGATATCGCAAAAGAGGTGTTGGGATAACTACACCCCACGCTGCAAAAGAACAACACAGAACAGGAACAAAGCTATGGACATTCGTACCTATTTAAATACAAACCTGCTCCTTTTTGACGGAGCTATGGGCACCTGCTGGGTGCAGCGGAACCGGGACGCGGACTTCACCTGCGAAAAGGCAAATCTGCTCCGCCCGGAAAGCGTCTCCGCCATTCATACGGCCTATCTGGACGCGGGGGCAAAGGCCATCAAGACCAACACCTTCGGGCTGAACGCCCTGTCCCTGGGGGGCGACCATGCGCTGCTGCGCGATGCGGTGGAGGCGGGCTGGCGACTGGCCTGTGAAGCCGCCGAGGGCCGGGATGCCTATGTCTTTGCGGATATTGGCCCCATTCCCCAGGTGGAGGAGGAAGGGCCGCTGGCCCAGTATCAGGAGGTGCTGGACATCTTTCTGGCTCTGGGGGCAAAGCACTTCCTCTTTGAAACCAACAGCGGCGCTCAGGATCTGGCCCAGGCTGCCGGGTATATCAAAAGCCGGGAGCCGGAGGCCTTTGTGCTGGTGTCCTTCGCGGTACAGCCCGACGGGTACACCAGAGAGGGCTTCCGTGGCGGGGCGCTGCTGGAGGAAATGGCCGCCTGCCCCGACGTGGACGGCGTGGGCCTGAACTGCGTCTCCGGGGCCTATCATATGCGGCAGCTGCTCCGGGACGTGGCGCTGCCCGACACCTATCTGTCCGCCATGCCCAATGCGGGCTATCCCGTGGTGGTGGGCGACCACACCATTTATGACGGCGACCCCGGTTATTACGCTTTGCAGCTGTCCGAGCTGGCGGGGCTGGGGGTAAAGATCCTGGGCGGCTGCTGCGGCACCACCCCGGAGCATATCGCCCGGGCGGCGGAGCTGCTGAAAAAGGGCGTTCCCGTCCGCCGGGTGACGGTGGCTCCCGCCGCCTCCGGGGAGAAGCCCAAGCCCCCCGCCCGGCCCAACCTTCTGTGGGACAAGATGGAGCGGGGAGAAAAGGTCTTTGCCGTGGAGCTTGACCCGCCCAAAAACGCAGAGTTGGGGAAGTTCATGGCCGGGGCCTGGACGCTGAAGGACGCAGGGGCGGACGCCATCACCATTGCGGACTGCCCCATCGGCCGGGCGCGGATGGATTCCTCGCTGCTGGCCTGCAAGCTCCGCCGGGAGCTGGGCATATCCCCCATCCCCCACATGACCTGCCGGGACAGGAACCTGAACGCCACCAAGTCCCTGCTGCTGGGGCTGAACGTGGAGGGGGTGGACAACGTGCTGGTGGTCACCGGCGACCCCATCCCCACCGCCGAGCGGGACGAGGTCAAGGCGGTGTTCAACTTCAACTCCCGGAAGCTGGCCCGGTTCATCGCGGATTTGAACCAGGCGGAGCTGGAGCATCCCTTCCGGGTCTATGGGGCGCTGAACCTGAACGCCCGGAACTTTGATGTGGAGCTGCGCCGGGCCGAACAAAAGGCGGCGTTTGAGGTCAGCGGCTTTCTGACCCAGCCGGTGCTGACCGCCCAGGCGCTGGAAAATTTGAGACAGGCCCGGGCCGCTTTGCCGGAGGCCAAGATTTTGGGCGGCATTATCCCCGTGGTCAGCTACCGGAATGCCTGCTTTATGCAGAGCGAAATCGCCGGTATCACCGTGGCGGAGGAGATCATCGAGCTGTACCGGGACAAGAGCCGGGAGGAGAGCGAGGAGCTGGCCGTCCGTATCTCGTCGGAAATCGCCCGGCAGATCGCCCCCGTGGTGGACGGGTATTACCTGATGACCCCCTTCCTGCGGGTGAATTTGATGGTTCGCATTATGGACGAAATACGCAAGCAGTAAACAGCCCGAAAGCGCCGTGATTTGTCGCGGCGCTTTCGTTTGCCCGGCGGGAATCGTCTTGCGGGCAAGAAGCGATGCAAACTATAAAGTGGTTGCCACTTTTGATTGGTTTTTATCTCAAAGCGGGGTTTCTCGACCCCATTTCTTTCTATGGCGGAAAGAAACGGTGTCGAACCGCCAAAGAAACGCCTCACCCATGCCCCGGTGAGAACGGGGCATGGGGACGCCACGGAACAGCAAAAACCAACGTAACCTGATTCGCACGAAACAGAACAAAATGAATGGACGAGTAACCACGTTCGCAAGCGGGGTCATACAAAGAAAAATGACCTACGTTACCTGCGGGCCTGGTTACGAGGTAAATATGAAAGCACATTACAGACCCGTGGCCCGTTCTTTCCGGGCCACGGGAAACAGGGGTTTTTCTTTGAAGCGCGGGCCGAATGGCCAATTCCTCTTACGCGCAAATGCAGGGAGCGATGGCCGCTAGGCCATGCGAGTCGCAGGCGGGTCGACACCGTTTCTTTTTGCCCCGTCAAAAAGAAATGGGGTTGAAAAAGCCCCCTTCGTGATGAATACCATATCAAGAAGGGGAACTGCCTTCCAATTTTCAAAAATCCTGGCAACACGAAATTGATTTCCGTGGTTGCCAGGCAAAATTTTTCGCAGGTGACAACTTTGACACATCTTTATGTTAAAATAGGGACTGACAGGAGGGGAGCGCTATGTGGAACGTTTTGATTGTGGAGGACGACGCGGCCATTTCCAACCTGATTGCGGGCACCCTACGGCGGGAGGGCTACCGCTGCACCTGCGCCCCGGACGGACGGGCCGGGGCCGACCGGTTTGAGGAGGGCGGGTTCGACCTGATGCTGCTGGATCTGATGCTGCCGGAAATCAGCGGCTATGACCTGCTGGAGTATATTCGTCCCTCCGGTACGCCGGTCATCATCATCTCCGCCATGGGACAGGTGACAGACCGCATCCGGGGCCTGAAAATGGGGGCGGACGATTATCTAGTGAAGCCCTTTCAAATCGGGGAGCTGCTGGCCCGGGTGGAGTCCGTGCTGCGCCGGGCCCACCGGGGCGGCACACAGATCTATACCGTGGGGGATGTGACCCTGAATCTGGACTCCCGCACCGTGGAAAAGGGCGGTCAGCCTGTGGAGCTGACCACCAAGGAATTCGACCTGCTGGCGGTGCTGATGGAGTATCGGAACGTGGCACTGAGCCGCAGTATGCTCTATGAAACGGTGTGGCAGGAGGAATACACCGGCGAAACCCGCACCCTGGACAATCACATTCAGCGTCTGCGGAAAAAGCTGGACTGGAACGACACCATTCAGACCGTGTTCCGGGTGGGCTACCGCCTGCGGGCGCCCCAGGAGGGCGGCGTATGAAGTTCTTTACCAAGCTGTTCCTGTGCGTTCTGCTGGTGCTGACGGCGGCCCTGTCCTTTGCGGAGTATTACACCGTATCCGTGGCCTTTCAAAGCGCCATCTCCCGCCAGACGGAGGAGACGCTGCAACAGCATCAGCTGGTGAAATACGCCATACAGCTGGGGCACCTCGTCGACCTCAGCTCCGGGGACGTGAACGAGGAGGCGGTACAGGCCGCGGCGGAGGAAACGGCGGAGTCCCTGTCCGTCTCGTTGACGCTGGAAATAGCCGACGAGAGTGTGGATACAAACACGCTGCACTACCGGATTCGGGAGGCGACCAGGGCGGATGGACAGACCACCCAGACGCTGGTGGTGACCTCCGGGCTGTCTCAGTCCGGCTACAGCCTGATTCTGACCACCGAGCAGGACATTACCGACCTGTTTCAGGAGTCGGAGCAGCTTCAGCGGGACTGTCAGCGGGTGTTTCTGGCGGTGGCCGCCGCCGGGGCGCTGTTGACGCTGCTGCTGTCCTGGCTGTTGACCCGGCCCATCAAGGCGCTGGAGCGCACCAGCCGGGCCTTTGCCCGGGGGGATTATTCCGCCCGGCTGGAACCCCGTTCCCGGGACGAAATCGGGGACTTGACCCGCAGCTACAACGCCATGGCGGACACCATTCAGGAGAAAATCGGGGATCTGGAGCTGGCCGTGCGGCAGCGGGAGGACTTTGTAGCCAGCTTCGCCCACGAAATCAAAACCCCCATGACCAGCGTCATCGGCTATGCGGACACCCTGTACCAGAACGCCCTGCCCCCGGAACAGGTGCAGGAGGCGGCGGGGTATATCCTGAACGAGGGCCTGCGGCTGGAGGCCCTGTCCTTCAAGCTCCTGGAGTTGATTACCCTGGACAAACAAACCTTTCTGCTGGAGGAAATGGAGGCGGAGCCGCTGCTGCTGGACGTGCAGCAGACCGCCCAAACCGGCGCGGACAAACGGGGCGTGACCCTGATTATCCAAGGCGAGCCGGGCCGGATTCGGGTGGAGTACGACCTGTTTAAAACGCTGCTGCTGAACCTAATCGACAACGCCCTGAAATCCGGCGGGAGCCGGGTGGAGGTCACGGGACAGCGCCGGGGCCGGGTCTATTCCATTCAGGTAGAGGACAACGGACGGGGCATCCCGGAGGAGGAGCTGAGCCGCATCACCGAGGCCTTTTACATGGTGGACAAGTCCCGCTCCCGGCGGGAGCATGGGGCCGGTCTGGGGCTGGCGCTGTGTGACCGTATCGCCAAAATACACGGGACGAATCTGGACTTTGACAGCGTGGAGGGGGTCGGCACCACGGTATAGCTGGCCCTGCCCCTGTGCGGGGAGGAGGAACCATGAAGCGCATGATACAGATCGGGCTGCCCCTGATGCTGGCGGCGGCAATTCTGGCGGCGGGGCTACTGCTGCCCCAGCGGCTGGCCTCCTCCCTGCGGCTCTCCTATCTGCGGCAGGAAAGCGCCGTGACGGTGGCGGAGGTACATTCCTATGGAGATTCCCAGGACACGCTGGACAGTCTGTTGACGGCGGCGCGGCTGATGCTGAACTTCAACGCTTATGAGGTTGACATGGAGGAATATGCTGTCCCGGAATCGGACTGGACAGACAAGCAGCGAGCCGCCTATCTTGCGGCCTACGACGGTCTGACGGCATTCCTGTACCAGTGGGACGAGGCGCTGGCGGAGCGGATTTTGCAGGACTGCGGCGCGTATATCCTCCCCTCCACCGCCGTCGGCAGCGACAACTTCCTGTGCGTGTTGGTCTTTGGGCAGGAAAACGAACAGGTATTTTACGACGCCACCGAAAGCGATACCAGCGCGGAAACCGGCACGGTGGTCGATGTCGGCGTGTCGGTCAGCGGCGGAATCCTGTTCGACCCGGAAACGGGGATACCGGTTTATATCGAGGCGTCGCTCTATCTGGACGACCTTGACAGCGCCCCGGAGCCGGACTGGACGGACGCCATTTCCGGACTGACGGAGACGGCGGCAAACGCCTATACCGCCTGTACCGGCATTGACTTCTCGGACAGCTTCACGCAGGAGGTGGACGACCAGAACGAGGGATGGAAAAATATCACCTTTTCCGCCTACAGCAGCGACAACTCCCTGCGGCTGTACGGGAGCTGCTACAACGCCTGGGTAGCCTTTGGCGTGGCCGACTTCACCCTGTTCCTGACGGAAAACCTGTAGAAAGCGAAAAGAACTCGAAAAAGTGACATCTTTGACACATCTCCGCCAACATCCGGTGACAAGTCCCTGCTATCCTGAATCTATCAGGATGGTGGGGATTTTTTCGCCCCGCAGAAACACCAATGAAAGCAGGAGAGAGCCATGACACAGACAGAGTACAACCCCCAAATCGCCCGGAATACCCGGCGCAGACGCAGACAGCTTCAGCGCCGCCAACGGAGAATCGCCCTTTTGCTAGGGCTGGCGCTGGTTTTCGCGCTGGTGCTGGGCCGGTGGGTCGTGGGGCAGAGCGGAACCGGCGGCTCCACCGGGGGAATCCTCAGCGGCTCCAAGCTGGTTGCCGCCGTCACCGGGGCTAACGCAGAATCCGGAGAGGACAGCGACAAGCTGACCTATATCCGCGCCCACCCGGAGCTGTATCCGGAGGATTTGTTAGAGCTGGCGGAGAAAAATGCGGAGGCGCTGGACTATGTGTATCAATACCCGGCGCTGTCCGGCCAGACCCAGACCATCGACTTAAGCGACGAGGCGGCGGGGGATACCGTTCCCCTGCTGCTCCAATGGGATACCCGCTGGGGCTATGAACCCTACGGCAGCGGGTTGATCGGCTACACCGGCTGCGGCCCCACCTGTCTGTCCATGGTGGCGCTGTACCTGACCGGCAATCCGGGCTACACCCCGATTTATGTGGCGAATTACGCCGAGGAAAACGGCTATTATGTCTCCGGCAGCGGCACCGCCTGGACGCTGATGTCGGAGGGCTGCACCGCCTTCGGCCTGACCTCCACAGAGCTACCCCTGGACGAAGGGCGCATGATTGCCGCGCTGGAGAACGGGGAGCCGATCATCTGCTCCATGGGGCCGGGGGATTTTACGGACAACGGGCATTACATCGTGCTGACCGGATACGACAACGGCAGCTTCACCGTCAACGACCCCAACAGCCGGGAGAACAGCAGCCGCACCTGGACGTTTGCGGAGCTGTCCGGCCAGATTCGGAATCTGTGGGCCTTTGAAGCGGCGTAATTGGGGAGGGATGCAAAATGCCGGCGGCAATGCAGAAGCAAGCCGAGGAACGGGCGCAGCCGGAGGGCCGAAGGCTGGCCTGAATCAATGATGAAAACCGGGTCGTCTCCTTTTATCGCCTGGAGCGGGCGGTGTGCTATTGCGACGAGCCGGAACGATATTGGAGGACGGTGAAGGCGCTGGTCGCCCAGGGCTTTCGGGTGCAGTAGGGGGCACAGCAAACAAAGAAAGCGCTGCGGCATCATAGCCGCAGCGCTCCCCTTACCCGGAAAAATTATTTTTTCTTGCGGAAGAGGCCTCTCCTGCCCCGCTTCTGATAGTCCGCGTCGATGCTGGCCTTCCACTCTGCGCCTATCGACTGGCCCTGGGGTGCGCTCCGCATGGCGGAAACCGCCTCGCTGACCGCTTCGTAATTGGTGGCGATGCCCTGGCTGTCGTTGACGAAGGAAGCAGAGCGATCCGCCCGGATGCCCAGCCGGGCCGCCTCAGAAACCGCGTCCATATTGGCCCCCAGGAAGATGAACTCCCAGCCCAATTCCGTCTCCTGACTTTCCACCAGCTTTTTCAGCGTGGCATAGTTGTACTTCCTGCTGGCGTTTTCAAAGCCATCCGTGGTGATGACGAAGATGACCTTTTCGGCCCGCTCGTCCTCCGGCAGGGCCTGCTCGATTTTGTTCAGCCGCTCGATGGTGGTGCCTACGGCGTCCAGCAGCGCGGTGGTGCCGCCCACGGCGTACTCTTTTGTGGTCAGGGGGGATACCGCGCCCAGGGGAACCCGGTCATGGAGCAGCTGCACCCGATTGTCGAACAGCACAGTGGTCACATGGACGCTGCCCTCCTCCTTTTTCTGCTTTTCCAGCATGGAGTTGTAGCCCCCGATGGTGTCCTGCTCCAGGCCGTGCATGGAGCCGCTTTTGTCCAGGATAAAGACCAGTTCTGTCAGCTTTTGTTTCATGTTAGAATCCTTTCTGAAAATGTAGTGATTGGAAGGCGTGATCCTTTCTCTTTTACTATGTAATAATCTACGAAGAAAAGAGCCACTTGTCAAGATAAATTTCAAAGAATTTCTGGAAATCAATTTTCAACGTGATTCGCACGAAACAGAACAAAATAAGCGAACAAGCAACCACGTTTGCAAGCGGGGGGTACATAAAACAAAGTCGGCCCACGTTATTCTGTTCGCTCTATTCCCTCAACCGGAGTTCCGATTCTCACTCAGTCAACTCTTGGAGCAGGTTCTCCATACCCACCTCATTCTGGGGATAATATTCAGAGGCATCCAGCTTTACGTCCTCTGTCGCCTGCTGGAAATAGTATCCCTCTTTCTCGATAAATTTACCTTGATACGCGCCAACGATACAATATTCATCCTCGTTCCCTAGCCCGCTGTCAATTAGGAACAGCAAGGCGTGATCTTCCTCCTGAAGTGTTGGCACGCCCACAGAGTAGGTGGAGCCGTTCAATTCCCCGCCTTCCTCCCGGATGTAAATCATATCACCCTCTTGCATATCTCCCACATAGGCGTTCAGAACTTTCACCGTAGACACCGTCTGCGGGAAACCATCCACATCGACCGTCTCGGTACTTAGCACCTGTACATCGGCAATCGCTTCAGCCATCTCATATAACTCATCCATAGAGTCAACTATGACGGCCAAAGAGGTCATCCCACTGGCATAGGTTTCTTCCTGATTGATTTGGTCAATTTTCTCATCTGTCATTTCGCTTGTCCTGCTACAAGCGCCCAACAGCATCGTCAGACAGATAAGAGGAACGATCATAACCCGATGCTTCATATCAGCATCCTCCTTTCTGAAAATGTAGTGGTTGGAAGGTGCAATCCTTTCTCTCTTACTATGTAATATTATACAAAAAAAGAACGATTTGTCAAGA
This sequence comes from Oscillospiraceae bacterium, assembly GCA_021203345.1. Taxonomy (GTDB): domain Bacteria; phylum Bacillota; class Clostridia; order Oscillospirales; family Oscillospiraceae; genus JAJQBJ01. Next base: position 11,635 of record JAJQBJ010000020.1, read on the forward strand.
TAAATTTCAGAAAATCTAGCGTTTTTGACTGAAAATTTCAGAGATTCCGCCTGAAATTTTCCCTTTTTCCTTCGGATGGATGATTGTCTTTTTCCGCAAAAGCACTATAATAGGGCGTATAATAATAGGAGCTACCAACAATTTCGGTTGAGAAACCCCGGAGGCACAACATGAAAAAATTGCTCTTTATCTATAATCAAACCGCAGGAACCGGTAAAGTGCGCGCCCGTCTGGGCGATATCGTGGAGCAGTTTGCCGTCCGGGGCTATGAGGTGACGCTGCACCCCACCACGGGGCCGGGGGACGCCACCACGTTTGCCCGCACCAGAGCGGGGGAATTTGACCGTATTGTGTGCGCGGGCGGCGACGGAACTCTGAGCGAAGTAGTCACCGGCCTGCTGGACGTGGAAAACGCCCCGCCCCTGGGCTATATCCCCACCGGCACCACCAACGATTTCTCCCGCACGCTGGGTCTGCCCGGCGGCATTGTGGAGGCGGCAAAGTGCGCCGCCGCCGGGGTGCCTGGCGCGGTGGACGTGGGCCTGTTCAACGGTCGGCCCTTTGTCTATGTGGCGGCGTTCGGCCTGTTCTCCGACGTGTCCTATACCACGCCCCAGAAGATGAAGAACAGCCTGGGCCATTTGGCCTATGTCCTCAGCGGGATTCCGCAGCTGGCCTCCATCACCAGCTATCATATGCGGGTGGCGTATGACGGCGTGGAGATCGAGGACGATTTTATCTACGGCATGGTCAGCGACACCGTCACCGTAGGCGGGGTTCTGGATCTGAACCGGGACACGGTGCGGGTGAACGACGGGCGGTTTGAGGGCCTGCTGGTGAAAATGCCCCGGAATCTGGCGGAGCTGAACGAACTGGTGCTGGCCCTGATGAAGCAGGAGTATGAGGGAAAGGTAATCGGCTTTCAGGCGGAGCGGGTCACCATCACCTGTGACACGGAGGTGCCCTGGACGCTGGACGGGGAATACGGCGGCACCTGCACCCGGGCGGATATCTCCGTGCTGCCCCGGGCGGTTACGCTGGTGACAGACCCGGACGCTCAGGCGCTGGAGCGGCCCGCCGACCCTCAGGAGGAACCGTGACCCCGGCAGCTCCCATGAAAATTTGAAGGATGACCCCCGAAAAAATTCATTTTTCGTTTTTTCGGGGGTTGACTTTTCCGCTTTACCGCGCTATAATACACCTACAAAAAGGCAGTGACCGGGAAAAGTAACACGGAACAAGGCCCAAGCGAGCAGGGGACGGTGGGAGCCCTGTGCGGAGGCCGTGCGAACGAACACCCGCGAGCCGCAAGCTGAACCCCGGTTTCGGGCAGTAGGTGCGCCGCATCCCGGCGTTAACGGGTCAGCACTTGGCAGAGTGTGAGGGACTCATCAATGGCGATGGGTAATTTAGGTGGTACCGCGGATCTGACAGCATTCGTCCTAACGAGAAAGGATGGAGGCTGTCTGTTTTTATACCCTCGTACCGGGAAACCGTCCTTTTTCTGCATTTTCTAAGAAAAGGACGGATTTTATTATGTGTTGTGTCATGGGTTATGCGGGGAAGGATATCTCCGCCGCAGAGTTTGAGACGTATTTGCTGAAAGCGGAAACCCGCGGTCCCGACGACCATCGGGTGATGGAGACGGAGTTTGGCTATCTGGGCTTTGGGCGGCTTTCTATCATGGGCCTGTCCCCGGAGGGGATGCAGCCCTTTGTCCGGGACGAGGACTGTCTGGTGTGCAACGGGGAGCTGTACGGCTTCCGGGCGCAGAAGCGGGCGCTGGAGGAAAAGGGCTATACCTTCCGTTCCGGTTCCGACTGCGAGATTCTGCTGCCGATGTACTACGAGTACGGGCTGGAGATGTTCCGCCATCTGGATGCGGAGTTCGCCATGGTTCTGTATGACGGAAAGAAAAAGCGCCTGATCGCTGCCCGCGACCCCATCGGAATTCGGCCCCTGTTCTACGGCTATTCCGACTCAGGCCATATCGCCTTTGCCAGCGAAGCGAAAAACCTGGTGGGCCTGTGTACGGAAATCAAGCCCTTCCCTGTGGGGTGCTTCTACTGCGACGGGCTGTTTGTCCAGTATGAGGACATCGCCGCCGTCACGGAATACCACGACGAAGGGCTGGAGGAAATCACCCGGGGTATCCGGGAGCGGCTGGTGGCCGGGGTGGAAAAGCGCATGGACTCCGATACGCCGGTGGGCTTTCTGCTGTCCGGCGGACTGGACTCCTCGCTGGTGTGCGCCATCGCGGCCAAAATGCAGGATAAACCCATCCGAACCTTCGCCATCGGCATGAGCGAGGACGCCATCGACCTGAAATACGCCAAACAGACGGCGGACTACCTCCACTCCGACCACACGGAGGTCATCATTGACCGGGATATCGTGCTGTCCAGTCTGGAGGAGGTGGTGGCCCTGCTGGGCACCTACGACATCACCACTATCCGGGCCTCCATGGGAATGTATCTGGTCTGTAAGGCCATTCACGAGCAGACAGACCTGCGGGTGCTGCTGACCGGCGAAATCTCCGACGAGCTGTTCGGCTATAAGTACACGGACTTTGCCCCGGATGCGGAGGCCTTTCAGTGGGAGTCCCAGAAGCGGATTCGGGAGCTGTATATGTATGACGTGCTTCGGGCAGATCGGTGTATCTCCGTGAACAGCCTGGAGGCCAGAGTTCCCTTTGGCGACCTGGACTTTGTGCGCTATGTCATGAGCATCGACCCGGCGCGGAAGCTGAACACCTACGGAAAGGGGAAATACCTGCTCCGCAAGGCGTTTGAGGGGGACTGGCTGCCCGACGAAATTCTGTGGCGGGAAAAGGCCGCCTTCTCCGACGCGGTGGGGCACTCCATGGTGGACTATTTAAAGGAGTACGCCGAGGGCCTGTATACCGATGAGGAATTCCAGGAGAAGCGCCTGGCTTATACCCACGCCCGGCCCTTCACCAAGGAGAGCCTGCTGTACCGGGAGCTGTTCGAGAAGTATTACCCCGGTCAGGCGGCCATGGTGACGGATTTCTGGATGCCAAACAAGAGCTGGGAGGGCTGCGACGTGAACGACCCCTCCGCCCGGGTGCTGAGCAACTACGGGGCCTCCGGACAATAACAGTATATAATGAATGGGCCGAAGCGGGACTTCTCGCTTCGGCCCGTTGTGCGGGGCCGTGCAAAGTGCAACGTAGCTGCCCCACCTGATTTGGTATCCATCTCGGAGGGGTCTTTTTCAACCCCATTTCTTTTTGACGGGGCAAAAAGAAACGGTGTCGACCCGCCTGCGACTCGCATGGCCTTGCGGCCATCGCTCCCTGCATTTGCGCGAAAAAGGAATTGGCCATGCGGCCCGCGCTTCAAAGAAACGCCCTGTTTCCCGTGGCCCGGAAAGAACGGGCCACGGTTCTGTAACGTCCGTTCATATTTACCTCGTAACCAGACCCGCAAGCAACGTAGGCCGATTGTGCTTTGTGTAGCCCCGCTTGCAAACGTGGTCGCTTGTTGGCCCATTTTGTTTTGTTCCGTGCGGATCAGATTACGTTGGCCTTGGTTGTACTATATCAGCCGCAGCATATCGGAATACGCTATAATGTATAATTCATTTGCCTTTTCTGTCAAAGTATGGTACGATAAAGCGGTAATCTTAATCTGAGCGAAACATTTATGTGTTGTGGGAGGATTTATGGACTTTTTAACAGACGATGTGCGACAGCTGTACAAAAAATTTTTGGGAACATCCATGCTCAGCGCCCTGATGGTTTCGATCTACAGCTTTGTGGATACCATTGCGGTGGGCCAGTCCGAGGGGCCGGTGGGCGCGGCGGCCATGGCGATCATCTCCCCCTTTTACGGCATCACCGTATTTCTGGGGTTGCTCTGCGGCATTGGCGGCTCCGTCCTGATGAGCAGCGCCAAGGCGCAGGGACAGGAGGACGAGGGAAACGAGTATTTCACCGTCTCGCTGCTGCTGATCGCCCTGGTGACGGCAGTGACCTGGGTGGTGTTCCTGCTGTTCCCCGACCCGATTTTCACCTTCTTCGGCGCAGACGGCGAGACGCTGCCCAAGGTGAAGGAGTATGCCACGCTGATTATTGCGTTCACGCCGGTATTCATCGTCCCCATTTCGTTGCAGGCCTTTGTCCGCAATGACGGTGCGCCGGGGCTGTCCATGGCGTCCGTAGCCATCGGCGGCGGGCTGAACATCTTTTTGGACTGGTTCCTGGTGTTCCCCATGGGGATGGGGATGCGGGGCGCGGCCCTGGCTACCGTCATTGGCAACTGCGTCCAGACCGCTGTGGTCTGCGTCCATCTGTTCCGGAAAAACTGTCATTTAAAGCTGCGCCGCCCCGCGCAGGCCGGCGCAAAGCTGGGCCGGGTCTGCTCCGTGGGCGTGGGCGCGGGTGTGCTGGATTTGGGAACCGTGGTGACGGCGGTGATTATGAACAATCAGCTTTTGCGCTACGGCGGCACCTCCGTTCTGGCGGTCTATGGCGCACTGGGAACCATCACCGCCCTGTTCCAGTCCATGTTTGGCGGCGTGGGTCAGGCCATTCAGCCCCTGGTGTCCAGCAACTTTGCCGTCAAGCAGAGGCAGCGCATCAACGCCATTATGCGCATGGCGGCGGGAACCATTGCGGTGCTGAGCGTGGTGTTCTTTGCCGTGGGCGAGCTGTTCCCGGCGGCCATCACAAGGCTGTTTATCGACGTTACCCCGGAGGTGCTGGAGGTGGCCCCCATGGTCATGCGGTGGTACTTCCCCATTTTTCTGTGCCTGGGCATCAACGTGCTGGCGACCTACTATCTCCAGTCCGTTATGCGGGATAAGGTGTCCATGGCTGTGGCCGTGGCCCGGAGCGTTGTGGTCAACGGCGTGCTGCTGTTCGTGCTGCCGCTGTTCCTGGGGCTGGTGGGCGTGCTGGTGGCAATGCCCATCTCCGAGCTGCTGGTGGCGGTTGCTGCGCTGGTCTACATCAAAAGGGCGCAGACGAAAATCTATCTGTAAAAACAAGCTCCCGTCCCGGATTTGAAGTGCCCCCTGTCAAGTAGACAGTGAAAAAACAAAAAAGTCTTTCCATG
>JAJQBJ010000098.1 GCA_021203345.1 Oscillospiraceae bacterium
ATTGAAGCTTTTCGCGGATGTGTTCAACTTGCACTTGCAATTTTCGCTGAAAAAAATTAGGCGATTTGACGCAAAAATACCCTTCGAGCAGAAAGCCCAAAGGGTATTTGCATTGTTAAGCAGGCTCCCCCGTCTGATAAACCGCCTCAAACTCGTCGGCGCTCATCGTCTCGTTCTCCAGCAGGAACTGGGCCACAGCCTCCAGCTTATCCATATCCCGGACAAGGATCTCCTTGCACCTGGCGTAGGCCTCGTCCACGATGCGCTTGATTTCCTGGTCGATCACGGCGGCCAGCGCCTCCGAATAGTTCTTGGACTGCGCCATATCCCGGCCAATGAACACCTCGTCATGGCCGGTGTCGAACACGATGGTTCCCACCTTGTCGCTCATACCGTAGCGTGTCACCATGGCCCGGGCCACCCGCGTGACCTGCTGGAAGTCTCCGTAAGCGCCGGTGGACACGTCGCCCAGCACCAGCTCCTCCGCAATGCGTCCGCCCAGACCGGCCACAATGTCCTCAAACAGCTCGCTCCGGGAGCGGAAGGCGTGGTCATCTGTGGGCAGCGAAATCGTCATGCCGCCTGCGCCGCCCCGGGGAACAATGGTGATTTGATGCACCGGGTCGTGGTGGGGCAGCGCGTGAATCGCCACGGCATGGCCCGCCTCGTGATAGGCGGTGAGCTTCCGGGCGTACTCCGTCACCACCTGGCTCCGCTTTTCCGGGCCGGCGATGACCTTCAGCATGGCCTCGTGAAGGTCGTCCTGCCGGATAAAGGGCTGATCCTTCCGGGCGGACAGCAGCGCGGCCTCGTTCATCAGGTTTTCCAAATCTGCGCCGGAGAAGCCCCCGGTGGCGCGGGCAGTCCGGCCCAAATCCACGTCCTCGGACAGGGGCTTGTTGCGGGCGTGTACCTTCAAAATTGCCTCCCGGCCCCGGATATCCGGCAGACCCACATACACCTGCCGGTCAAAGCGTCCCGGACGAAGCAGAGCGGGGTCCAGAATATCCTTCCGGTTGGTGGCCGCCATGACAATGACGCCGCTGTTGCCGGAGAAGCCGTCCATCTCCACCAGGAGCTGGTTCAGCGTTTGCTCCCGCTCATCGTGTCCGCCGCCCAGACCGGCCCCTCTCTGGCGGCCCACCGCGTCGATTTCGTCGATAAAGATGATGGAGGGGGCGCTTTTTTTCGCCTGCTCAAACAGGTCGCGCACCCGGGATGCACCCACGCCTACATACAGCTCCACAAAGTTAGAGCCGGAAATGGACAGGAATTTCACCCCGGCCTCTCCCGCCACGGCCTTTGCCAGCAGCGTTTTGCCCGTACCCGGAGGGCCGACCAGCAGCACGCCTTTGGGGATGTGCGCCCCCAGCGCCGTGAATTTTTTGGGATTCCGCAGGAAATCCACGATTTCCTCCAGCTCGGCCTTTTCCTCCTCGGCCCCGGCCACATCGGCAAAGGTCACGGTGCTGTCCTTGGCGCCGTCCACCGTCCGCGCTTTGCCGAACTGATTGGCTCCGCCGGCCTGGGCCTGACGCTGCATCATCATCCACGCCAACAGGAACACCACAACACCCACCACCAGGGCGGGCGCCCAGTATTGCCACCAGCTCGCGCTTTCTCCGTCTCCGTAGTCGTAGGAAACCAGCGTTCCCTGGTCGTATTGCGCCTCGATCAGCTCCCCCACGTCCTCATAAAAGATGTCCACGCCGGGGATGCTGCCGGTCACGGCGCTGTCGGAGCCGTCGTTCAGATACAGCGTAATGGTGTGGTCGCTGATGGTAAAGCGCTCTACCTTTTCCTGCAAAAACAGGGATTTCACCTGGCTGTAGCTGTATTCCGAGGACACACTTCCGGAAACGAACCAATAGGCCAGCAGAATCACAGCGAGAACCATCACATAGGAGATCGCGTGGGCGTTGTTTTTCTTCAAGTCAGAACACATCCTTTCTGTGGTAGCTCTACTGACAAATCAGAGCGGCCAACAGAATCATTTTGTCTCCGCCTCGTAGACGGAGGGCTTCAAACCCCCGATGTAGGGCAGGTTCCGGTAATGCTCGCCGTAGTCCAGACCGTACCCGACAATAAACGTATCGGGAATCACAAATCCGGTATAGCTCACGTTCACCCGCACCACCCGGCGATCCGGCTTGTCCAGCAGGGTACACAGGCGAACAGAGGCGGGTCTGCGGGCCTCCAGCAGCTTCAGCAGATAGTTCAGGGTGCGCCCGGAGTCCAGAATGTCCTCCACCACCAGCACGTCCATCCCTTCGATGCTGTCGCTCAGATCCTTTGTGACCTTCACCTGACCGGAGGAGGTGGTGCCGCTGCCGTAGGAGGAGCAGGCCATAAAGTCCACCCGGCAGGGAACCGTCAGCTTGCGAACCAGATCCGCCATAAATACAAAGGAACCCCGCAGAACGGAGATCAGCAGAACCTCCTTCCCGGCGTAATCCCGGTTGATTTCCTCGGCCAGCTCAGAAACCCGCTGGTCCAGCTCCTCCTGGGTAAACAGGATACGTTCTACATCCGGATGAATCTCTGCCATAGCTATGCTTCCTTTCCGTCCCCGTCCCTGGGGCATCTAATTGATTGTTCTGCGGGGAGCCGGGTAATTTTCCAGGCCCGTTCCCCGGTGGTCGGACAGGCGGACTGCGCCGCCCCCAGCCCCGGTACGCCGACGATCTGGCCTGTCGAATCGGTCAAAACCGGCAGGCGATCCCGCTGTTCCCGGGGGATTTTTTCATCAATGAACCACTTTTTCAGCGTTTTTTCCGGTCGGCCCACGGGCCTGAACCGATCTCCGGTGCGCCGGGTGCGAACCGTCAGCCGATTTCCGTCTGCCCGCAAAAACAACTCGTTCCGCTTTTGTGGCTCACCCCGGTATACCACTTCCTCCGCCCGGAGGATGGTTTCGTCCCAGATGACGGTTCCGGGCAGCGGCAGTTCCACCGGCGCAAGGCGCGGCTTCTCCGGCTCCCGCATTTTTATTGTCAATGTATCATATTGGCGAAGGGCCGTCAAGCCCCCGGGCAGGTCAATTTCTCCCGAAGGAGCGTCTCCCGCGGCCAGCGCCAGCACAGCCATTCGGTGGGACATGGACAGGATCTCCTCCGGCAGCAGCCGCTGATAGAGCAGCTGCACTGCCCTGGGCTGCACCGCCTCCGGCAGCGTTCCCAGCGCAGCGGCGGGAATGGAGATTGCTCCCTCCCGTTCCTCCGCCTGTGCGAGAATGACCGCCGCCCGTTCGTTCAGATACGCCTGATCCGTCCGCAGGCTTTGGGCGGTTCGGCCCAGCCCCTGAGCCAGATTGGGGTTCATCTCCCGCAGGAGGGGCATCACCCGATGGCGCAGAAAGTTCCGGCTGTAGGACAAATCCCCGTTGGTGGAGTCCTCCACATGGGGAATTGACCAGCGCCGGTTATAGTCCTCAATCTCCGCCCGAGTGCAGGTCAGCAAGGGGCGAATCAGCCCCTCCCGTTTGGGGGCGATGCCCGTCAACCCCTGAAGCCCGGTTCCCCGCACCAGATGGAGCAGAATCGTCTCCGCGTTGTCATCCGCATTGTGGGCGGTGGCAATCACGCACCCCGCCGGGGTGTGTTCCGCCAGACTGAGGGCTGTGCGCTCCAGAAACTGATAGCGCATCCGCCGGGCGGTTTCCTCAATGCCCCGGCCTGTGGCCTTGGCCTCCGCCGCCACGTCGCCCCGCCCCAGATAGAAGGGAATTTCCTGGCTTTGGCACCAGTCCCGGACAAACTCCGCGTCCCGGTCGGCCTCGGCCCCCCGCAGACCGTGATGATAATGGGCGGCGGACAGGGTATAGCCCCGCGCCGGGGCCAGGGCCTTTAGCACGGAGAGCAGACACATGGAGTCCGAGCCCCCGGAAACGGCGGCCAACAGAACGCCGCCATGGGGCAGTAAATCGTAGTCCCGGTTCAGCTCCCACACCCGCCGGAGCAGAGGGTCACGGTGCGGCATGGTAGCGATCCAGGTCGGAGAAGGTGGTGAACTCCGGCAGCCATTGCAGGTTCACCGTGCCGGTTTCGCCGTGGCGGTTTTTCGCCACGATGATCTCCGCCAGATTGTGATTTTCGGTGGTTTCCTTATAGTAATCCTCCCGGTAGATGAACATGACGATATCCGCGTCCTGCTCGATGGCGCCGGATTCTCTCAGATCGCTGAGCATGGGGCGCTTGTCCTGGCGGGCTTCGTTGGCGCGGGACAGCTGAGACATACACAGCACCGGCACGTTCAGCTCCTTTGCCATGATTTTCAGGGAACGGGAGATGTCGCTGACCACCTGCTGGCGGCTCTCCCCGGCATAGTTGTTTTTCCCGCCGGCGGACTGCATCAGCTGGAGGTAGTCGATGATGACAAGCCCCAGATTTTCCACCCGGCGGCATTTGGCGTTCATATCCGCCACCGTCAGGGAGGGGTTGTCGTCCAGCAGAATGTTGGACACGTTCAGCGCGGCGGAGGCGTCCGCGATCTTGACCCAGTCGTCCTCGGTCAGATTACCCATCACCAGCTTTTTGTTGTCCACATAGGATTCGCTGGACAGCAGACGCATGGCCAGCTGCTCCCGGCTCATTTCCAGCGAAAAGAACACCGCCGTTTTCCCGGACTTTTTTCCTGCCTCCAGCAGGATATTCAGGGCCAGCGAGGTCTTGCCCATGCCGGGCCGGGCGGCCAGCAGGATCAGGTCAGACCGGTTCAGACCGGAAATCACCCGATCCAAATCGTGCAGACCCGTAGACAGGCCGGGGATGTCGCTTTCGCTCCGGGCCAGCTCGGAAAGCCGGTCAAACACATCCAGCACCGCCTGAGAAATGTGAATCAATCCCTGGGAGGCCCGGCCCTGACGGATGGCGTAAATGCGCTGCTCCGCCAGTTCCAGCACGGCCTGTCCGGTGCTGCTGCCCTCGTTGACCGCTGCGGTGATGTCCCCGGCGGTTTCCGCAATGCGGCGCAAAAGGGCCTTGTCCCGGACGATCTCCACATACTCCATCACGTTGGCGGAGGTGGGCGTCACCTCCATCAGCTGCATGATGTAGCCCCGGGAGTTGTTCTCGTCATAGGTGCCGTTTTGCCGCATCTGTTCCAGCACTGTCACCGGGTCGATGGACTGGGACAGCGAGAACATGGCATAGATGGTGGAATAGATGTCCTGATTTTGTTTCAGATAGAAGTCGTCGGGCTTCAACGCCTCGATGACCTGGGGGATACACCGGGCGTCGATCAGCATGGCTCCCAGCGTGGCCTGCTCCGCCTCGGTACTATGGGGCATGGTGCGGCTCAACAGCGCCTCGTCCATCGCCATATGCGTCACGTCTCCCTTCGTTTCCTGATTTTTGTGGAGGAATTATTCCTCCGTGACCATGACCTTCAGCGCCGCTGTGACCTCGTAACCCAGCTTGCACTTCACCGTATAGGTGCCGAAGGACTTGATGGGGTCGGCCTGCATCTTGGACTTGGGCAGGTCCACACCGTACTGCGCCTTGAGCTGGTCGGAGATCTCCTTGGTGGTGACGGCCCCGAACAGCCGCCCGCCGGTGCCCGCCTTGGCGGGGATCTTCACGACGTACTCGCTCATTGCCTTAGACAGGGCCACAGCCTCCGCCCGCTCCTTGGCCTCCTGCTCCCGCTTGGCCTTTTCCTTGAGCTGCATGGTGTTGATGTTGTCTGTGGTAGCGGCAACGGCAAGCTGCCGGGGCAGCAGATAGTTCCGGGCGTAGCCGTCGGAAACCTCCACCAGCTGGCCCTTTTTGCCCTGGCCGCGCACGTCTTTTTGTAAGATCACTTTCATGATGTCATACCTCCTGTATTTCGGATTTTGCTATATCAATATCAATCTTGCTTACGAATCCTCGATAAAGCGGTCGATGGCCTGCTTGAGCTGGGACAGCGCCTCCTCCAGGGAAGTGTCCTCCATCTGTGCCCCGGCAATGGTGGCGTTGCCGCCGCCGCCCAGTGTTTCCAGAATCACCTGGACGTTCACCGCGCCGGTGGAGCGCCCGGAAAGCACGGTTCGGGTTCCGTCGGGGAACAGAACGAAGGAGGCCTCCACGCCGGAGACGTTCAACAGCTCGTCCGCAGCCTGGGCGGCGATGACCCGATCCACCTTGCCGGTGACGGTGGCGATGGCGATATTCTCCCGGTACATCTGGGCGCTTTGGATGATGGAATAGCGGGCCACGGTGCCGGAAAGGTCGTTTTGGAACAGCTTTTTCACATTGCCGGTGTCCGCCCCCAAACGGCGCAGATAGGCCGCTGCCTCAAAGGTGCCGCCGCCGGTACGCATGGTAAAGCTCTTGGTGTCCAGCACAATGCCGGAAAGCAGCGCGTCCGCCTCGATGGGCAGCACATCCTTTGCCTCCAACAGATAACCCATCAGCTCCGCCACCAGCTCACAGGCGGAGGACGCATAGGTGTCGTGGAAGCTCAGCGCGGCGTTGGTGATATAGGTCGCCGCCCGGCGGTGGTGGTCGATGACCGCCACTTTGGTACAGGCGTCCAACAGCTCCCGGGACTGCACCTGCTCCGGGCGGTTGGTATCCACCACCACCACCACGGAATTGGGGTCAGCCATCACCAGCGCATCCTGGGGGTGCAGGAGCATATGCTTATACTGCTCATGCTCCATCAGCCGCCGCAGCAGCGGCTCGCTGGGATTTTCGTGATCCTCCAGAATGATATAGGCGGGAACCTTCCGGCTCCGGGCGATGGCGCACACGCCGACAGCGGCGCCCAGCGCATCCAGGTCGGCGTTCTTGTGCCCCATCACAAACACATGGGACGCGCCGCCCAGCAGCTCGTTGAAGGCGCTGGCCATGACCCGGCTTTTCACCTTGGTACGGCGCTCCGTCTCCTGCTTGCGTCCGCCGTAGAACTCGAAGGTAAAGCGGTTCTTCACCACGGTCTGGTCGCCGCCCCGGGACAGGGCCATTTCCAGCGCCAGAGAAGCGAACTGAAACAGCTCCTCGTAGGAGCCGGCGTCCCGGCCAATACCCAGGGAAAGGGTCGCGGAGATGTTGTTGGGGCTGACCACCTGGCGGGCGCTGTCCTGAATGGCGAACTTCCCCTTCATAAACCCGTCCATGTAGCGTTCCTCAAAGATGAACACATACCGGTCCCGGTCGTATTTGCACAGCAGGCCCTGGGCGGGCTGTACCCATTCTGTGATTTTGTCGTCGATATTGGCCAGCAGCGTGGCCTGTACCGTATTGCTGACGCCCTTCATCAACTCCTCGTAGTTGTCCAGCATGATGATCGCCACCACAGGGCGGCTGGTGGCGTGCTCCTCCTTCAGGAGGGAGTGCTCCGTCACGTCCACCCAGTAGGTCGTGGCCAGCAGCACGCTGTCCGCGCTTCCGTCGTCCATACGGACGATGTGGCCCAGCACCTGATACCGGCGGCCATTGACCTCGGTTTCCTCCGGGTTCTCCTTCTTTCCGTCCAGCAGCCACTGGTAATGGAAGTTCGGCACCACGGACTCCAGCTGCGCGTCAAAGGCCCGGTCAGGCTGACCGGTGATCTGGTTGAACGGCTCGTTGTTCCAGACGATCTCGTCGCTCTCCGGGCGAAAAATCACCATGGGAATTGGCGTGTTCAGCATGGTGTCCTTCGAAGCCGTGTCCATGCTGAACGAAGCGCTTTGGATATAGCGCTCGATCTCCTTGCTGCGGAAATTGCGGGTGTGGAGATAGTTGATATACAGCAGCAGTACGACCACCAGCTCCGCGACGCCCAGGTATTTGTGCAGCCACAGCGTCACCAGAGCAAAAATAATCAGGCATACAAAGCAGGACTGCATTCGCGGCTCCAGAAGGCCGGATATTTTCCCTTTCCGTTTCATCTTGATTCCCTCCGGATCTCTGTCAATCAAGGCCCGTGTCCCGGCGCAATGAGGATTCGTCCCATCGTCCCCTGCCGGGTACAGGCGTGATATTTTATTATATCAGAAGTTCAGGAAATGTACAAGCATTTTGAAATGGAAATCGGGGGAATCAAATTCACGTTGCCGCACTCCCCTACACCTGCGGAATCAATATCTCCGTCGTAAAGGCCCCATCCTCGCTATTACGGCTCAGGTATCCGTCCAGCCGTGCGATAATATTATCAATGCGAACCAGCCCGAAGCCGTGCCCCTCGCCCTTGGTGGTCTGATAGCGGCCCTTCACCTTTTTCTTCTTTTTCGCGGCGGTAAAATTGGTGAAGGAGATATAAAGCTGCGTCCCCTTCATATCCATATACACCCGGATCAGCCGCTGTTCCTGGGGCAGCTCCATACTGGCTTCGATGGCGTTGTCAAACAGGTTCCCCAGCACCACGCACAGATCCAGCTCGGACATTTTCAGCCTGACGGGAATATGGGCCTCCACCTGCGTTTCAATCCCTCTGGAACGGGACAGGGAGATTTTGCTGTTCAGAATGGCGTCCGCCATGGGGTTTCCGGTTTTGATTACGGTGTCCACGGTGTTGAGGTCTACATCCAGCCGCTCCAGATAGGCGATAACCGCCTCCATATCGCCGTTCTCTGCCAGCACCTTCATGGTCTGAATATGGTTCCGGTAATCGTGCCGCCAGCCCCGCATCTGGCGGTACATATTTTCGACCTCCTGATAATGGGTGTCGATCAGCTCCCGCTGATAGGCGGAAAGCTCCTTGTCGATTTGTTTATCCAGCAGCTTTCTCAGAAAAAAGGCCATACCGCTCCCCCTTATGTGTTCCGGATGATTGCCCGGTTCAGCGGCTCATAGGCCCCTCTGGGCAGCGGCAGAACCGTCCCATCGGACAGATACACCTCCGTTTTTGTCACCCGGCGGATGACCCGTAGGTTGAGGATCAAGCTCCGCCCCACCCGGCAAAAGCGGCTGTCCAGCGTCTGCTCCAGCTCGGCCAGGGTGCGCCGGACGGTGTATTCCCGTTTCGCGGAGATGGTGACATAGTTCTGGTGGACGGACAGATACCGTATCTCATAAAACGGAATCCGCACCATCTCCCCGGACAAATCCAGGTTCAGACAGCGCTCGTTCTGCTTCTGCTTTTCCAGCGCCCGGTCCAGCACGGCAAAGAGCTTGTCCCGGCTGACGGGCTTCATCAGATAGTGCAGAGCCTCCACCTCATAGCCCTCTGCGATATAGTCGGAGTAGCCGGTGAGAAAGACGATTTGCACCGTCTCGTTGTCCCGGCGCACCTGCCGCGCCATAGTCACGCCATCCATCTCCCCCATTTCAATGTCCAGCAGCAGAATGTCCCAGTCCTTATCCTCCGCATAGCGGAACAGGAAGCGCTCCGCCGAGGAAAATGTCTCGCTCTGCACCGGAACCTCCCGTTGCTCCGACCACTGGTTCAGCAGCTCCAGCACATATTCCGCATCGGTTTGGCTGTCGTCACAGACCGCAACCCGGCAGGCCATCAGCACACGCCTCCTTGTATACGAGTTCTGTTGTTAGTATATGGCTTTTCTTATATTGTGTCAAGTTAAGTGCTTGTCCCATCACGAAAATCAATTTTCGGGCAAGGAACTAACGTAACCCAATTCGCACGAAACCGAACAAAATGAGCAAACAAGCAGCCACGTTTGCAAGCGGGGTCAATACAGAATGAAACCGCCCTACCGTTACCTGCGGGCCTGGTTACGAAGTGATTTGAAAGCACGTTACAGACCCGTGGCCCGTTCTTCCCGGGCCACGGGAAACAGGGGTTTTTCTTTAAAGCGCGGGCCGAATGGCCAATACCGCTTACGCGCAAATGCAGGGAGCGATGGCCATAAGGCCATGCGAGTCGCAGGCGGTTCGACCCCGTTTCTTTCCGCCATAGAAAGAAATGGGGTCGAGAAACCCCGCCTTGAGATGAAAACCAATCGGAAGTGGCAACCACTTTGCAGTTCGTTCCGCTTCCTGCAAGGAAAACATTTTCTGTGCTACCCATTCTTCACAGGATATTCACTGGTGATTCACACCTTATTCACAATTTCAGGGCATAATTGTTGGCAATAGCACATAGTTAACAATGTTAACTTTTAGAAAGGAGATATTTGCAACATGAACCTGACAGAACAGGAGGTTGCCGTTTTCCGGGCAATCTCCCGTCTGCGAAAAGTACCGGTTTCCCGGCTGCATCCCCAGCTCACCCAAGGGGAGTGGATGCTCCTGAACGAGGTACACTGCCACGGCCCGAAGGGCGTCACCGTTGCCGCTCTGGTGAAGGCGCTGGAAGCGCCTTCGCCGGCGGTGTCCCGCCTGATGCGGGGCATGGAGGCAAACGGCCTGATTCGGCGGGAAATTCTGCCGGAGGATCGCCGGCGCGTGGTCGTCACCGTCACCCCCAAGGGGGAGGAAATCAACCGGATTGGTACAGAGCGGTTTCACCGCTTCTTCCGGGAACTGATGGAGGGTATTCCCCCGGAGGAATTTGAACGGATGATGGTGACCTGGAATCAAATGATGGATCGGATGGAGTATTTGCTGCAACAAATGCCTGCTGAGATGAGGGAGGGAACGGAATGAAAAATATTGTACACTTTTTGTCCAAGTCCAAGCTGTCCATTCTGGCGATTCTGGTGTTGCTGTGTATCCAGGCCTATTGCGACCTGGCCCTGCCCAGCTACACCAGCGACATCCTGAATGTGGGCTTACAGCAGAACGGCATCGAGGACGCCGTGCCGGACACCATTCAGGAGGACAGCCTGGCTACCCTGGAGCTGTTTCTGTCTGACGAGGACGCAGCCGTAGTGGATGGCTGGTATTCGCAGGCGGACGAAAACGGTATCCGCACACTGGCCTCCGAAGCCGCCAACGACAATGAGATCCGCAGCGAGCTGAATGACCTGCTGATGGTTCCGGAATGTATCGTCTATGAGATGTCCTCCTCCGAGGACACCGCCGCTACGCTGGAACAGCTGCAAACGGCGATCAGCTCCGGCATGATGACGAAGGAGCAGCTGCAGGAGCAAATGGCCTCCGCCATGGATGAGCTGGAGGACATGACCGACACCTATCTGAGCCAGATTGCCGTTTACTACGTCTCCGCCGAGTACGAGGCCCAGGGCGTCAATATGAACGCTTTGCGGAACAGCTATCTGTGGAGCATCGGCCTGAAAATGCTGGCTATGGCGCTGGTGATGATGGCTGTCTCCATCCTGACGGATCTGCTGGCCTCTGTGGTCGCCTCCAAGATTGGCCGCGGCCTGCGTCAGGCCATTTATGAAAAGGTTATGGCCTTTACCAATGCGGAGATGGAGCAGTTCTCCACCGCCTCACTGATTACCCGCTCCACCAACGACATCCAGCAGGTGCAGATGGTCACGGTCATGCTGCTGCGGATGGTGGCCTACGCCCCGATCCTTGCCATCGCCGGTATTATTAAGGTCGTACAGACCGCTGCCGGGATGGGCTGGATCATCGTGCTGGCCGTGGTGGTTCTGGCCGCCTGCATGGGAATCCTGTTTGGGATTGCCATGCCCAAGTTCCGCCAGATTCAGAAGAAAGTGGATCGGCTGAACCTGATTGCCCGTGAGCTGTTGACCGGTATCATGCCCATTCGGGCGTTCAGCCGGGAAAAGCATGAGGAGGCCCGCTTTGAGGAGGCCAATCATGACCTGTACAAGACCCAGCTGTTCACCAACCGCACTATGACCTTCATGACGCCGGTGATGATGTTCGTGATGAACGGCGTTTCCGTGCTGATTATCTGGGTTGGCGCACACTATGTGGACGCCGGCACCATGCAGGTGGGCGATATGACCGCCTTTATCACCTATTCCATGGTGATTGTCATGGGCTTTATGATGATCGGCATGATCAGCATTATGCTCCCCCGGGCCGCGGTGGCCGCAGACCGTATCGTGGAGGTCATCGAAACCCCCGTTACGCTGTCCGACCCCGACCAGCCCCAGGATGCGGCGCTGTCCAACGCCAACGGTGTTCTGGCTTTCAACGACGTATCCTTCTGCTACCCCGGTGCGGATGAACCGGCCATCGAGCATATTACCTTCACCGCCGAACCGGGCAAGACCACGGCCATCATCGGCTCCACCGGCTGCGGCAAGTCCACGCTGCTGAACCTGATTCCCCGGTTCTACGACGTGACGGAGGGCTCCATCACCCTGGACGGGGTGGACATCCGTCAGATTTCCCAGCATCGGCTGCGGGAGCTTTTGGGCTATGTCCCCCAGAAGGGCGTGCTATTCTCCGGCACCATCGAGAGCAACCTGAAATACGGTGGCCCGCAGATTACCGACCAGGACATGACCCAGGCGGCGGATATCGCCCAGGCCACGGAGTTTATCTCCGGCAAGGCGGAGGGCTATCAGGCCCCCATCGCCCAGGGCGGCAGCAACGTCTCCGGCGGACAGAAGCAGCGGCTTTCCATCGCCCGGGCCATCGCTAAGCACCCCAAGGTGTTCCTGTTCGACGACTCCTTCTCCGCGCTGGACTATAAGACAGACCTGACGCTGCGGAAGGCGCTGGCTACCCAGACCAGAGATGCGTCTGTGATTATCGTGGCCCAGCGGATTTCCACCATCCTCCACGCCGACCAGATCATTGTGCTGGACGAGGGTAAAATCGTGGGGATGGGCACCCATGAGGAGCTGTTGAACTCCTGCGGAACCTATCAGGAGATCGCACGGAGCCAGCTCTCTGATGCGGAGCTGGCCGGGATTCAGAAGGGAGGCGAGGCATAATGGCAGAGCAAAGACGACCCGTTCGCAGAGGCCCCATGGGTAGAGGCCCCGGCGGCGGCGAAAAGGCCAAGAACTTCAAGGGCACCATCTTCAATCTGTTGAAGTACATGGGCGCGTATAAAATCGCTCTGATCGCCGTAGCCATTTTTGCCATTGGTTCCACAGTGTTCACCGTGGTCGGCCCCAAGGTGTTGGGCAATGCCACCACAGAGCTGTACACCGGCCTTGTGGCAAAGCTGACCGGCACCGGTGAAATCAACTTCCACAAAATCGGCATGATTCTGCTGGGCCTGCTCCTGATGTATGTCGGCAGCGCGTTGCTGTCCTTCCTGCAGGGCTGGCTGATGACCGGTATCTCGCAGAAGATGTGCCTGAGAATGCGCCGGGACATCAGTGAAAAAATCAACCGGATGCCCCTGAGCTATTTCGAGTCCAATACAGTGGGCGACGTTCTTTCCCGTATCACCAACGACGTGGACACGCTGGGCCAGTCCCTGAACCAGTCCGTCACCCAGCTTATCACCTCCATTTGTACGCTGGTGGGCATTATCATCATGATGCTGACCATCTCGCCGCTGATGACCCTGATTACGGTTATCATCCTGCCGGTTTCCCTCATTCTGGTGGCGCTCATTGTCAGCCGCTCCCAGAAATACTTCCGGGCGCAACAGCACTATCTGGGCGAAATTGACGGCCAGATCGAGGAGACATTCTCCGGTCATAACGTGGTGAAGGCCTTCAACCGAGAGCAGACCGAGCTGGAGAATTTCCAAAAGACCAACCAGATCCTGTACGAATCCGCCTGGAAGAGTCAGTTCCTCTCCGGCCTGATGCAGCCCATCATGAACTTTGTGGGCAATTTGGGCTATGTGGCGGTGGCCATTTCGGGCGCTATGCTGGCGGCTGCCGGCACCATCGCCATCGGCGATATCGTGGCCTTTGTCCAGTATGTCAAGCGGTTCACCCAGCCCATCACCCAGCTGGCGCAGGTGTCCAATATGCTCCAGTCCATGGCTGCCGCGGCAGAGCGTATCTTTGAGTTCCTGGACGAGCCGGAGGAGGAGCAGACCGCAGAGAATGCCATCCCCGCCTCCACCATCACCGGACAGGTCAGCTTTGACCATGTGCGCTTTGGCTATAACCCCAACAAGCCGGTTATCAAGGACTTCAACTGTGATGTCGCTCCCGGCCAGATGGTGGCAATCGTCGGCCCCACCGGCGCAGGCAAGACCACCATGGTCAAGCTGCTGATGCGGTTCTACGATGTGAATGCAGGCGCGATTCGGCTGGACGGCCATAACGTGCGGGACTTTGACCGCAGCAATCTGCGGGAGGGCTTCGGCATGGTGCTGCAGGACACCTGGCTGTTCAAGGGCACCATTATGGAGAACATCCGCTATGGCCGGCTGGACGCCACGGATGAGGAGGTCATTGCCGCCGCAAAGGCGGCCCGGGCAGACCGGTTTATCCGCACCCTCCCCGGCGGTTATCAGATGGAGCTGAATGAAGAAGCCTCCAACGTCTCCCAGGGCCAGAAACAGCTGATTACCATTGCCCGGGCGCTGTTGGCCGACAACCCGATCCTGATTCTGGACGAGGCCACCTCCAGCGTGGACACCCGTACCGAGCAGCTCATTCAGGACGCCATGGCAGAGCTGATGAAGGGGCGTACCTCCTTCGTCATCGCGCACCGGCTGTCCACCATCCGGGACGCTGACCTGATTCTGGTTATGCGGGACGGCGACATCGTGGAGCAGGGCACGCACCAGTCTCTGCTGGCGCAAAACGGCTTCTACGCCAGCCTGTACAATTCTCAGTTTGAGGACGCTGGCTAACCACGCAATGGCTCCCCGCTCTTTTGCGGGGAGCCGTTCAGAAAGAAGGATCTATCATGGAATACGCCGTAATCTATGAATCTCAAACCGGCAACACCCGGCGGGTGGCTGAGGCAATTTTCAAGACGCTCCACAGCGACCACAAGCAGCTCTATAACCTGGAGCGGGCACAGAACGTCAAGGCGGACGTGTACTTCGTCGGCTTTGGCGTGCGGAACAACGGATGCAGCATGAAGGTCATTGACTGCCTGGAGCAAATCAACGACGGGCGCATCGCCCTGTTTGGCACCTGCGGCTATCCCGCCACGGAGCAATACCGGGGCAAGGTGGCTAAAATGATGGATATCTGGCTCCCCACCGAGGCAGAATATCTGGGGCTGTTCCTCTGTCAGGGCCGTATCCCGGACTATCAGCAGGAGAAATGGCGGCAGAATTCGGAGATTTACCGTCCTCAGATGGAGGAACTCTTTCAGATGGCCGACAGCCACCCGGATCGGGACGATATCGCCGCCGCCTGCGCCTTTGCAGAGCAGATTCAGCGCAAGGTGGAGCCTGCCGCCGCGAAGGATTGAGTTTCACCATTTTCAAATCACACATTTGAAAAATTTCCCTCCCTCTGTATGAATTTCAGCGTAAAGGACATACTAAGAACCTGTATTCACAGGCACCCAACTCCGCCGGTGTATACAGGCTCCAAGTACGAAATTTGAAATTCAAAGAGGGAGGGATTTTTATGGTCATGGATAAGATCGCGCTGGTGCTGTCCATCATCGGCGGCCTGAACTGGGGGCTGATCGGCCTGTTTCAGTTTGACCTGGTGGCGTGGCTGTTCGGCGGCTCCGCTGCCGTTCTCAGCCGCATCGTCTATATTCTGGTCGGCCTGGCGGCTATCTGGTGCATCTCGCTGCTGTTCCGGGAGCGGGAGACGGGTACCGATACCGGCAAGCAGACTGCCTAAGGCAGCAAAAGGCCGCTGGGAAATCACTTCCCGGCGGCCCATTTCATATTGCATTATAACAGCGGAATCCCTGCCGCTTCGCAGGCGTCCCTTGTCTCCTGATCCCAGATGCCCTGCTGCACCTCGCCGATATGGGCCTTGCCCAAAATCAGCATAACCAGTCTGCTCTGGCCCAGACTGCCGCCGATAGCGGCGGGCAGAGTACCGTCCCGAATCGCGTCATGATATCGACTGGCGGGTTGCTCGCCTCCCAGCAGCTCCAGCTGGTTGTCCAGCGCCGCCGCATCCACATGGATTCCGATGGAGGCCACGGGCAGCGCGATTTGCAGCACGGAGTCCCAGAAAATCAGCCGACCGGACAGAGGCCACGCCCCGGTATCCGGGCGGCGCAGACTGTGGGGCTTGCCGCTTTTCAACGGCGTGCCGATGTTGCGGACGAAGGCGGTATGGTGGACGCGGGCAAAGGCGTTTTCCCGCTCCGTGGGGGTCAGGTCGGGGTAAAGCTCCTCCAGTTCCTGCGCCGTGGTGAAGGTGATGTTCCGCTCCAGCTC
Source organism: Oscillospiraceae bacterium (assembly GCA_021203345.1). Taxonomy (GTDB): domain Bacteria; phylum Bacillota; class Clostridia; order Oscillospirales; family Oscillospiraceae; genus JAJQBJ01. The sequence continues at coordinate 16,033 of JAJQBJ010000098.1, forward strand.
GGGAATCTCCAGCAGCTCCGGGAACATATTCCGCATGGTGATCTCCGCATCACACAGGGCCATCACCGTGGTTTTCACCGCCCAGCAGAGGGTGTCCAGATTCCGGGATTCCTCGTTGATACGCTTGGCCCAGGCCCAGTGATCCACATAGACGGAGTTGATATTGTCCGGGGTCTGCTGCCAGCGGATCGCGTTCATGTCGGCGTAAAGGCCCTTGCCCACCGGGAACCCGTAGCGGTAAAGGGAGACGCGCTTCCACTTGTCCAGGGACTGCACGATTTCCGCCGTGGCGTTGATGGCGGGAACCGGGAAGGTGATGGGCCGCTCCATGGCGTACCGATCCGCAATGGTGGAGGCCGCGTCCACCATCAGCGGGGCGGAAACGCGGGTCAGGTCCAGACGCTGAACCAGATTGTCGATCAGGGTGTCCTTGAGCCTGCCGATGGCGCATTGGGTATCATACAGGCTCAACAGCGGGGCGTAACCCTGGGGAATGATGGGATTCATAGGTATGTAGCTCCTTATACTAAAATATAAAATAATAGAAAAAAGCATGGTTTGCCGCCGCGTTGTCCGGCGGCGCAGGATATCTGCATTTGCATTATAACACCGGTCTGCGGAATGATATAGTCCCCTTAGAGTAGACACTCGAAAAAGCAAAAATTCGAGACTAC
>JAJQBJ010000057.1 GCA_021203345.1 Oscillospiraceae bacterium
TCATGGAAAGACTTTTTTGTTTTTTCACTGTCTACTTGACAGGGGGCACTTCATATTTTAATCAAGGGGGCCGGGGACCTGGCCACCGGGGTCGCCTGGCGACTGAAACGGTGCGGCTACTCCGTGATTTGCACCGATCTGGCGCAGCCCATGGCGGTACGGCGAACCGTCTCGTTCTGTCAGGCGGTCTATGATGGACAGTGGACAGTGGAGGGCGTCACGGCAAAGCGGTGCGCCTCCGTGGCCGAGGCGGCGACGCTGGCCGAGACGGAGCTGGTGCCGGTGCTGGTAGATCCGGACTGCGCCTGTCGGGAGGCGTTGCGCCCGGCGGCGGTCATCGACGGAATTTTAGCCAAGCGGAACACGGGAACGACCATCCGTGATGCGCCGCTGGTGATTGCGCTGGGGCCTGGCTTTACCGCCGGGGTGGACTGCCACTGTGTCATAGAGACAAAGCGGGGCCACACGCTGGGCCGCTGCATCTGGCAGGGGAGCGCTATCCCCAACACGGGAATTCCCGGAGACGTGGGGGATTATACGGTGGAGCGGCTGCTGAAAACGCCGAAGGCCGGACAATTTCACGCTCTGGCACAGATTGGGGATTTGGTGGAGGCGGGGCAGACAGTGGCTCTGGTGGACGATGCGCCGGTGGAGGCACAGATAGGCGGTTATCTCCGGGGATTGCTCCAGGACGGCTTGACGGTGCCAGAGGGCCTGAAAGCCGGGGACGTGGACGCCCGGTGTCAGCGCGACCATTGCTTCACCATTTCCGACAAATCCATGGCCATTGCAGGCGGTTGTCTGGAGACCCTCCTATCCAGGGGCTTGACTCCGGGGCAAACTGTGTTATAATCAAGGCAACATGCAGGTAAGAACGCCTCGTTTGGAACGGGGCGTCCTGCCGCTTTATAGAGGGAGGACGATATCATGCTGGAACATAAAAAGCCCCTGATCGGGATACTGCCCCTGTGGGACGACAAAAGGGAGAGCTTCTGGATGCTGCCCGGATACCCGGAGGGCGTTTCGGAGGCGGGCGGTTTGCCGGTGATTTTGCCGCTGACGGAGGAGCCGGGCGAGCTTCGCCAGCTGGTAGCGGTGTGCGACGGATTCCTGTTCACCGGCGGCCACGATGTTTCCCCCTGGGTCTACGGGGCGGAGCAGGCGCCGGAGACGACCCAGTGCTGCGAGCGCCGGGATCGGATGGAGGCGGCTCTGCTGGAGCTGGCGATTGAAACCGATACGCCGGTGCTGGGCATTTGCCGGGGAATTCAAATCATCAACGCCGCCCTGGGTGGCACGCTGTACCAGCACATCCCCCGGGAGCTGCCCTCCGGGGTGGAGCATCACATGAAGCCGCCCTATGACGTGGTGGGGCATCAGGTCACGTTGGTTCCGAACACCCCGCTGTGGGAGCTGTTGGGGCTTGAAACGCTGGGCGTGAACAGCTTTCACCATCAGGGCGTCAAGGATACGGCCCCCGGCCTGACGGTCATGGCGCGGGCGGAGGACGGTCTGGTGGAGGCCCTGTACCGGCCGGAAAGCCACTTCCTGTGGGCGGTGCAGTGGCACCCGGAATATTCCCACAAGAAGGACGCGAACAGCCGCAAAATTTTCTCCGCCTTTGTGCAGGCCGCCGGGGGCGCGGAGAATTCCCGCTGAGGGCCGTGCTTTTGTGGAATCGGTGCTGATTCTGTCTCTTTTTTGTAAAATTTGGCTAAAATCGTAGAGTTAATAAAAAAAGAGCTTGCATTGTGTCCGGGGAACGTGGTATAAGTAGAAGTGATACTATATAAATAGGGAACAGGGGGAACCGCCATGGCCGGGAAAGCAGTCGGCAGCGGGAAGGAATACATCACCAGCCGACAGAATCCGCTGGCGGCCTACATCCGGAAAATCGCCGGGAACCGCAGCTTTTGGCGGCAGAACGGACAGTTTCTGTGCGACGGCAGAAAGATGCTGGAGGAGGCGCTGAAATGGGGCGCGGCGGTGGAGGTTCTGGTGTCCACCCCGGAGGCGGAGGCTCCAAACCTGCCCGGTGTGCGGTGCGTGGAGGTTCCGCCGGAGCTGATGCGCTACCTGTCCTCCATGGAGGCCCCCCAGGGGGTGCTGTTCCTGTGCCGTATGCCGACGATTGCCCCGCCAAAACAACTGCCCGGCAGCCGCTATCTGGTGCTGGATGGGCTACAGGACCCCGGCAACGTGGGAACCATCTGGCGCACGGCGGACGCCTTTGGCGCGGATGGGCTGCTGCTGGTCAACGGCTGCGCCGACCCCTATAACGCCAAAACGGTGCGGGCCACCATGGGGGCGGTGTTCCGCCTTCCGGTCTACGAGGTGTCGGCGGCGGAGCTGCCCGCCCTGTGCCGGGAAGCGGGACTGACCCTGTATGCCACGGCGCTGCGGGAGGATACCCTGACCCTGGGACAGTGCGGCCTGAACCGGGCCGCCATCGTCATCGGCAGCGAGGGGCGCGGCGTTTCGCGGGAGGTGCTGTCCTTCTGCCAGGGAACCATCAAAATCCCGATGGAGCCTCAGTGCGAATCCCTGAACGCGGCGACAGCGGCGGCGGTGGTTCTGTGGGAGCTGTACCGGCAGACCCCTGCGCCCTGAGAAATGAGACAGAAGAAACTGGAGGCGATTTCATGACCTCGCTTAAATATTGGCTGTGGCTGACCACCCGCACGGAGCTGTCTCTGGACGGGATGTACCGGACGCTGCAGTATTTTGGAACCCCCGAGGCGGCCTATTTCGCCCCGGATGAGGAATATAACCGCCTGCCCACGCTGAAGCCGGTGGCAAAGGCCTCCCTGCGGGATAAATCCATGGAGCGCCCGGACAAAATCCTGGCGGACTGTGACCGGCTGGGGGTGCGGATCTGCGCCATCCAGGATGCGGATTATCCGGAACGGCTGCGGCAGATTCCCCAGCCGCCTCCGGTGCTGTATGTGCGGGGCAAGGCGATTCATTTTGACGATGAAGTGGCCATCGCCATGGCGGGTACCCGGAACTGCTCGGACTACGGCAGACGGATGGCCGCCAAACTGGCTGCCGAGATTGCAGAGAACGGCGGTCTTGTCGTGACCGGCGTGGTGCCCGGCTGCGACTACGCGGCGGCAACGGGAGCGTTGCGGGTCGGCGGGCCGGTGGTCTGTGTGTTGGCCGGCGGCGTGGACATCCCCTTTGACGGGCACAGCGCCGACCTGTACCGGCGGGTGCTGGAGAACGGCGCACTGGTTTCCGAGCTGCCGCCGGGGCGGGAACCCAAGGGGCGGAACTTCCCCCAGCGGAACCGCATCCTCACCGGCCTGTGCGTGGGAACCCTGTGCGTAGAGGGGAGCCGCACCAGCGGCGTGATGCTGGTGGCAAAGAACGCGTTGGAGCAAAACCGGGATGTGTTCGTGGTGCCCACCGGGGCAGACCGCCCCGAGGGCGCGGGTATCTTAGACCTGTTGAAGGAGGGCGCGGCCCCGGTCACCTCCGGGCGGGAGGTTTTGGAGGGTTACGCCACCCGTTACCCCCAGCGCCTGCATACGCTTTTGGGCGAAAGGGCGGAGAAAACCGCAAAGCTCCCCGCATCGAAGGCTTCCGCGCCGAAACAGCGGGAAACGCCCCGGCAAAAATGTAGGTGTTACAATGATACTTTACAAATGAGGGAAAGGAAAAAAGAGTAG
>JAJQBJ010000129.1 GCA_021203345.1 Oscillospiraceae bacterium
GGGAGGCGTTATAGCTCTCGATGTCGGCCTCCATCTCGGCAATCAGCTCGCAGGCAGCCTCAATATCTGCTTCAAGCTGGGCCTTTTTCTCCTCAAGCTCGGCCTTGTTGGCCTCGTTCTCGGCGTACATCTCCTCCGCCTCGGCCTCTAAAACCTCTACCGCCTCGCGAGCGGCGATATAGTCCGCTTCCAAATCCTCGTCATATTCCATGACCTCGTTGACCAGGTCAAGCCTTGTCAGCAGGTCGGAAAAGCTGGTGGCATTAAAAAGAACCTCCATGTAGCTGAGGCTGGAGCCTTCCTCCATGGCGCGGAGGCGGGTCAGCCAGCGCTCCCGCTGGTATTCCTCCTCTGCCTGGGCTTCGGCCAAATCCTCCTGCATATTGGTGATAAGGCCGTCAATGATGTCAATCTGTTCCTGGATAACATCCAGTTCCTGCTGAGCCAGCTCGTTTTTCTGGTCCAGAATCTCCTTCTTTTCCAGGACAGTCGCCTTTTCATAGTCAAGACTGTCTATCTCCGCCTGAATTTCATCCATGCGATCCTGAATATCGCTTTTCTGATCCTCCAGGTCATCTATCTCCGCCTGAATGGAGCTGCTGCTGGCCGCGGCGGCGGAAGAGCTGATGACTGCCACTGTCAGAGACAGAATCATCAGGATAACCAGAATGATGCAGACGACTGAAATGAATGTTCTGCGCTTTTTCACGAAAACCTCCTTAGATTCGCGGATGGCGGCCCGGAGAAAAGCGCCGCCCCGCATCCGGCTGCTGCCGGTTCAGGTGTGTTGACTTCCCTTTTATGTGCGCTGCGGGGAGCCTGTCCTCCGCAGCGCGTTCTTAATATGATAACACACTTTGCCTGAAATGGCAATCTTCTTACACCTGCAGATAATTGCGGATGGCCACAGAGCTGCCGAACACGCCCACGACCAGGCCCACTGCGAGATAGATTACCAGCACATAGACGCCCACCGCGCTGAAGGAAACGACCGACAGCAGGCTTCCCATCAGACCGGACATAATGCGGTTGGCCACCACGTCATATATACCCCATTCCAGGAAATAGGCCAAAAATCCGCCCAAGAGGCCCAACACAAGGCCCTCCACCACAAAGGGGAAACGGATAAACCAGTTGGACGCGCCCACCATTTTCATAATGGCAATCTCGTCTCTTCGGCTATAGGTAGCGAGCTTCACAGTGTTCGACATGATGAACACGCACACCACCAACAGCACCACAATAAGCACCAGGGACACGGCGCTCATGACGTTTCGCACGGTGACAAAGCCCTCGGCCACCTCCAGATAGGCGCTGACCTTGGCAATGCCAGTGATGTCCTCCAGGGCCTCCTTGGTATCCTCCATCAGAGAAATATCATTCAGATAAATAATGAACCGATGGCGGAAAACAGAGGAATCCACGTCCTCAAAAAGAGAATCGTCGTCATACTGGGCGGCAAATTCCTCCATGGCCTGTTCCCGGGTGACAAACTCACAGGAGCTGACGTTTGATATGTATTCTATCTCCGATTGGAGGGCGCGGGCCTCCTCCTCCGTCAGCGTCTCCTCCACATAGGCGATCATCTCGTTTTCCGATTCCAAATCGTCCAACATGGAAGCGACATTCACAGCAATCAGCGTGAAGCTGCCCATTATAACCAGGCAGGCCACAACGATGGTCACCGTGGCAAAGGACATGAAGCCGTGGGTCACAATGCTTTTTAAGCCCTCGTGTATCAGGTAGCCAAATTTATTCGATTTCATAGCTGTAATACCCATCCATTCCGTCAGAGATGACCTGGCCGTCCTCAATCGCCACGACACGCTTGGAGAAGGAGTTGACAAGCTCCTTTTCATGCGTCACGACCAGAACGGTCGTGCCCATCTCGTTGATGCGATCCATCAGGAGCATCAGCTCCAGGCTGCGGGCAGGATCCAGGTTGCCGGTAGGCTCGTCCGCAATCAGCAGCTTCGGGCTGTTCACGATGGCCCGGGCCACGGCCACGCGCTGCTGCTCGCCGCCGGATATTTCTCTCGGGTAGCGTTTTTCCCGTCCGGCCAGACCCACCAGATCCAGCACATAGGGAACCCGCCGCCGGATGTCCCGGTTCGTAGCGCCCACAACGTGCATAGCAAAGGCCACGTTCTCGAACACTGTTTTATCCTCTATCAGGCGAAAATCCTGGAATATGACGCCGATTGTGCGGCGCAGGACGGGCAGCTTATTGCGCCGGATATTGCGCAGGTCAAAGCCGTTTACATTCAAATCGCCGCCGCAGGCGCTGACCTCGCCGGTTATCAGCTTGATAACCGAGGTTTTGCCGCTGCCGGACGGGCCAACCAGAAAGACGAACTCACCGTCATGGATGGTGAACGTCATGTTGTCGATGGCTTTCGTGTCGCCCCCAGGATAGACCATGGAGACATCGTCAAATCGTACCATAGTTGTTCGGTTCCTCCGAAAAAATCAAATCAGTATCGGTTGTTCTGGGAATCCAGATAGCGCTTCACCATCAGGGCCACCTTGAACACGATGGCATGGTCAAACTCCCGCAGATCCAGCCCCGTCAGCTTTTTAATCTTTTCCAGCCGATACACCAGCGTGTTGCGGTGGACAAACAGCTTGCGGGAGGTCTCCGATACGTTCAGGTTGTTTTCAAAGAATTTGTTGATGGTGTAAAGGGTTTCCTGATCCAGCGCCTCGATGGGGCATTTTTTGAATACCTCCGACAGGAACATCTCGCACAGGGTGTTGGGAAGCTGATAGATGATGCGGCCAATGCCAAGACTCTCATAGCTGATGACAGTCTTTTCATTTTCAAAGACCTTTCCCACCTCAATGGCGGTCTGGGCCTCCTTATAACGGTCGGCCAGCTCCCGCAGGTGGTTGACCTGGGAACCGATGCCCACAACGCAGTGGACGCCAAGCTCCTGCTCGATGCTTTCCTGCATCTGCGTGGCCGTGCGCTCCAGCTCCTGCTCATCGCAGCCGCCGGGGTATTCCCGAATGACAACCACGTCAGTCTCGCTCATGGAGAGAACAAAATCCTTGTCCTTGGCAGGGTACATTCCCTGCAAATGCTCCAGAACAGCCATTTCCGCCCCATCCTCCTGCCGGACAATGAACACGGCACGCGGGGTCTCCGCATTGAAGCAAAGCTCCTTGGCCCGGACGTATACGTCGCCGGGCAGAATATTGTCTGAAATAATGTTCTTGACAAAGGTCGCGGTATCGTGCTTGTCGTCATAGCTGGATTTCGCCTCGGACAAGGCCACCGCCGCGAGAATGCAGATGCTTCTGGCCATCTCGTCCTGTCCGTCCACAAAGACGATATACGCGCCGCGTCCGCCCGTTCCAATGGTGCGGCAGGTGCGGTTCGCCGCCACGAACAGGTCAGTCCCGGGCTCCTGGGCCACCAGGTGTATCTCCCCGAGGGTCGCGCCCATCAGGGAAAGATCGCTGGAGGCAATCACATTCCCCTGGTCGTCCACCACGCCGATGCACCGTTTGCTGGCATCCTTCATTTGCAATATTACGCTCTGAAAAATCCTGCTCGACATAATCACTCAACCCCTCGTGGTATATATCCTGGCACTTAAACACAACTGCCGCTCCCGACGAACTACACTGTGTGGATCTGGGTGGG
>JAJQBJ010000115.1 GCA_021203345.1 Oscillospiraceae bacterium
TCGACACCGTTTCTTTTTGCCCCGTCAAAAAGAAATGGGGTTGAAAAAGCCCCCTGCGAAATGGCTTCCCTATCAAGAAAGGTAGCCGCTTTGCAGTTTGCAGAGTTTCCTGCCCGAAACCCGATTTCCGCAGGAGCCCCCGTTTGGATATTGCAATTTTGACCAGTTTGCATTAAGATACAGGTATCAAAGAAAACCCGGCTGCATGGGGTATGCGCCGGGCACAAAAGAAAGGAAGTCCGATCTATGCGATATGGATTTGTCAAGGTAGCCGCCGCCACACCAAAGATTCGGGTGGCCGACTGTCATTATAACGCCAAACAGGTCTTTACGCTGATGCGGGAGGCGGAAAAGCAGGGAATTAAGCTCATCTGCTTCCCGGAGCTGTGTCTGACGGGCTACACCTGCGGGGATCTGTTCCTCCAGCGCACCCTGCTCCACGGCGCAGAGGAGGCCCTGTCCACGGTGCTTTCCGCCACCCGGCATCTGGAGATTCTGGCGGCGGTGGGCCTGCCCGTTCAGGTGAACGGAAAGCTGTACAACTGCGCCGCCGTCATCCAGGGCGGCTGTCTGCTGGGGCTGGTGCCCAAGCAGCACCTGCCCAACTACACCGAATTTTACGAACAGCGCTGGTTCACGCCCTACCGCGCACAGGACGGTCTGCCCGACCAGGTATCCCTGTGCGGGCAGCTGGTGGACTTCGGCGCCGACCTGATTTTCCGCTGTGCGGACTACCAGCAGGAGCTGCCCGACGGCACGCTGACCCCCCAGCGCGCCCCCATACCGGAGCTGGCCGTGGGTGTGGAGATCTGCGAGGATCTATGGGTACCCACGCCCCCCTGCACAGAGCTGGCCGCCGCCGGGGCCACTGTCATCCTGAACCTGTCCGCCTCGGACGAGGTAGTCTGTAAGGACAGCTACCGCCGCTCTCTGGTGTCCTCCACCGCCGGGCGGCTGGTGTGCGGCTACATTTACGCCGACGCGGGGGAGGGCGAATCCTCCACCGACCTGGTGTTCGGCGCACATAACCTGATTGCGGAGAACGGCTCAGTTCTGACCGAGTCCCGGTTCCAGACGGGCCTGACCGTCACCGAGCTGGATATTCACCGGCTGGTGGAGGAACGGCAGCGGATGAACACCTATCCCGCCGCCCCGGACAGACCCTTCCGGGAAATCCCCTTCTATCTCAGCCCCGTCGAAACGAAGCTGACCCGCTATGTGGCCCCCAATCCCTTTGTCCCGGCGGACTACGGCGACCGGGCCTCCCGGTGCGAGGAAATCCTGCTGCTGGCCTCTCTGGGGCTGAAAAAGCGGCTGGAGCACACCCACGCCGCCACAGCGGTCATTGGCCTGTCCGGTGGTCTGGACTCCACCCTGGCCCTTCTGATCACCAAAATCGCCATGGATATGCTGGGCCGCCCCGGTTCGGACATCATCACCGTCACCATGCCCTGCTTCGGCACCACCGACCGCACCCGGGACAACGCCTGTCTGCTGGCGGATTGTCTGGGAACGCAGCTGCGGAAAATCGACATCGGCAAGGCGGTGCAGCAGCACTTTAAGGACATCGGGCAGTCCATGGACGACCATTCCGTGACCTTTGAGAATGGACAGGCCCGGGAGCGCACCCAGGTTCTGATGGACATTGCCAACAAAACCGGCGGCCTTGTGATCGGCACCGGGGATTTGAGCGAGCTGGCTCTGGGCTGGGCCACCTACAACGGCGACCATATGTCCATGTACGCTGTGAACGCCTCCATCCCCAAGACACTGGTGCGCCATCTGGTGCGGTTTGTGGCCGACGACAAATCCGACAAGGAGCCGGAGCTGGCCGCCGTGCTGTACGACATTCTGGACACCCCCGTTTCCCCGGAGCTGCTGCCGGCGGAGGAGGGGCAAATCAGCCAGCGGACGGAGGAGCTGGTCGGCCCCTACGAGCTGCACGACTTTTTCCTGTATTACGGCGTTCGGTTCGCCTTTCCGCCCTCCAAGGTGTTCCATCTGGCGGAGTATGCCCTGTCTGACCGCTATGACCGGGCCACGATTCTGAAATGGCTGCGGGAGTTCTACCGCCGCTTCTTCCAGCAGCAATTCAAGCGCTCCTGTCTGCCGGACGCGCCGAAGGTCGGCTCCGTCACTCTGTCCCCCAGAGGGGACTGGCGGATGCCCTCTGACGCGGTGGTTGCCCTGTGGCAGGAGGATCTGGATCGGCTGGTTCGTCAGCTCCCGGAGGGGCTTTAAGCTCCCTCCCATTTCCACCCCCAATTTCCTGATTCGGAGGCGATTCCCATGAACCTTTTTCTACAGCTGTTCCTGACCTTTGCCCGGGTAGGAGCCTTTACCTTCGGCGGCGGCTATGCCATGCTCCCCATTCTCCAGCGCGAGATTGTGGAGAAGAAGGGCTGGGCCACCGACGAGGAGCTGACCGATTATTTTGCCATCGGCCAGTGTACCCCCGGCATCATCGCGGTCAACACCGCCACCTTTGTCGGCTATAAGACGAAGGGCGTTTTGGGCGGCATCTTCGCCACCCTGGGGCTGGTGACCCCCTCCCTGATTATCATTACCGTCATTGCCGCCTTTTTGAAGAATTTCGCAGATTTGGCCGTGGTACAGCACGCCTTCGGCGGTATCCGGGCCTGTGTCTGCGTGCTGATTTTCAATTCCGTGCTGAAGCTCCGGAAATCCACCGTCATTGACCGGCCCACCGCCGCCATCTTCCTGGTGGTGCTGGTGCTGGCGCTGATTTCCAACTTCGGCAATCCCACCGGCGTATGGAGCTATCTGGTTTCCCCCGCCGTGCTGGTGGTGCTGGCCGGGCTGTGCGGCCTGGGCCTGAAGGGAGGGCGGCAGAAATGATATTGATTCGGCTGTTCTTTGAGTTCTTCCGGGCGGGGCTGTTCGCCATCGGCGGCGGTCTGGCCACCATCCCCTTTCTGCGGGACATCGGCCTGCGTACCGCCTGGTTTACCTCCGAGGAGCTGGCGAATATGATCGCCGTGTCGGAGTCCACCCCCGGTCCCATGGGGGTGAATATGGCGACCTATGTGGGCTTTACCACGGCGGGCGTTCCCGGCGCGGTTGTCGCCACCCTGGGCCTGATTTGCCCCTCCATCATCATCATTCTGGTGATTTGTCAGTTCCTCCAACGCTTTCGCCAGAGCCGGGGGGTGGAGGCTGTGTTCTACGGTCTGCGCCCCGCCTCCACGGCGTTGATTACCGCCGCAGGGGCCAGCGTCGCGGCCATCGCCCTGCTGAATACCGCCGCCTGGACGGGGGAGGTTTCCTCCCTGACCGCCGTGCTGCAATGGAAGGAAATCGCGTTGGCCGCCGTGCTGCTGGTGTGTACGCGAATCAAAAAGCTGAAATCCCTCCACCCGATCGTGTGGATTCTGGTTGCCGCTGTTGTGGGAATCATATTTCAGATGTAAAAAGCGCTTTTAACAGGTATTTCTTTATAGGTCAGCTTGTTTAAGAGGCCCCCGGAAGCGGACTGATATAGTCCCCTTAGAGTAGACACTCGAAAAAGCAAAAATTCGAGACTAC
>JAJQBJ010000151.1 GCA_021203345.1 Oscillospiraceae bacterium
TATTGAAGCTTTTCGCGGATGTGTTCAACTTGCACTTGCAATTTTCGATTTGATGTCATATAATTTATGCGACCCGGATTACTACAGAAACATGGACTCCGTAGATGCGGTTGACGTAGAAGTTATCTCAGAAAGCGAAAATGAAGAAACCATTTGATACCAGGCGCAAACGGTTATTGGTTTTCGGGCGGAAGTTTTTCCTGTAAGCCTGGAAAAGCACACACATATGTGGTACAATAACCGTGTGGTTCGCAATCCCCGGACACAGGGCGGGACTGCGGGAATAGGAGAAACAAAGATATGAAATTATTGACATTTGCCGTGCCATGCTATAATTCTGCGGCGTATATGGAGCATTGTATTGAGACGCTGCTGACCGGCGGCGAGGAAGTGGAGATCATTCTGGTGGACGACGGCTCCACCAAGGACAACACGGGCGAGATCGCAGACCGCTATGCGGAGCGGTATCCGGACATCGTGCGGGTCATCCATCAGGAAAACGGCGGCCACGGCGAGGGCGTGAATCAGGGCATCCGCCACGCCCAGGGACAGTATTACAAGGTGGTGGACTCCGACGACTGGGTGGACACCGAGGCGCTTCAGCGGGTGCTGGCTAAGCTGAGACTGTTGGCCCAGGGGCCGGAGCCGCTGGATCTGATGGTGTGTAACTATGTTTATGAACACGTTCTGGTCAACACCTCCCGCGTGGTCAACTATAAATCCGCCTTCCCTCAAAACCGGGTGTTCACCTGGGACGAGATTAGCCGCTTCCACGCCGGGCAATACCTGCTGATGCACTCCGTGATTTACCGCACGCAGCTGCTGCGGGACTGCGGGCTGGAGCTGCCCAAGCACACCTTCTATGTGGATAATATTTACGTCTACCAGCCGCTGCCCCATGTCAAAAGCATCTATTATATGGATGAGGACTTGTACCGCTATTTCATCGGCAGAGAGGATCAGAGCGTCAACGAAAAGGTCATGGTGCAGCGGGTGGATCAGCAGCTTCGCATCACCCGAATCATGCTGGACTGCTGTGACCTGTACGAAATCAAGGCGGCGAATCGCAAGCTGGGGCGGTATATGACCAGCTACCTTTCCATGATGGTGCTGATTTCCTCCGTATTCCTGATAATTTCCGGCACCGAGGAGAATCTGGAGAAGAAAAACCAGCTGTGGAAGGACATCCACGACAAGGATATTCGCCTGTACCGCAAGCTGAAATATGCCTCCATCAGCTTTGCCGGGAATCCCACCAGCATGTTGGGCCGCAAAATCACGGTGGGCAGCTATCATGTTGCCCAGAAGATTTACAAATTCAACTAAGCAACCCGCAAGGCGTCTGCCTGCCCAACGGCAGGCGGCGCCTTATTTTTGGTAAAGAGAGAGGAGAGCCAAACATGGCGCACAAAGGAAAACGGGAGCGCTCCCAGCCCCGAAACAAGCGGAGGCATCAGCCTCTTTGGCTGTCCGTGGTGGAATTCGTGGCGGCTGTGGCGGTGATTTTCGGGGCAATTTGCGCTCTGCGGAGCGTACTGGGCATTGAAAGCAGTCAGACCGAAGCGCCCGGCGCGGAAACCGGGGTGCAGGAGAGAGAATCCGCCGCCCCGGAAACAGGCTCCACGGAAACGCCCGTGGGGGAAACTGCCGACGCGGAAACGGAGCCAGCCGAGACGGAAACCACCGCCGCCGAGCCGGTGACTGTCACCATCAGCGCCGTCGGGGACTGTACCCTGGGCACGGACGAGAATTTTAACCAGACCACCAGCCTGCCCGCCTATGCGGATACCTACGGGCTGGATTACTTCCTGTCCAACGTGGCGGATATCTTTGAAGCGGACGATTTGACCATCGTGAATTTTGAGGGCGTTCTGACCACCTCTACCAGCCGGGCGAATAAGACCTACGCCTTCAAGGGCGACCCGTCCTATACGGAAATTCTGACCTCCAGCGGGGTGGAGGCCTGCAATCTGGCCAACAACCACAGCCATGACTACGGCTCGGACAGCTTCACTGACACCGTGACCTATCTGGAGGACGCGGGCCTGATTACCTTCGGGTATGACAGCGTGGCGGTGACGGAGGTCAACGGCGTGAAGGTGGGCCTTGTGGGAATCTATGAGCTGGCGAAGCTGGATGGCTGCGCCGAGGATTTGGAGGCCTGCATGGAGGAAGTGAAGAATCAGGGGGTGGAGCTGATTATTGTCACCTTCCACTGGGGAACGGAGAAGGCCACGGTACCGGATTCCACTCAAATTTCGCTGGCCCATGAAGCGGTGGATTTGGGGGCGAATCTGGTGATCGGACACCATCCCCACGTTTTACAGGGTATCGAGGAATACAACGGGGTGAACATCGTGTACAGCCTGGGGAATTTCTGCTTCGGCGGCAACAGCAACCCCAGCGACAAGGACACCATGATTTATCAGCAGACCTTTACCATTGTGGACGGAGAGGTGCAGGCCGACCTGGATGTGAATATTATCCCCTGTTCCCTGTCCTCGGTTTCCTCCTACAACGATTACCGTCCCACGCCGGCCACCGGGGACGAGGCCACGCGCATCCTGGAAAAGATTCAGGAGCGCAGCGAGGCGATTGGGTGACGGCGATGAAGGAACAAACGTTGGTGTTGATTCTGGCGGGGGGACAGTCCCGCCGCATGGGGACGGATAAGGCCGCGCTGCCCTTTGGGGATGAGACAATGCTTGCCAGCCTGGTCAGGCGGTTTCAGGGCCTTTGTCCCGTGGCGGTTTCCCTGCGGACAGCGGGGCAGTTCGATACCGCCGGAGCCGGGGAAATCGTGGATCGCTATCCCGGACAGGGGCCGCTGGCGGGCTTGCAGGCGGCCTTCGCCCAGACGGAGGCGGAGCGTATCTTCCTCACCGGTACGGATTTGCCCTTCCTGTCGGTGGAGCTGGCCTCCGCTCTGCTGGATGCGGCGGAGAACAGTCAGGGGGGCGATGCCTGGGTGATTCAGCGGTCGGACGGCAAAATGGAGCCGCTGTGCGGGGTGTACAGCCGCCGCTGTGCGAAGCCTGCGGAGGAATGTCTGCGGGAGGGCCGCCGCTCCTTCCGGAGCCTGTTCCAAAGGGTGGATGTGCGCTATATCCCGGAATCGGCCCTGCCCGGCTTTGATTTGGAGCATCAGCTGGATAACCTGAATACCCCGGAGGATTACCAAAGAGCGGTGGTACAGTGGCAAGGATAGCACTTGACGCTTGTTCGATTTCTGCTACCTGCTGCTCAGTGATGCTCAACCACGGGCTTGTAACGACGATGTGGAATGGGCCGTCCCGTTTCGGTTCACCCGGATACCAGAGCCTCCGTAGCCTGCCGGGTTGTCACAGACTGCTTGACCGCTTTAAACACACTCATACCTCTAAAGCCGCCTTTCCCAGTATGTATATTGGCATTCGGACTGCAAAAGAGGCACCTGACTTTCATTAGATACCTCGCCGGTAAAAGCAGTAAACCCAAGCGCTCATTGATATAGTCCCCTTAGAGTAGACACTCGAAAAAGCAAAAATTCGAGACTAC
>JAJQBJ010000125.1 GCA_021203345.1 Oscillospiraceae bacterium
CATGGAAAGACTTTTTTGTTTTTTCACTGTCTACTTGACAGGGGGCACTTCAAATGCCGGGTGGTGTTTTCGTTTTCAAACAGTTGCGAAACGCAGAGAAATGTGCTATGATGGATTCACTTTTCAAAACAGGACAGGAAGGGGGCGCAGCCGTGGAGTGCATCACAGAAAGCCCGGAGGAAACCGAGGAGCTGGGCGCTTTTTTGGGCCAGCGGCTCCCTGCCGGAACGGTGCTGGCCTTTACCGGGGATTTGGGTGCAGGTAAAACGGCCTTCACCCGGGGCCTGGCCCGGGGGTTGGGTATCAAGGAACGGGTCACGTCCCCGACCTACACCATTGTCAACGAGTACGAGGGCGGACGGCTGCCGCTGTTCCACTTCGACCTGTACCGGCTGGGCGGCGAGGAGGAGCTGTTCGACATCGGTTGGGAGGATTATATGGCCCGGAACGGAGTTTGCGCCGTGGAGTGGAGCGAAAACGTCCCCGGTGCCCTGGGCGAAACCGTAACTGTTCACATTGCCCGGGGAAGTACCGACGGGCAGCGCATCATCACCATCAGCGGGGAGGGATTTGACCATGAAGCTTTTGGCGCTTGAATCCTCCGCAGTTGCGGCCTCCTGCTGTATCTGTGTGGATGGGCAGCTGCTGGCCCAGTCCTTCCAGAATAACGGTCTGACCCACAGCCGAACCCTGCTGCCCATGGTCACGGCCATGCTGGAGAACTGCGGCCTGACCCTTGCGGAGATGGACGGAATCGCCGTGGCCGCCGGGCCCGGCTCCTTCACCGGCCTCCGCATCGGGGTGTCTGCCGCCAAGGGTTTGGCCTGGGCGGAAAACAAGCCGGTATACGGGGTTTCCACGCTGGAGGCGATGGCCTGGAATCCGGGACTGGAATCGGGCCTGATTTGCTGCGCCATGGACGCCCGGCGGAAACAGGTTTACAACGCGTTGTTTCAGGCGGAGTGCGGGGTTCCGGTGCGGCTGACAGAGGATCGAGCTATTGCCGTGGCGGAGCTGTTGCAGGATGAACGGCTTATTCGCCAGCCTGTGACTCTGGTGGGAGACGGTGCGCGGCTCTGCTGGCAGGCTGGGCAGGAGAACGGCCTGGCGTGGCGGCTGGCTCCGGAGCATTTACTGCATCAGAGCGCCTGGGGCGTAGCCAAAGCCGCCCTGAAGAAAATAGAGGCCGGAGAGACAGGCTCCGCCGCCGATTTGGTTCCCAATTATCTGCGCCTGAGTCAGGCGGAACGGGAACGACTGGAAAAAGGTCCTGCAAACCGGCTGCCCGGCGACAGGCAGCGGTAGAAATGGAGGGAATATACTATGGCAAACATGGAAAAGGTTCATGTTGTAGATCATCCCCTGGTGCAGCATAAGCTCTGCATCCTGCGGGATAAGGATACCGGCGTCAAGGAGTTCCGGGAGGTGGTGTCGGAACTCGCCACCCTGGAGTGCTACGAGGCCACACGGGATTTGCCCACCCGGGAGGTGGAGATCGAAACGCCCATGGGAACCGGCACCTTCCACGCCATCGCGGGAAAGAAGCTGGCCATTGTTCCCCTGCTGCGGGCCGGTCTGGGCATGGTGGACGGTATTTTGAGTCTGATCCCCTCCGCCAAGGTGGGGCATATCGGCCTGTATCGGGATCCGGATTCCAAGGAGCCGGTGGAGTATTACTGCAAGCTGCCCACCGATATCGCGGAGCGGGACGTGATTGTTCTTGACCCCATGCTGGCCACCGGTGGCTCTGCTGCCGCCGCGATTCAGACCATCAAGAACTATGGGAGCAAGCACATCAAGCTGATGGTCATTCTGGCTGCGCCGGAGGGAATCGAGCGGGTTCAGGCCGAGCATCCCGACGTGGATATCTATTGCGCCGCCATTGATGAGCAGCTGAACGCAGAGTGTTATATCGTCCCCGGTCTGGGGGACGCCGGCGACCGCATTTACGGCACGAAATGACAAATCTCCCCGTCCGGGCTGCTCAGCCCGGACGGGAGACGAAGGCCGGATATTCTTTTTTGCTCCGGGATGAAAAAATGTACATTTGTCAATGATGTGAGACTAAGGAAATTGAAGGAAAGGCAAGACAATCCGGCGACCAAATCACCCTGTAGCTGATTCTATCTCCTGCTGTTTCTGGCGTGGCGGCTTCCATACGACACTGACATTGGTAACACATGTCTGACCATTTACTCTTCCAGTCTAGCAGATTCGGCCTTGAGGTGAAAATAGGCACGACTGGTTGCCCTGCCTATGACTGTAACTTTAATTGTAGGAGCCAGATTTAAAGAAAGTTCAACCCATTCTAGCATACACATACCATTATGCCGTGGAAAGCACGGCCTACGCCATCCCCATAAAAACTTTAACATAAGTTCATAATCTGTCGGTCATAAGCCCCAGCAAAGCGATGCCGTCCGTGGTCAAAATCACGGACGGCAATTTTTTACATATTCAGTTTATCCCTATTGGAACCGCTCGATCAGCCGCTGGCAAAGCAGCCGGGTGGCCTGGGGCAGGTATCTGTCCTTTGCATAGACCAGCCCGCAATCCCGCACGCAATACGGCTCCGTTACCCGGCGGAAGGTGATGTTTTCGGCCCAGGGGAGAACCCCCATCTCCATGTCGCGGGTATACTGCTGTCGGAACTTGTTCTCCACCATAAAGGACACGCCTGCACCGCTGCTGATGCGCTCCCCGATAAACTGCGGGGCAAACCCCTCAAAGCGCACCTTCGGCTGGAAGCCCGCCAAACGACAAAACTCATAGGTTAAGTCCGTGGTGTCATTGCCGGCGTTGTTGCAGAAAAACCACTCGTCCTCCAGGTCTGCCATACAGACCTCCGTTTTTTGCGCCAGAGGGTGATTGCGGGACAGGATAATCCCCATTCTCTCCTCATACAGCTTTGTCCACACGATTTCCCGGCAGATGATAGAGGAGCTGGTCACACCTAAATCCAAATTTCCGCTGAGCAGCCCCTCCCGAATGGCCTTGGCACTGGTGAACAGATAGCTGACACAGACCCCGGGGAACTCCTTGATGAACCGTTCCAGTTCATCAAAAATCGTATCCGGCTTCCGGTTGGGGATGGAAACGGCGATCCGCATACTGCCGGAAACGCCGCTGCTCAGGTCGGAGATCTCGGTATTCATCTGCTCCAGACTGCTGAAAATCTGGTCAGCGTAGCGCAGAACCACCTGGCCGTAGGCATTTAATCGGATGCGCTTTCCGTCCCGGTCAAACAGCTTTATGCCCAGCTCGTTCTCCATATTTGAGATGGTTTTGCTCAGCGCGGGCTGTGTGATATGAAGCTGAGCGGCGGCCTGGGTCACATGGCCCCTTCGGGCGACCTCCCGAAAATATTGCAGTTGCATCAAGTCCATATTCGTTCCTCCGGTGTTCGTTTCCGCTTGCCATGGGAATATTATAGCATCTTCTTCGACAAAACACAACTGTTTTTGTGACGAAAATTGCAAGTGCAAGTTGAACACATCCGCGAAAAGCTTCAATAGAGTC
>JAJQBJ010000155.1 GCA_021203345.1 Oscillospiraceae bacterium
ATTATTTTTTAGTCCTTGGCTAACACGAGCAAATCCGCCGTTTAAGGGCAGTCTGGACGCGGACACCGTATCTGCCGATTTGCTGAAGGTATGCAAGACAAAAAAGACGGAGCTGCTGTTCCTCGCCCTGTTCCTGCGGATGCTGAAAATTGGCGGACGCTGCGCCTGCATCGTGCCGGACGGCGTGCTGTTTGGGTCTTCCACGGCCCACAAAGCCATCCGCCGGAAACTGATTGAGGACAACCGGCTGGAGGCCGTTGTTTCCATGCCCTCCGGCGTGTTCAAGCCCTATGCGGGGGTTTCCACCGCCGTTCTGGTATTCACCAAGACGGAAGCCGGCGGCACAGACAAGGTCTGGTTTTACGATATGAAGGCCGACGGATTCAGCCTGGACGACAAACGAACCCCCGTGGCGGAGAACGACATCCCTGACGTTATTCATCGGTTCCAAAACCTGGAGCAGGAGGCCGACCGCCAGCGCACCGAGCAGAGCTTCTTTGTGCCGGTGGAGGAGATTGTGGAAAACGGCTATGACCTCTCCATCAACAAATACAAAAAGACGGCGTATGTGCCGGTGGAGTACCCGCCCACCGGGGAGATTCTGGACAAGCTTGAGGAATTGGAGAAAGAGGTAGCCGTGGGGTTGCAGGAATTGAGGGGGATTCTATGAGGGTGAAATTAGGGAATATCGCAAAAATATACACTGGAACCGGTTTTCCCCTTCAATATCAAGGCAATACCTCCGGGAAGTATCCATTTTATAAAGTTGGCGATATATCAAGAAATGCCCAAAATGGAAACATCTATCTTGAAGATTGTAACAATTATGTAGATGATGATACTGTCATGGCAATTTGCGGTACCATCGTCCCAGAACATTCGATTGTTTTTGCAAAAATAGGTGAAGCGGTAAAATTGAACCGAAGAGCAATTACCAGGTGTCAATGTCTTGTTGACAACAATGCTATTGCTGTTTGTCCTGACTGTAATCAAGTATCGCTGATGTATTTCTTTTATTATTTGTGTGCCGTGAAAATGGAAAAGTTAGCAGAGGCGACAACCGTACCATCCGTAAAAAAAGCAGAATTGAGCAATTAGAAATTAACTTACCCAGCATAGAAGAACAGAAAAAGATTGAGAAAAAGCTGAGCAAAGTTTTTTCGCTTATCGCTCTTTGCAAACAACAGCTTGCCAAGCTGGACGAACTGGTGAAAGCCCGGTTTGTTGAGATGTTTGGCACAGAAACTGAGTTCCAAAAATGGAATCATGTTACAGTTGGTGAGGTTGCAGAAGTCTGCGTGGGTGTAGTCATAAAACCGACACAATATTATGCACCAGAGGGCGTTCCAGCGTTTCGATCTTTGAATATTGGAGAAATGTATGTTAAAGACGCCGACTGGGTGTATTTTACCGAAGAAGGACATCAAAAAAACCAGAAATCGGTTATCCGTGAAAATGATGTGCTGGTGGTTCGCTCTGGCGCGCCGGGAACGGCCTGTGTAGCAACAAAAAAATATGCAGGTTATAATGCGGTTGATATAATCATAGCGCACCCCCACCCAGCAAAAGTAAATTCTTGCTTTCTTGCTGCATTTATAAATATGCCGCATGGCATGAATCAAATTAAAGAAAAAACTGGAGGGGCAGCACAACAGCATTTCAACGTCAGAGGGTACAAGGAATTGAAATTGATTTTGCCGCCAATGGAACTCCAAACCCAATTCGCTGCCTTCGTACAATCCACCGACCAGGTAAAATCCACTGTCCAGGCCAGCCTGGACGAGCTGGAAACGCTGAAAAAATCGTTGATGCAGGAATATTTTGGATGAGGTGAAAATTATGGGATTTCCCGGTGAAGAATTAGTCGCTGTGGCCATCGAAAAGTTTTCAGATGGCGTTATAAAGAAAATGGATGAGAGCGAAGCTCGCAGGAATAGGGAGTTTTCGTACAAGCTAAAGGAGCTAGAATTTTATAAAGGGAATTATGATAAGGAAATAAAGAGCGTTTTTGACAGATGGTTTGATTTCTTGCAATATTCTTTGCTTTCCGGCAATAAGCATTTAACTGAGGATCAGAGAAAGTCGTATAAGAAAAAAGTAAATGATTTTCTAAAGCCAGACAAAGCGCTTAAGCTCAAAATAGACACAATGAAATACGGTGGGACAGAAACGGGAAAAGCGTTGGCGTTGTTTAGCCAAATCGGTTTTACTGCCGAAGAAGATAACCCTAAGTTTGATGCTGTATATGGAATTTGTATCCTACTGTCTACATTAAAGCATGAGATTTTGGGCCAGGAAATTGCGCCAGACACCATCCTCAAGGTTTTATTAACTGATTATAGTGAGAAGTCGGATATGATAAATGAGAGCCGAGTTGCTGTTGAAAAACTGAAGTTAGATTTGTTTCCGGAAGAACAAGTATAATGGTTTTATT
Source organism: Oscillospiraceae bacterium (assembly GCA_021203345.1). GTDB lineage: Bacteria > Bacillota > Clostridia > Oscillospirales > Oscillospiraceae > JAJQBJ01. Next base: position 2,435 of record JAJQBJ010000155.1, read on the forward strand.
GTAAGACCAGAATTAAGTGAGGTGCCCCATGACCAACTTTGATTTTCTGACCACTGAACCCCAGTTTGAACCCTTCGCTTCGGCGGCGGTGGCGGCGGAGAAGATTCTGCACATCGACCCGGCGGCCTGTGCCCTGAATTGCCGCCAGGCCATGGAGTGCGCCGTCAAGTGGATGTACTCTGTGGACGGTGATCTGGTCATGCCCTATCAGGATAAGCTCTATAACCTGATGGGCGCCGAGGAGTTCCGGGACATTGTTGGGCCGGACATCTACAAGCGCATGGACTACATCCGCTCCACCGGCAACACCGCTGCTCACACCGGCAAAGCAGTTACGGAGGAGATGGGGCAGCTTTGCCTGGAAAACCTCTATATCTTTATGGACTTTGTGGCCTGCTGCTACGCCACGGAGTACACCCCGGTTGAGTTTGACCCCACCCTCTGGCGGCAGCAGGTGGAAACACCGCCCGATGCCGATGCACAGCTGGATTTCCAGAAGCTGATGGAGGAAAATGCTGCCCTGAAAGCCGAGCTGACCGCCCGCCGCGCTGAGCAGCAGCAGGGCTATGTCCCCAAGCCGCTGGAGCTCAGCGAATACAAGACCCGCAAGCTCTACATTGACGATATGCTGCGTACCGCCGGATGGACGGAGGGAAAGGACTGGTTCAATGAGGTGTCGCTGTCGGGGATGCCCAACCGCAGCAAGGAGGGCTATGCCGACTATGTTCTCTATGATGACGCCCATCGCCCTCTGGCTGTCATTGAGGCAAAGCGCACCTGCGTGGACGTGTCCAGGGCCAGACAACAGGCCAAGCTGTACGCCGACCTGCTGGAGGAAGCCTATGGCCGCCGCCCGGTCATTTTCCTGACCAACGGGTTCGAGACGCGCATCAACGATGGGGCCTATCCGGAGCGCAAGGTGGCGACCATCTACTCCAAGCGGGATTTGGAAAAGCTGTTCAATCTGCGCGCCATGCGGACAAGCCTCAGAAATGTGATGGTGAGCAAATCTATCGCCGGCCGCTATTATCAGGAGGGGGCTGTCAAGGCCGTTTGTGACAGCTTGAGCCGCAACCGCCGCAAGGCGCTGCTGGTCATGGCGACTGGCTCCGGCAAAACAAGGACGGTGATCGCCCTGTGCGATGTGCTGCTCCAGCACGGCTGGGTGAAAAACATCCTGTTTCTGGCTGACCGGAATAGCCTTGTCACACAGGCGAAGCGGAGCTTTGTGAATCTGTTGCCTGACCTTTCTGTTACCAACCTCTACGAGGAGAAGGACAATTACAGCGCCCACTGTGTATTCTCCACTTATCAGACCATGTACAACTGTATTGATACGGTACAGGACGAGGAGGGCAAGCTGTTCACCTGCGGACATTTTGACTTGGTAATCTGTGATGAGGCGCATCGCTCCATTTATAACAAGTACCGGGATATTTTCAACTATTTTGATGCGCCGTTGGTGGGCCTGACTGCTACGCCTAAGGATGAAATCGACAAAAACACCTATGAAATCTTTGAACTGGAAAGCGGCGTGCCTACCTACGGTTATGATCTGGCACAGGCGGTCAGAGACGGCTATCTGGTGGACTACATGAGCGTGGAGACACATCTGAAATTTGTCGACCAGGGCATCGCTTACGATGAACTTTCTGAGGAGGAACGGGCGGCCTACGAAGACACCTTCATGGACGAAAATGGCGAGATTCCGGAGCGGATTAGCCCCGCCGCCCTGAACGAATAGGTGTTCAATGAGGACACTATCCGGGAAGTGCTGCACATTTTGATGACCGACGGCCTGCGTATTAACTATGGTGAAACGTTGGGCAAGAGCATTATTTTCGCCAAGAACCACCGCCACGCCGAGGAAATTTTGCGCGTTTTCAACCGGGAGTACCCCCATCTGCCTGGTTACGCCGGGGTCATCGACAATTACATCAACTACGCACAGAGTGCCATTGATGAGTTCAGCGACGCAAAAAAATTGCCCCAGATCGCTATTTCGGTGGATATGCTGGACACCGGCATCGACGTGCCGGAGGTGCTGAATCTGGTGTTCTTCAAGCGGGTCATGAGCAAGGCCAAGTTCTGGCAAATGATCGGGCGGGGAACTCGCCTGTGCGAAGGGCTGATAGATGGCAAAGACAAAAGTAAGTTCTATATTTTTGATTTTTGCGGCAATTTTGATTTCTTTCGGATGGGCAAAGCGAAACCTACAACCAACCAGATGGCATTGCAGGGAGCCATTTTCAGCCTGAAAGCACAAATTATTTACAAGTTACAGGATCTGGCGTACCAGACGGAAGAATTGATCGCTTTTCGCACAGAACTGGTGGATGATATGGTACGCAAGGTACAGGAACTGAACAGGGAAAACTTTGCGGTACGCCAGCATCTGAAATATGTGGAGATATACGCCAATCCGGACAACTACACAGCGCTCAACTATGAGGGCACGCTGTGCATTCAGGATGAGTTGGCTCCGCTGGTCACGCCGGATGAGGATGACCCCAAAGCCATGCGGTTTGACGCCCTGATGTATGGCATCGAACTTGCCTATCTGGTCGGGAAAAAGTACACAAGGGCCAGAAACGACCTGCTCAAAAAGGTTGCGGGCATTGCCGGAATTGCCAACATCCCCGAAATCAAGGCGAAATCCGAACTGATCGACAAGATTTTGCATACAGATTATCTGGACAATGCGGGCATCAACGAGTTTGAGTATATCCGTGAAAGCCTCCGTAATCTCATCAAATATATCCCCGTCACCACGGTTCACTATACTACAAATTTTAATGATAAGATTTTGTCTATGGATTGGCACGAATCCGAGTTGGAGAACGACGACCTCAAGAACTACAAAGCGAAGGCAGAGTTCTATGTACGGCAGCATCAGGATGAAGCGGTGATTGCAAAGCTCAAGAGTAATGTGCCATTGAATCACGAAGATGTGGGCACTCTGGAGAAAATACTGTGGAGCGAGGTGGGCAGTAAGGAGGACTACGAGGCAGAAATCGGCGCGAAGCCTTTGGGAGAGTTTGTCCGGGAGATTGTGGGGCTTGATATGAAGGCAGCCAAGGAGGCATTTGCGGCCTATCTGGATGAAACCGCCTTGGATAGCCGGCAGATTTATTTCGTGAATCAAATCGTGGAATATATTGTTCACAATGGCCTGATGAAAGACCTTTCAGTCTTGCAGGAGGCACCGTTTACGGATAAAGGAAGCATCGTTGAGATATTCACGGACTTGACAGTCTGGACGGAAATCCGAAAGGTCATCGAGGGCATCAACGCCAACGCCGTGGCGTGAGATGCAAAAAACGAATCCGGCGCTGTGCAAAACGGCGCCGGGTTCTTGTTTTTCCAAATTGCATTCTGTTAACAGAGAGGTAAATGGGTTTTGGTAATTTTGTCTTACTTTTGTTGAAGGGGAAAAAGCTCATTTTTATGCCCATCTAGTTATTTTCCCATTCGGAAAATGCACATTAGATTCTATTTCCTGTCGTTTCTGGATTGGTGACTACCACTTCACCACTGACACCGGAATGCGGTTGGAGCGATATAAATACTGCTGCATTTGTTTCACCAAATCTTCATAAGAGTAAAACCGCAAAAAGTTATAAAGGCTGCACCACACAAAAAACAATATGTTACATCCGTTTCCCCTGAAAAAACTCCCGCAGCAGCGCTCCGCACTCCTCCGCCAGCACCCCGCCATAGATACGGGGGTGGTGGTTGAACCGCTCCTCGAACAGGTTCAGCACGGAGCCGCAGCAGCCCATTTTTTTCTCCCGTGCGCCGTAGCAAAGGGCGCGAATCCGGGCGTTGATGATGCCGCCGGCGCACATGGGGCACGGCTCCAGCGTTACATAGAGGTCGGCCCCCTGTAAGCGCCAGGTTCCCAGAGCGTTGCAGGCGTTCCGAATGGCCTCCAGCTCCGCATGGGCGGAGGCGTCGCCCAAATCCTCCCGGCGGTTATGCCCCCGGCCTATGATCTGCCCGTTCTTCACGATGACGCAGCCCACCGGCACATCCCCGTGGAGGGCGGCCTTTTGAGCCTCCTCCAGGGCGGCACGCATATAAAATTCGCGTTCTTCGTGCATGGGAGAACCTCCTGAACGGGGTGATAAAAGCGGGGGAGGGGCTTATTCCTCGTCCAGCCGCAGCACGGCCATAAAGGCCTCGGTGGGGATTTGGACGGAGCCGAGGGCGCGCATCTTCTTTTTGCCCTCCTTCTGCTTTTCAAGCAGCTTCTTTTTCCGGGTGATATCGCCGCCGTAGCACTTGGCCAGCACGTCCTTCCGCAGGGCCTTGACCGTTTCCCGGGCGATGATTTTTCCGCCGATGGCGGCCTGAATGGGCACCTCAAAAAGCTGGCGGGGAATGTTCTCCTTGAGCTTTTCGCACATCTTTCGGGCGCGGGGATAGGCCTTGTCCTTGTGGGCGATGAAGGACAGCGCATCCACCTGATCGCCGTTCAGCAGCATATCCACCTTGACCAGCTGACTGGGACGGTAGCCGGACAGCTCATAGTCCAGGGAGGCGTAGCCCTTGGTTTTGGCTTTCAGCGCGTCGAAGAAGTCATAGATGATCTCGTTCAGCGGCATATCGTATTTCAGCTCCACCAGGTTGCTGTCCAGATATTCCATGGTTTTGTACTCGCCCCGGCGCTCCTGGCACATGGGCATGATGTTGCCCACAAAGTCCGGGGGCGTGATGATGGAGACGGAGACAAACGGCTCCTGGGCCTCCGCAATCAGCGTGGAATCGGGGTAGTTGTGGGGATTGTCCACCTTCAAAATCTGGCCGTTGGGCTGAATCACATGATAAATCACGGAGGGGAGGGTGGTCACAAGCTCCAGGTCAAATTCCCGCTCCAGACGCTCCTGAATGATCTCCATGTGGAGCATCCCCAAAAAGCCGCAGCGGAAGCCGAAGCCCAGCGCGACGGAGGACTCCGGTTCAAAGGTCAGGGAGGCGTCATTCAGCTGGAGCTTTTCCAGCGCGTCCCGTAAATCGGGATACTTGGAGCCGTCCTCGGTGTAAATACCGCAGAACACCATGGACTGGGCGGGACGATAGCCGGGCAGCGCCTCCGCCGCCGGGCGGGTGGCCTCGGTGATGGTATCGCCCACTCGGGTGTCCCGCACATTCTTGATGGAGGCGGTGAAATAGCCGACCTCTCCGGCAATCAGCTCCTCCGCAGGCTCCATGCCCAGCGGCTCCAGATGGCCGCACTCCAGCACCGTGTACTCTGCGCCGGAGGCCATCAGATGAACCTGCATCCCCTTGCGTATTGTCCCCTCCATGACGCGGAAATAGACGATAACGCCCAAATAGGGGTCGTATTGGCTGTCAAAAATCAGGGCCTTCAGGGGCGCGTCGGGGTCGCCGGTGGGGGCGGGAATGTTGGACACCACATCCTCCAGCACAGCCGGGATGTTGATGCCCATTTTGGCGGAGATCTCCGGCGCGTCCATGGCGGGCAGGCCGATGATGTCCTCCACCTCCTGCTTCGCCTTGGGGCAGTCGGCGGCGGGTAGGTCAATTTTGTTGAACACCGGCAAAATCTCCAGGTCATGCTCCAGCGCCAGATAGGTGTTGGCAAGCGTCTGGGCCTCTACGCCCTGGGTCGCGTCCACCACCAGCACGGCCCCTTCGCAGGCGGCCAGGGAGCGGGAAACCTCATAGTTGAAGTCCACATGGCCCGGCGTGTCAATCAGGTTGAGCTGATACTCCTCCCCGTTTTGGGCCAGATAGTTCAGGCGCACGGCCCGGGCCTTGATGGTGATGCCACGCTCCCGTTCCAGCTCCATGCTGTCCAAAAGCTGGCTCTCCATGTCCCGCGCGGAAACGGCGTTGCACAGCTCCAGCAGCCGGTCAGCCAGGGTGGATTTGCCGTGGTCGATGTGGGCGATAATCGAAAAATTACGGATATGGTCTTGTTTTATCATACATTTCGTTCCTTATCAAAGCCGGCCCGTAAAGGGCCTTGGTCGTTCATGCAAGCATAGCTCGTGATGTGTTGAGAATATTATACATCGACAGGAAAACATCTGTCAATGTCTGCTTTGTAAAACACATGGAAAACAATTTTGTGTTGCCATTTGTAAAGCACACCAAAATACTATAAATAGCCTGCGTACAAGCGTACCCATCTGTTCTTGTATAGTTTGTAATTTTGCTAAAAATGGCAATGAAACTCGCAAAAACCGGCGTATCGCCGGTAGCAGCATGAACCCCAGGCGCGCATCGTTGAGTGCCTGGGGTTCATGACTGTTATTTTTTTCTCGAATCCCTTTCTGCTTTAAAAAAATGAATAGAGATTTTTGTTCTTCTGTAGACAAGCAATCCTTAAAAATCGTAATAAACTGGGAACCTTTTATCATTAAAAATAAGAATTTTTTCGTGTCATACATGTATTTAACATCTTTGTATGCTACGGCAATGCAGGTATTGTTGCATTTGTTTTCGTAGTAAATAATTTCATCATTAAAACCCGTCATGCATTCTATAGAATCCGTTCCATATATTTCACGAATACGTTGGATGGAAATGTTGATGGAACGGTTTCTGTTAATAATAATCACCAGGCTAAATACAAGGATTCCTCCAACGCAGCACACAATATAGAGCCATACACGATGTAGAACAGACCAGATCAGGCAAATAACAAGTACCAGATATACGAGTAATAAGATTTTAATAAGGACATTTTTCCTCAACGCTAAATCATTGATAATTTTATAAGTATCTCGTGATATAGTTCCTTTCGTAACAAATTTCAAGTCATTTTCATCTATTTTTTCTTGCGACATGACCATTCTCCTTTTTGATAGCACCGTCAGTCATTTCAACTTCCGATTTGCCAATCTGACACGTTCATTATACATCATCAAGTTACTATTGTAAAGATGACAATTTTTGGAGATGTTGATAATTTCACTGAACATGGCAATGAAACTCGCAAAAGTTAGGACACAGTCTCTGAACTTTTTAAAAATTGATTTCCGTGTGTAAAACAAGACACTCCCCATCAGAAACGGGGAGCGTCTTTTATGGATTCATTCAGTTGGCTCAGCCGCCGATAATCAGGGTTTCGCCGTCCATTTCCTCTGGCTTTTCCAGACCCATCAGATCCAGCATGGTGGGGGCGATGTCCGCCAGCTTGCCGTTCCGCAGTCTGACGTTGGTGCCCACGATGCAGAAGGGGACCAGATTGGTGGTGTGGGCGGTGTGAGGGGAAACCCCGTCGTCCTGGAGCATTTGCTCGGCGTTGCCGTGATCCGCCGTAATCAGCGATACGCCGCCCATCTTGGCGGTGGCCTCCACCACCCGGGCGACCTGAGCGTCCACGGTTTCCACAGCCTTGACTGCGGCATCGAACACACCGGTATGGCCCACCATGTCGCAGTTGGCAAAGTTCAGAATAATCACGTCATACTTGCCGCTGGTGATGCGCTCCACACAGGCGTCGGCAACCTCCACGGCGCTCATCTCCGGCTTGAGGTCATAGGTGGCCACCTTGGGGGAGGGAATCAGCACCCGATCCTCGCCGGGGAACACCTGCTCCACGCCGCCGTTGAAAAAGAAGGTCACATGGGCGTACTTTTCCGTCTCCGCAATGCGGAGCTGGGTCAGATTCAGCTTGGAGATATATTCGCCAAAGATGTTGGTGAGCTTCTGCCGGGGGAACGCGACCTCCACGTTGGGCATGGTGGCGTCGTACTCCGTGTTGCACACATACTGCACCGGGAAAAAGCCGTTCTTCCGCTCAAAGCCCTCAAACCGTTCATCCACAAAGGCCCGGGTGATCTCCCTGGCCCGATCCGGGCGGAAGTTGAAGAAGATGATGGAATCGCCCGCCTTGATCTCCGCGCCGGGGGTGCAGATCACAGGCTCCACAAATTCATCGGTGACGCCCGCCGCATAGGATTTTTGCACGGCCTCCACCGGGTCGGGCTCCACCGGAGCCTGCCCGTAGACCATGGCGGCATAGGCGCGTTCCACGCGATCCCAGCGATTGTCCCGATCCATGGCGTAATAGCGGCCCTCGATGGTGGCGATTTGCCCCACGCCAAGCTCCTGACATTTCTCCACGGTGGCCTTTACAAAGTCCGCGCCGGAGGTGGGGGACACGTCCCGCCCGTCCAGGAAGCAATGGAGATAAACCTTCTCCAGCCCCTGCTCCTTCGCCAGCTTCAGGAAGGCGAACAGGTGGGTAATATGGGAGTGAACACCGCCGTCAGACAGCAGCCCCATCAGGTGCAGCGCGGTTCCCTTTTCCCGGCAGGCCCGCATGGCCCGAAGGTAGACCGGGTTCTGGAAGAAGCTGCCGTCGTCGATGGATTTCGTGATGCGGGGCAGATCCTGAAACACCACCCGGCCTGCGCCGATGTTGGTGTGACCCACCTCGCTGTTGCCCATCTGACCGGTGGGCAGACCTACGTCCAGCCCGGAGGCAGACAGGCGACAAACCGGGTTTTCCTCAAACAGCTGATCCAGATTGGGGGTGGAGGCGGCTTCGATGGCGTTCCCCAAGACCTTATCGCTCATCCCAAAGCCGTCCATAATAATCAAAGTAGTCGGAGTTTTATACATAGAAAAAGCCTTTCCAATCACCGCCGGGCGACCCCGGCCCAAATTTCCGGTGGAGAGGCAATGCGCCTCCCCACATCAGGAGCCTTATTCCTGATTAGCCGCGTTGATAATCGCAGTGAAATCTGCGGGCTTCAGAGAAGCGCCGCCAATCAGACCGCCGTCCACATCGGGCTGGGCCAGAAGCTCCTGGGCGTTGTTCGCGTTCATGGAGCCGCCGTACTGGATGGTGACGGAGCGGGCGACCCGGGCGCCGTACAGCTTGCGAATGATGATGCGAATTTCCTCGTTGACCTCGTTGGCCTGCTCTGCGGTGGCGGTGCGGCCCGTGCCGATGGCCCAGAGAGGCTCATAGGCGATGACCACATGGCGCATCTTCTCCGCAGGAACTCCGGCCAGCGCGGTTTTGACCTGGAGGTCGATCAGCTCCATGGTCACGCCCAGCTCCCGCTGCTCCAGAGACTCGCCGACGCAGATGATGGGATACAGTCCGGCGTCGATGGCGGCGTGAACCTTTTTATTGACGATGATATCGTTGTCGTTCCAATATTGCCGACGCTCCGAGTGGCCGATAATCACATACTTGACCCCCAGATCCTTCAGCATGGCGGCGGAAACCTCGCCCGTATAAGCGCCGTGATCCTCAAAGTGGACGTTTTCCGCGCCGATGGTGATGCGGGTGTCCTTAAAGGCCTTCAGCGCCGCAGGGATGTTCACGAAGGGAACACAAATCACCACGTCGCACCACTTGGCCCGGCTCATCAGGGGCTTCAGCTCCTCGGCAAAGGCCTTGGTTTCGGTGGCGGTCTTGTTCATTTTCCAGTTGCCGGCAATAATTGTCTTACGATATCTTCTGTTCATGGTAATTACCTCATTTCATTCTATTCTAAAAAGGAATTGGAATTCCTTGTATGAATCAGTATCATGCAGGATGTCCAAATCAGACATCCTGCGGCAGGTTAAAAGGGGGTGCCCCGTGTCATTGTACCGGTGCATAACCCTCGCCGGAGGCACCCCGTATAGATGTCGGAAAGCGGAAGGGCTTACCGATCCAGCAGGCAGACCACGCCGGGGAGCGCTTTGCCCTCCATAAACTCCAGAGAGGCGCCGCCGCCGGTGGAGATATGGGTCATTTTGTCCGCATAGCCCAACTGTTCCACCGCGGCTGCGGAGTCGCCGCCGCCTACGATGGTGATGGCGTCGGTCTTGGACAGAGCCTCAGCCACGGCCTCTGTGCCCTTGGCAAAGGCGGGGAACTCAAACACGCCCATGGGGCCGTTCCAAATCACGGTGCCTGCATCCGCCACAGCGGCGGTATAGGCTGCGGTGGTCTTGGGGCCGATGTCCAGACCTTGCCAGCCGTCGGGGATTGCGCCGGTGGGAACCACCTGGCTCTCCGCGTCAGCGGCAAAGGCGTTGGCGGCCACGGTGTCCTCCGGCAGCAGCAGCTTTACGCCCTTTTCCTGGGCCTTTTGAATCATCTCCAGCGCGTACTGCTCCCAGTCAGGCTCCAGCAGGGAATCCCCCACCTTGCCGCCCTGAGCAGCCGCGAAGGTATAGGCCATACCGCCGCCGATGATGATGGTGTCCGCCAGCTCCAGCAGGTTGTTGATGACGCCGATTTTGGAGCTGACCTTCGAGCCGCCCAAAATGGCGACCAGGGGGCGCTTGGGGTTGGCCAGTGCGCCGCCGATGATGTCCAGCTCCTTTTGAATCAGGAACCCGGAGACGGCGGGGAGATAGGCCGCCACGCCGGCGGTGGAGGCGTGAGCGCGGTGAACCGTGCCGAAGGCGTCGGAGACATAAATGCCATCCGGGCCGACCAGATCGGCTAGGGCCTTGGCATAGGCGGGGTCATTTTTCTCCTCGCCCTTGTCAAAGCGAAGATTCTCCAGCAGCAAAATCTGACCGGGGAGCAATGCGGCGGCCTTGGCCTGGGCGTCCTCGCCCACCATGTCCTTGGCAAAAATGACCTCCTGGCCCAAAAGCTCGCTCAGCCGCTGGGCGACAGGGGCCAGCGTCAGGGCCGGTTTCCGCTCGCCCTTGGGCTTGCCCAGGTGAGAGCAGGCGATAACGGCTGCGCCATGCTCCAGCAGATACTGAATCGTGGGCAAAGCGGCGCGAATCCGCTTGTCGTCCGTAATTGCGCCGGTGGCCTTATCCTGAGGAACGTTGAAATCACAGCGGAGCAGAACCTTTTTTCCGGTTACATCCACGTCAGTGACGCTTTTCTTGTTGTAATTCATGATGTTTCTCCTTTCCAGTGTGGCTTCCGATTGATTGACAGCTTTCTCTGTTTCGTGTGTGTTTATGCGTGATTGGTTGGTGTGGCCTTCATTTCGCCCGCGGCGCTCAGACCGGGGAAGCCCTGCTGCCGCAGCGCCTCATAGGTCAAAACGGCGACTGAATTGCTGAGATTCAGGCACCGCGCCTCCGGGACAGGGAGCATGGGGATGCGGACACAGCGGTCATCGTATTTCTCCCGCAGCGCGGCGGGCAGCCCCGCAGTCTCCTTGCCGAAGAAAAGCCAACAGCCCTCCCGATATTCACCCTCCGTATAGGAGCGGGGGCCCTTCGAGGTGGCAAGCCACAGATCCGGGTCGGGATTCTGGGAAAAGAAATCCGACAGCCCATCATAGACGTGCAGATCCAGCAAAGACCAATAGGTCAGACCGGCTCTGCGTACCGCCTTGTCGCTGATGTCGAACCCCAGCGGACGGATCAGATGAAGGCGGCTTCCCGTCACCGCGCAGGTACGCGCGATGTTTCCCGTGTTCGCGGGAATCTCCGGCTCCACCAGAACAATGTTCACCAATGAGGATCTCCTCGCTTCCTTTTATGTGCAGGACTCATTTTAGCGCAAAAGGGGAAGAATTTCAACTGCAATTTTACAGAAAAGGGCGCAGATTTCACACTTTTTATGGGAGTTTTTTCTCGGAAGGTTATTTCACGGGAAAAACGCCCGCCGCCCGGCGCGATTCGCCTGCTTTTTCGGGCGGCCCGGAACGGCGCCGGTTGGGAAAGTTTGCCCCGTTCCGAATTTGTAACTTTTATTTCCGCATGGATTGTGGTATACTCTGCATAAAATACGATTGTTAACTTTTTTTCGGAAAGGGGTGTTTCCCATCAGCAAGAAGGATTCCGGCGTTTCCGCCTGGAAGGGCAGGCTTGACGGTTTGCTCCGGAAGGACGACTCCTTTACCCGCTATGTCTATGACCTGGTGCGGGTCTATCTGGATCGGCATATTTCCCGCTCGGCGGCGGCGCTGTCCTACTATTTAATTTTCACCGTGTTCCCGGTTCTGATTATGGCGAACGCGATTTTGGGCCTGCTGAATCTGAACCCGGATTCGGTATTCCTCCAGCTGGAGCTGTATTTGCCGGCGGATGTGGCGAATTTAATCAGCGATTACCTCTCCTATATCAATCAGACCAACTCGCTGGCGCTGCTGATCGCCAGCGTAGCGCTGATTTTGACCACGGCTTCGGCGGCGTTCCGTCTGATTGTCCGCTCCTGCTATGATATTTACAAAATTAAATCCTCCATCTCCTGGGTCTATTATGTGGTGTCCTGTCTGATGCCGTTGATTCTGGTGGTGGTCATCTATCTGTCCTGCACGATTATGCTGACGGGCAACTGGTTTTTCCGCCTGCTGGAGCGCTATATCAACCTGTCCATTCAGATCCTCCACTGGGAGTGGATGCGCTTTCTGTTGCTGTTTTTGCTGCTGTTTCTGTTCCTGGCGATGCTGTACCGGATCACGATTCCGAAGCAGACGCCCCGCCCTCCGGCAATGCCCGGCGCACTCGCCGCCTCCGTGGCGCTGGTGATCGTATCCGTGATTTTTTCCAATGTGATGAGCGTATCCAACCGGTATTCCGTGGTTTACGGGTCGCTGGCCGCCCTGATTATCCTGATGCTGTGGCTTTATATGATTGCCACGGTTTTGATGATGGGTAATGCGCTGAACTATATCCTATATCAGCACCGCCTTGCCCGGGCCAGCGGAAAACCGCTGGGGTCGCTGTAGGATATCGCGGCAGCTTGACTTCCAAAGAGAAACCCGTTAAAGATAAAACCCGTTTCGGGGAGGTGTGTTTATGGAACAACGAAAATCAATGCGCCGGGGCTGTACCCGCATCGGCCTGGCGCTGCTGGCGAACTTCGGCGCAACCTATCTGTGTGTCTGGGGCCTGGAAATGTTGATTTACCTGGTGTACCCGGAGGCCCTGAGCAATATGACCTTTCTGATGCTCGTCAGCGACCTGGGCACATATGGGGCGGGGGGCCTGGTTCTGTGGCTGCTGCTGCGGCCATTGCCCCAGACCGCACCAAACCGACGCAGTATGACCCCTGTGCGCTTCGGCAAGCTGACGCTGGAGGCCATTGGTCTGATGTACAGCGCGTCTCTGCTGACCACGATAATTGTATCCCTGATTACGGCGGTCACAGGACAGGATATGTCAAACCTGCTGGACAGCACCGTGGAAAGTATGCCGCTGGCCAGTATGTTCTTTTATATGGTGATTGTGGCCCCCATCTGCGAGGAAGTGATTTTCCGCCGGATTTTGTTCCGCCGTCTGCTGCCCATGGGGCAGAAATTCGCGGTGGTCATCAGCGCCCTGGCCTTCGGCCTGTATCACAGCAATCTGTATCAGTTCTTCTATGCCACGGCGCTGGGTCTTTTGTTTGGCTGCGTAGTGGCAAAGACGGGGCGGATTCGGTACACCATCCTGCTCCACGCGATTCTGAATTTGCTTGGCTCCGTGGTCGTGACCTGGCTGGAGCCGTTTGCCGCCCTGTCGGTGGCTTTCACGATTCTGATTTATGCGCTGATGATTGCGGGACTGATTGTATTGGTTCGGGATTTTCGTTCGCTGGTTCCCGCCGCGCCCTCGCTGCCGGGATGCTGGCGGGCGGCGTTCACCGCCCCCGGCTGGCTGGCCTATGTCGTTGTTTTGGGCGTGACGAGCGTTGCGGTTACATTTTTCGTATAGCAGTCGGGCGGGGAAAGAGAAAGAAACCCGGCGATTAAGCCTGTTTTCAGGAACATTTTGAGGATATATGAAAAAAATCCGAAAATTGCAAGTGCAAGTTGAACACATCCGCGAAAAGCTTCAATAG
>JAJQBJ010000040.1 GCA_021203345.1 Oscillospiraceae bacterium
TCGCGCCTACGATACTTGGCTGGAGACGGCCCGGGAAAATCGGTAGTGCCAACATCAGAAAACTGGTCAGACATTGTCTGACCGGTTTTTTTGCATTCCAAATGAGAAGATATGATCCGATTTGCAGGTGCCATACTGCTGTGGTATAATGGAATAAACAGACAGACCTGAAAACTTAAGGATTTCTTAATGATTTTCCCTCTTAATTCTTAAGAATTGTCTGTTATGATTGGGGCAGAGAAAAGGAGATGAGGGCCATGTACAACATTCTGGTGTGTGATGACGACCACGACATTGTGGCGGCGCTGGAAATTTATCTGAGGGGTGCGGGTTACAACCCCATTCCCGCCTACAGCGGGGAGGAGGCTCTGCACGTCCTGGAGGAACAGCCTATCCACCTGGTTTTGATGGATGTGATGATGCCGGGGATGGACGGGATACGAACCACCTTGCAGCTCCGGAAGGATTACAATGTTCCGGTCATTATGCTGACCGCCAAAAGCGAGGACAACGACAAGATACTGGGCCTGAACGTGGGGGCGGACGATTATGAGACAAAGCCCTTCAACACCATGGAGGTGCTGGCCCGGGTGAACAGCCAGATTCGCCGCTATACCACCCTGGGCGGTAAGCAGGCGGAGACAGATCAAAACCATCTGGCAGTGGGCCCCATCGCCATGGACGTGGAGCGGCGGGAGGTCACGGTGGACGGGGAGCCGGTGGCCCTGACCCGGCTGGAGTTTTCCATTCTCCAGCTGCTGATGAGCCATCCGGGACAGGTGTTCTCCAACAGCCAAATCTATGAAACGGTCTGGAAAGACTCCCTGTACGGCTCCGACAACATTGTGGCGGTACATATCCGTCACCTCCGGGAAAAGCTGGAGATCAATCCCAAGGAGCCGCGCCATCTAAAGGTGGTTTGGGGCCTGGGTTATAAGATCGAGGGTTGAACGCCGAACCACAGGGGAACTCACAATCCATTTCTGCGGCCATGGGGACACGCCCGGGGAGCGCAGACCGAAAGAGGGAATCACAATGAAAAATCTACAAAAAATCCGGGCGCTCAAGGCCCTTGCCGTTGTGCTGGCGCTGGTGTGTACCTTTTCCGCTGGATTCTGTACGTTGAGTGCGGTGCTGATTTGGTATAACAGCGCCCAGTACAGTGACGCAGAATCCACCTATATCTACCGACAGCTGGAGGCGGACTATGCAGCCATGGCCTGGCAGCTTTATCTGCGGGAGAATTACCCCGGCGATACGGTACAGGAGCAGTATCAGTCCCAGCAGATTGTGGAGACACTGACCGAGACGCTGGAGGACAGCGGCTATTGCTACCAGATCGTCAACAGCGCCACCGGGGAGGTTGTGGGGCTGTCAGAGGGGCTGGATGAATCCGCTTTAACGGACACGGACAGCCCCGGCACGCTGAGCTATTTTTACGAAGCGGCGTATACATATTCCCTGTACGAGCACCCCTGGATCAGCCTGATGGATGGAAGCTGGTGGACGGAATGGGATGGAACGACCTCAGAGGAGGCAATGGAAGAAACCACGGTCACAGAATGGACAACAGAAGCGGATAACCCTGCCTGCTATTACCGGCTGGAGGATGACTTCACGCTGACCGCCCTGGGATTGGGGAAGGGGTCGGCAATGGACGCTGCCCTGGAGGACGAGAGGCTGTATGTTCTGCTGGACAGCTCGGATGAGTATACCCTATATAAGGTGACAGGCTATGGCTACACGATGATAGGAAACGAGGAATACTCCTATGTGATACAGTCCTGCGAGTTTGACGAAAATGACTGGATCGAAACGGAGGAGAGCATGGTGTTTGGCCCCCTTTCCGCAGACTCGGCCACGCTGTATGTGCGTACAGACAGCGGCAGCACCGTGGGCACACTGACAAAATTTGAAGGCTCACAGGAGGATTTGGGTTATCAGTTGAGCGCGGGGAACGTGTATGTCCGCGATACCGTATCCGACACGGGACTGGTCTTTCGGGTGGATTCCGCTAGGGTTATAGACGAGGAAACCGGAGAGATATATGTGACATATACCCGATACCGGGACGCCGTGGTAAGCACCTATGTGACCAGCGGATATGTGACCAGCGAAAGCGACACATCCGTTTTGGACTCGGAGGCATCCCTGCTCGCCGAGGACACCGATACCTATTACCTGATGCATGGCGTTGTCAGCGTGGACGGCGTTATCACGGACTTTGACCAGGTGGAGCAGCTGTACAGCCAGTGCAAAGGGTGGTTTCCCCTCTTGACCGTGCTGGCGGTGCTGTCTGTCCTTTTGGTACTTGCCAGCGTAGTATGGCTGTGGATTTCCGCGGGACACTCCTGCCGGGGCCGGGAGCAGGAAATTGCGCTGAACCGCTTTGACCGATTCTGGGTGGAGGCGCTGCTTTTCCTGTGGGTCTGCGGGATGGTGCTTCTGTGGGCATTCTTTGTCGATTATCTCCAATACCGCTTTGTCGACTTTGACGAGCTGAGCTACTCCGTGCAGACGTTCCGGAACGGGTTGGCCTGGAACGGCTGTCTGCTTGGCGGCGTGTTGCTGGCGGCTATGGCGCTGTCCCTTCCGCTGCTGCTGACCATTGTGCGCCGGGGGAAGGCTCATGCGCTGTGGGATACCACCCTGCTGCACATTTTGTGGAGGTATCTCGCCCGGTTTCTGCGCTGGCTGGGAAAATGGGGGAAGAACCTTTGGGGCCTCCTGCGGCAAAATGTGCCGCTGACGGTTGGAGCCTCGTTCGCATATCTGGTCTTTATGTTCTTTGTCCTCCGGAGTATCATGGGCTACTTTATCATGATGCTGCTGCTGATTGCGGCGGGGCTGGTGGTCGTGGTCGCCTGGACGATTGACTTCTGGGTGATTCGACAGGGGGTCAAACGGCTGAATCAGGGTGAGACGGACACGAAAATCAACGTGAGAGGGATGCTCCCGGATATGCGGGAGCTGGCCGAGGAGCTGAACAACCTGTCTGTGGGCATCCAAAAGGCGGTGGAGAAGCAGATGCAGTCCGAGCGCTTTAAGGCAGAGCTGATTACCAATGTCAGCCACGACCTGAAAACGCCGCTGACCTCCATCATCAACTATGTAGACCTGCTGAAAAAGACGGACATCACAGACCCCACGGCGCTGGAATATCTGGAGGTGCTGGATCGCAAGAGCCAGCGGCTGAAAAAGCTGACAGAGGATCTGGTGGAGGCCAGCAAAGCCTCTACAGGAGCCATGCGGGTGGACAAAAAGGAGCTGGATCTGTGCCAGCTGGTCAGTCAGGCTCTGGCGGAGTATGAGGAAAAGCTGGCCCGGTCAAGCCTGAAGCTGGTGGTGAAGATGCCGGAGCCGCCGGTGACGGTGCTGGCGGACAGGCAGCATCTGTGGCGGGTGCTGGACAACCTGCTGAACAACTGCACGAAGTACGCGCTGCCGGGCACCCGCATCTATGTCAACCTGGAAAAGCGGGCCGGGAACGCCATCATTGAGCTGAAAAACATCTCTGCGGAGCCGCTGAACCTGACCGCCGACGAGCTGATGGAGCGCTTTGTCCGGGGCGACAGCTCCCGCAGCACAGAGGGCAGCGGTCTGGGCCTGAACATCTCCATGAGCCTGATGAATCTGATGGGCGGCGAGTTCCAAATCAGCGTGGACGGCGATCTGTTCAAGGTGACGCTCACCATGCCCATCGTTCAGCTCGCCCCGAAGAAGGGGAACTATGCCGATGAAACGGTGTAATAAAGGCGTGTTGGTCGTGGTGCTGGCGATTCTGGCGTTGGCGGGCCTGTGTACGTATCTGTGGCAGGGGATTACAATCTCCTTTGGATGAAAAACTGAATACGGAATAACGCGATAAGGCCGCCCGGATGAGGGGCGGCCTTATCTGCAATCGGAATGAAAAAGTAGGAGAAAGTGTTAAAGGCGTAGAAATCAAATCAGAAACAGTCCTTACTCCACATAGAACAGCATCTGGGAGTAGGTGGGCAGAGGCCAATAGTCCTTGCCGCAGATATTCTCGGCGTGGTCGGCGGCGGCGCGGAGCCGGGCCATCACGGGGATGATTTCGTCATGGTAGCAGCGGGCGGCCTCCATGCCATTCAGCTTGTATACTTTGTTCAGCAGGGCCTCCAGCTCGTCAGCGGCCACATCCATCTCGTCCACGTCCTGAGATACGGAGGCCAGGATGCGCTCCTCGGTTCTGGTGGAAACCGTCTCCGACACGGCCTTCTTGGCGGATGCGCCGGCGGCCACATCGGCCTGGAAGGCGATGGCGGCGGGGATCAACTTCCGGCGGGACATACCCAGCATGGTGCGGGCCTCGATATGGAGGATCTTGGAGTAATGCTCCAGCTCCACCTCGTAGCGGGACTTCATTTCCACCCGGGACAGGACGTTGAATTCCTCCATCAGCTTCAGGTTCTTCTCGGACAGAATCACCGGCAGCGCGTCCACGGTGGACTTCAAATTGTACAGCCCGCGCTTGGCGGCCTCGGCCTCCCATTCCTCGGAATAGCCATTGCCGTTGAAGATGATGCGCTTGTGGTCGCGGATGGTGCGCTTGACCAGAGCAATCACGGCGGCGTCAAAGTCCTCGGCCTGCTCCAGCTCGTCGGCATAGCCCTTTAGCTCCTTGGCTACGGCGGTGTTCAGCACCGTGTTGGCGTTGGACAGGTTCATGGCGGAGCCGGGCATCCGGAACTCGAACTTGTTGCCGGTGAACGCGAAGGGAGAGGTGCGGTTCCGGTCGGTGGTGTCCTTGGTGAACTTGGGCAGAACGTCCACGCCCAAATCCATTTTCAGCTTGGGAGCGGCGGTGTAGCTGTCGTCGTCGGCGGTGATGGCCTCGATGACGGCCTCCAGCTCCTCGCCCACAAAGATGGAGATGATGGCGGGAGGAGCCTCCTGAGCGCCCAGGCGGTGGTCATTGCCGGGGGAGGCCACAGTGACCCGCAGGAGATCCTGATATTCGTCCACGGCCTTGATGACAGCGGCCAGGAAAATCAGGAATTGCAGGTTCTCCTTGGGCGTGTCGCCGGGGTCCAGCAGGTTCATACCGGGGGCGGACATGGACCAGTTGTTATGCTTGCCGGAGCCGTTCACGCCGTCAAAGGGCTTTTCATGCTGGAGGCAGACCAAACCGTGCCTTTCGGCCACCTTACGCATGACCTCCATGGTCAGCAGGTTGTGGTCAATGGCAATGTTGGTGGTATCGAAGATGGGGGCCAGCTCGTGCTGTGCGGGGGCCACCTCGTTGTGCTTGGTTTTGGCGGGGATGCCCAGCTTCCACAGCTCATCGTCCAGATCCTGATAGAACGCGCTGACTACGGGACGCATCACGCCGAAGTAATGCTCCTCCAGCTCCTGCCCCTTGGCGGGGAAGGCGCCGAACAGCGTGCGTCCTGTGAGAATCAAATCCTCCCGGGCCTCGTAGTCCTCCTTCTTAATCAGGAAGAACTCCTGCTCCGGGCCGACTGTGGTGGTGACGTGGCTTACATCCTTGCCGAACAGCCGCAGAACCCGGCAGGCCTGCTCGGACAGAGCGGACATGGAACGCAGCAGGGGGGTCTTTTCGTCCAGGGCCTCGCCGGTGTAGGAGCAGAAGGCGGTGGGAATACACAGCACCTGATCCTTGATAAAGGCGTAGCTGGTGGGGTCCCATGCGGTATAGCCCCGGGCCTCGGCGGTGGCACGCAGACCACCGGAGGGGAAGGAGGACGCGTCAGGCTCGCCCTTGATTAGCTCCTTGCCGGAGAACTCCATGATGGCGGTGCCATCGCTGTTGGGCGAGATAAAGCCGTCGTGCTTCTCGGAGGTGATGCCAGTCAGCGGCTGGAACCAGTGGGTGTAGTGGGTAGCGCCATGCTCGATGGCCCAGTCCTTCATCACGGAGGCCACGATGTTGGCCACGTCGATGTCCAACGGAGCGCCGCTCTCCAGCGTGGCCTTCATGCTCTTGTAGGTGGCCTTCGGTAGGCGCTCCTTCATCACATGCTCGTTGAATACAAGAGAACCGTAAATGTCCTTGGTTTTCATTTCCATTGTCCTCGATCTCCTTGTCATAGAAATTTGGGGGAAGTTATACAGTACGAATAAAAAGGGCGCTGTGAAGAAATCACAGCGCCCTTGCTTTGACTTGCTTTATTGTACTGCAAATTTCCCGGCGCGTCAACCGCTTTTTTTGCAATTTTGCAGGATTTTGGGGCGGAGCTTTCAAAATCATGAAATTTGCCGGTTCCTCCTGCAAAACGGCGGCGGAAATCTGGCATTTCGCACACCTGTTGTGTGCGATGCATCAAGCCGTCAGACGGCGGCGTTTACTCCGCGCCGTTGTCTGTCTGGGCCCGGAAAGCGGCCAGATGCCGGGTGAGCTTTTCGTTTTCGCCGTAATCCACGGGGCAGTCGATCAGGCAGGGAACGTCCTGCCGGAACGCATCCTCCAGAATGGGGATCAGGTCGGCGGCCTGCTCCACCCGGTAGCCCTTGCAGCCGAAGGCCTCGGCGTACTTCACATAGTCGATGGGGCCGAAGTCCACGTTGCTGTAGGTGCCGTATTGATCCATCTGCTTCCACTTAATCAGGCCATAGCAGCAGTCGTTGAAGATCAGCACCACGATATTGGAGCCGATACGGACAGCGGTTTCCAGCTCCTGGCTGTTCATCATAAAGCCGCCGTCGCCGGTGACCGCCAGCACCTTTTTGTTTGGATTGATGAGCTTGGCGGATATGGCCCCGGGCACCGCAATGCCCATGGTGGCAAAGCCGTTGGAGATGATACAGGTGTTGGGCCGGTAGCAGGGGTATTGCCGGGCCATCCACATTTTATGTGCGCCCACGTCGCACACCACGATATCCTCCGCCCCCATAACGCTCCGGATGTCCGCGATGATGCGCTGGGGCTTCATGGGATATCCGGTGTCCTGGGACAGCGCGGCATATTCCGTCAGCTCCCGCTCCCGGACGGATTTGTCATATCGGGTCGGGGTGTTCCGGTGTACGCGCTCGGCCAGCCAGCGGACGGAGGTGGAGATATCGCCCACCACCTCGACCTCGGGCTGGTACAGCTTGTTGATTTGGGCGGCGGTGCTGTCCACATGGATGATGCGGCGGCGCTGGTCGCTGTTCCATTTGGAGGGGGCGTATTCCACCAGGTCGTACCCGATGGCTACCACCAGGTCGGCGTCCTCCAGCGTCTTGTCGGGGTAATCGTGCTGGGGGATGCCCACGGTGCCCATGGAGTACGGGTTCTGGAAGGAGACAACGCCCTTTGCCATCATGGTGTTCACCGTAGGCAGGCCGCATTGATTGGCAAACTCCGTAATCGCAACGGAGGCTCTGGCCCGCACGGCGGAGGCTCCCACCAGCACCACCGGAGCCTTGGCCTCGGAAATCAGCATGGCGGCCTCCACAACCGTATCAAGGCTGGCGAACTCCACCGGCAGAGCGGTCTTTTTCATGGGCCGTTCCGCCACCCCCACGGACATTTTGGAGATATTCACCGGCAGGTCGATGTGACAGGCGCCGGGCTTTTCGCTCTCCGCGTCCTTAAAGGCGGTGCGGATGATTTCCGTTACGGTGTCCGGGCGTACAATTTGCTGGGTGCGCTTGGTGATTGGCTCAAACAGCGTCCGCAAATCCAGATATTGATGGGAGGTCAGGTGCATCCGTTCGGTGCCCACCTGACCGGTGATCGCCACCAGCGGCGCACCGTGCTGGTCTGCATCGGCTACGCCGGTGACCAGATTGGCCGCGCCGGGGCCGAGGGTAGCCAGGCAGACCCCGGCCTTTCCGGTCAGTCGGCCATACAGATCCGCCATAAAGGCGGCTCCCTGCTCATGACGGGTGGTGATAAAGCGGATGGGGGAGCCTTGCAGGGCGTGAATCAGCTCCAGATTTTCCTCGCCCGGGATGCCGAAAATGTACTCGACGCCCTCCTCCTCCAGACAGCGCACCAGCATTTGTGCGGTATTCAGACTTTCCTGTTCCATAGTCTTTTCCCTTTCTGTGTCATATTCATATTATTTCGAAAACATGATGAGGGTGTCGGTATCGTCCCGGCACCCTTGTCGTTCGTCCCATGGAAAGGACGTCTATATTGTAGCAGAAATGTTCCGATTTGCAAGAGGGAATAGGGATATTTTTCAGGGTCGATTATTGCAGACGGCGGATTTGTGATTTGCTGGGTGGGCAGCTCGGGTGCGGCCTGCGTGTCAAAGAAAAGTTCCTCCCATGTTTGCAAGCGTGGTCATATGAACCAAAAAACAGCCTACGTTACCTGCGGGTCTGGTTACGAGGTAAATTTGAAAGTACGTCACGTCCCCTTGCCGCATTCTTCCTGCGGCAAGGGAAACAGGGGTTTTTCTTTGGCGGGTCGACACCGTTTCTTTTTGCCCCGTCAAAAAGAAATGGGGTTGAAAAAGCCCACTTAGAGATAAAAACCAAATCAAGAGAGGAACCCCTTCGCAGTTTGACCGGCTTTTTGCCTGAAAATGGATTCCTGTGGCCTACTTTTGCCGAATGGAAAAAAGGCACGCTGCACTTTTGAAATGCAGCGTGTCTTTTATTCTGAGTTCGTGTTTTAGATCCAGCTTTCCTCAATTTCTGCCTTCTTACTGCGTCCCATCAGCTGAGTCAGGACGGTTTGGGGCGCTTCGCCCTCATAGAGAACGCGATAGGCCCCGCTGGTGATGGGCATTTCGATTCCGTATTTCTCCGCCATTTCCTTGGCGGAGGCGGCGGCATAATAGCCCTCTACCACGGCCCCAATTTGCTTGACAGCCTCCTCTACGGGAACGCCCTGTCCAATCAGGATACCGCAGCGATTGTTCCGGGAGTGCATGGAAGTGCAGGTGACGATCAAATCACCCATACCGGCCAGACCTGCAAAGGTTTCCTTCCGGCCGCCTAGCGCTTCGCCCAGCCGGGCGATCTCCGTCAGGCCCCGGGTCATCAGCATTGCCACGGTGTTGTCTCCCAGGCCCATGCCGTGGCAGACGCCCGCACACAGGGCAATCACATTTTTCAGCGCGGCGCTGACTTCTACCCCGACCACGTCCGGGGAGGAATACACCCGGAACCGCTCATTCATAAAGGCGTCCTGGGCCAGCTCTGCGGCCTCCTTGTTCTGGGAGGCAGTCACAACCGCCGTAGGCACGCCCCGGCCCACTTCCTCCGCGTGGGAAGGCCCGGACAGAATCACCACAGGGCAGGTGCCCTTCAATTCCTGGTCAATTACCTGGGACAGCCGCAGGGAGGTGCCTCGCTCCAGTCCCTTGGACACGGAAACCACCACCGTTCCGGGAGTCAGCACCGGCGCAAGGCTCCGGGCTGTTGTCCGCACCGCGAAGGAGGGCGTTGCCAGTAATACCATTTGGGAGCCGGGCACAGAGTCCAGTGTTGTAGTCAGCTTCAGACCTTCCGGCAGCGGCACGCCGGGGAGCATGGGGTTCTCCGCCTTGGCCCGCAGCACGTCGGATTCCTCCTGTGTATAGCTCCACATGGTCACACTATGTCCATTTTCCAACAGCAGCAGCGCCAGCGCGGTTCCCCAGGCTCCGCTGCCCATGACAGTTACGTTCACTTCTGTCCCTCCCCTTTCTTATGGAAGCTGAATTTATTTTCATTGCCGTGTATCAGCCGCACAATATTGGAGCGGTGGCCCCAGACCAGCAGCGCCCCGCACAGGATACCGAGAATGATATCCGGCCAATAGGGATAGCGCATAGCTACCACCACCGCGAAGGAGGCTCCCCCCGCGATGGAGCCGAGGGAGACATACCGGGTGAGCAGCACCAGCACCAGGAACAGCCCCCAGCAAATCAGCGCCACCCGCCAGTCCAGCGCCAGCGTCATGGCCCCGCCGGAAAGCACGCCCTTTCCGCCCTTGAAGCCAAACATGGCGGGGAAGTCATGCCCCAGCATGACGAACAGCGCCGCCCACAGCTTGCCCAGCATGGGAATTCCCATTGTCTCTCCGCTGTTGATAACCAACGCGCCAATGGCTACGGCGATGACCGCCTTTAGCATATCCACCAGAATCACCAGAGCGGTGGTTTTGCCGCCGAACACCCGATAAAAATTCGTCAGGCCCGCATTGCCGCTGCCGTGCTGCCGAATATCGTCCCGCAGAATGTATTTGGAGACTAACAACGCCCCGTTGCAGCAGCCCAAAAGGTAGGAAACTGCGGCCACGATTGCAAATTTGAGTACCAGCATGACTTGGTTCAGCCCTCCTTGTCGCCCTTTTGACGGATGGTCAGCTTCACCGGCGTACCCTCCAGGCCGAAGGTAGCCCGAATCTGGTTTTCGAGATACCGCTGATAGGAGAAATGGAACAGCCTTGCATCGTTGCAGAAAACGACGAAATGCGGCGGGCGAATCCCCACCTGGGTCATATAATAGATTTTCAGCCGCCGTCCCCGGTCTGTGGGGGGCTGTACCCGGGCGGTTGCGTCCGCCAGAACATTGTTCAACATTCCCGTGGTAATCCGCATGGCCGCCTGGTCGTTTACATAGGTAATCAGGTCGAACAGCCGGTCTACCCGCTGTCCCGTCAGGGCGGAGATAAACACGATGGGGGCATAGGGCATATAGGCCAGATCCCGGCGCACTTCCTCCCGCATCCTGTCCATGGTTTTGCCGTCCTTTTCGATGGCGTCCCACTTGTTCACCACGATGATACAGGCCTTTCCCGCGTCGTGGGCCAGACCCGCCACCTTCGTGTCCTGCTCTGTCACGCCGTCCTCGGCGCTGATGAGAATTAGGCACACGTCGCTGCGCTCGATAGCCATGGTTGCCCGCAGAACCGAGAACTTTTCAATCCGGTTGTCCACCTTGGACTTTTTTCTCATGCCCGCCGTGTCGATAAAGTTGAACCGGCCCTTTTCGTTCTCAAAATAAGAGTCGATGGCGTCCCGGGTGGTGCCCGCCACGTTGCTGACAATCACCCGCTTTTCCCCCAGAATTCGATTCACCAGTGAGGACTTGCCCACATTGGGCTTACCGATGATCGCCACCTGAATGACATCGTCCTGCGCCTCGTCGTCCTCCTCCGGCGGGAAATACTTCACGCACTCGTCCAGCAGGTCGCCGGTGCCGTGACCGTGAACGGCGGAGGTGGGGATGGGGTCGCCCAGCCCCAGATTATAGAATTCGTAGATGCCCGGGTCAGTCTCGCCAATGGAATCCATTTTGTTGACGGACAGCACCACCGGCTTTCTGGATTTTTGCAGCATCATGGCTACGTCCAAATCGGAGGCGGTCATGCCGGTGCGGATATCACAGACAAAGATGATAACATCCGCGTTTTCAATGGCGATTTGGGCCTGATCCCGCATGAACATCAAAATCTCGTTGTCCGTATTCGGCTCGATGCCGCCCGTGTCCACAATGGTGAAGGTTCTCCCGTTCCATTCACATTCTCCGTAGATACGGTCGCGGGTCACGCCGGGGGTGTCCTCCACAATGGACAGCCGCTGCCCGCACAGGCGGTTGAACAGCAGGGATTTCCCCACGTTCGGCCTGCCCACGATTGCTACCATAGGTTTCATACTCGTTCTCCATTTCACTCACCCCGGTCATACCGGGGGATTATACTGATAATATTCCGTGTCGGCCTCCATCACATGGGATTCCGGCTGCTCTCCCGCCAGCTCAAACACGGTGTCACAAAGCTCAAATCCATCCTGCTTCACCGGAATGACCGGCACGCCCAGCACATCCCGCACCTCGTCCAGGGTCACATCGTCCAGAAATACGTTCTCCCCGGCCCGGAGCATATTGTCCGGAATCAGCAGGCGGCTGCCCAAATCCTTGCCCCGGAGCTGGTCAATCAGGTCGTGACCTGTAATCAGCCCGGCCACCACGATCGTCTCGCCAAAGAAATGATTCACGATGGCGTGGACGTTACAGCGCAGGGCAGGACATTTTTCTCTGGCCTGCTCCATCAGCTTTTGCAGGAACGGGGCGGCGGAAACGCCTGTGGCGATGGAGAAGGGCTGTGGAACCGGGAACTCGTCCATGGTTTTCAACGCCCCGTTGAACTCCGTCTGTAACAGGGTCAACATCCCCACGCCGTTTTCCAGCTGGGTATAGGCTTCAAAATACGCATCCTCCGGCAGGGGCCGCCGGGCCAGAAGATAAAACTCATCGGAACACCAGAAAATCCGGGTGCCGTAGGTGTCGAGACAGTGCTGCGCGTAGCGCTCCACCTGCTCCACCACGGCGTTGGCCTGTTCCGGGGTATACGGATCTATGGGGAAAAGCCCCTCCCGGTATTTCGTCACGCCCACCGGGACGATGGAAACGCTGTTCACGCTGGGGAACATCCCGGACAAATCCGCCATGGTTTTGTCCAGGGCGGGGCCGTCGTTCAGGCCGGGACAGGCCACGATCTGGCAGTTCATGGTGATGCGATTCTGCGCGAAGCGCTCCATGATGTCGATGCCACGGCCTGCGAATTTGTTCCCCAGGAGCTTGCAGCGCAAGTCCCGGTCTGTAGTGTGTACCGATACGTTGATGGGCGAGATCCGCAGGTCGATGATGCGCTGAACCTCCCGCCGGGAGAGGTTGGTCAGGGTGATGTAGTTCCCCATGAGGAAGGACAGCCGGGCGTCGTCGTCCTTGAAGTACAGGGTGCTTCGCATCCCCTTCGGCATCTGGTCCACAAAGCAGAAAATGCAGTTGTTGGCGCAGCTTCTCGCCCGGTCCATCAGATAGGTTTCAAAGTTCAGCCCTAAGTCCTGGCCCTCCCGCTTCATCAGGTGAACCTTTCGCTCCGTGCCGTTTTCCTCCCGCAGAACCAGCTCCAGCTTGGCCTCATAGGAGTAAAACTTGTAGTCCAGCACGTCGATGATGCGGTTCCCGTTGATGTGGGTCAGGCTTTCACCCACCCGAACGCCGGCCCGGTCTGCGGGGCTGTGGCGGTCGATGGATTCAATTTTTGTACTCATGCCGCCATATCTCCCCTTGAGCCGTGTTTACTGTAAGCATCGTCAATCCTATGGGCTTTACCGAACAATGCCCATAGTATTTTATCGGATTTTCAGGGGAATGTAAAGGGTAAATTCACCGCAGAATGGCTAACGCCTCCCGGATGTTTTTCACCGGTATCAGCTGAAGGCCGGGAACCTCCTTGAGCTTGGAGCTGCCCCGGGCGGGCACCATACATTTGGTGAAGCCCAGCCGCCGCACCTCACTGAGCCGCTGGGACAGGGAGTTCACGCTGCGAAGCTCGCCGGTCAGTCCCACCTCGCCGATGGCGACCAGGTCGCCGGGCACCGGCTTGTCCCGGAAGCTGGAGGCCAGGGCGATGATCGTGGCAAGGTCTGCCGCCGGCTCGTTGAGGTACAGGCCGCCGATTACGTTCACATAGGCGTCGCTGCTGCCAATCAGAAGGCCGCCCCGCTTTTCCAGCACCGCCAACAGCAGCATGGCCCGGTTGTAGTCAATGCCGTTGCTGGTGCGCCGGGGATTGCCAAAGCCGGAGGGGGCGATCAACGCCTGTACCTCCGCCAGCACCGGGCGCACGCCCTCCATAATGCAGGTGACACAGCTCCCCGGCGTGTCCTTGGGCCGTCCCTCCAGCAGCATTTCGGAGGGGTTCGGCACCTCCGCCAGACCGTCGTCCAGCATCTCGAACACGCCGATTTCGTTGGTAGCGCCAAACCGGTTTTTCGCCGCCCGCAGGATGCGGTAGGCCATATGCTCCTCGCCCTCGAAGTAAAGCACACAGTCCACCATATGCTCCAGCACCTTTGGCCCGGCCAGAGCCCCCTCCTTGTTCACATGGCCGATGACAAAGACGGTGATATTCTCCCCCTTGGCCAGATTCATCAGCGCCATGGTACATTCCTTCACCTGGCTGATGCTGCCGGGGAGGGAGTTCCGATCTCCGTTGTACATGGTCTGGATGGAGTCCACAATCAGCACGTCGGGCTTCAGCTCCTGTACGGCCTCCAGAATGTCCCCCAGCTTTGTCTCCGCCATCAGGTACAGGTTATCGCTGCGGACGTTCAGCCGTTCGGCCCGGAGCTTCACCTGGCGCTGGGATTCCTCGCCGGACACATACAGCACCTTGGCCGCGCTGCACAGCTGGCCGCAGATTTGCAGCATCAGCGTGGATTTTCCGATGCCGGGGGCGCCGCCCACCAGCACCAGGGAGCCTCGCACCGCGCCGCCGCCCAGCACTCGGTCAAGCTCGCTCATACCGGTGGGAAAGCGCAGCTCCTCCGTGGTTTCCACCTGGCTCAAAGGCAGCGGGCGGGAGCGGGTCAGCGGATTCCGGGCGGCCGCGCTGGTTGACTTTTTCTCTGCGGGCTGCTCCACAATGGTATTCCAGGCCCCACAGCCGGGGCATTGGCCCTGCCATTTGGAAAATTCGTTTCCACATTCCGTACAGTACCAAAGGGTCTTTGCTTTCATCTTGTTTCCTCGTTTCTATACAAACTCCTGTATGTATCCGGCCAACAGCACCGCCGCCAGCTTCCGCTGATATTCCGGGGTCAGCAGCAGCGCCTCATCCTCCGGGTTGGACAAAAAGCCGCACTCCACCAGCAGCGCCGGGCAGGTGATGTGGCTCATCAGATATACGGTATCGGAAATCACCGCCGCCTGTCGGGTATTGGAGGCGTCCACCTGCGTGGCAAACAGCGCCTGGGTCTGCACCGCCCAGTCCCGGCACGTCTCCGAGGCGTAGAACACCTGGGTTCCTCTGGAGCTGCTGCTTTCATAGATATTTTGATGAATACTGATTAAAACGGCGTTTTCCGTACCGTTGACCAGCGCCACCCGGTTCTCCAAATCGGAGCGCTTCTGCTCCCGAAGGGTGGTGGCGCTGCTGTCGTGGATGGAATAATCTCCCTCCCGGGTCAGCACGGTCTGAACGCCGAACAGCCCCGCCAGCTGGTTCAGCTTCAGGGCAATGTCCAGATTGATTGCGCTCTCCACCGTACCGGAGGGGGACACCGCGCCGCCGTCGGCCCCGCCATGTCCCGCGTCGATGACAAGCACCGTCTCCGTCGTTTTCATGGGGTAGAACACGGCCACCTCCTCCGAGCGGAACAGCTGCACCAGCTCCCAGACGGTAAATACAATCATCAGCAGAACAGCGCCCAGCCACAGCCACTTTCCCTTCATCCCGATCACCTCAGAATCAGGATATGCGGCTTTTTGATGGGACATGAACGCTCCGCCGCCGTGAAATGGCTACACCCTGCGGATGCCCTCCCAGAGGGTCATAATCACGCAGTTGGGTAAAAATTTGGCGGCGAATCGCTGCACAAAGGCCATGGGGCCGCAGGTCGTGACCGCCAGTCCAGCCCGATTCATGCGTAAGGCCCAGGCCGCCACGGTGGAGGGCTTTTGCGCCATGCGGGTGCAATGGCGGACTGCTTTGGGGTTTTGGGTGTCCCTTGCCACCTGCATAAATTCCGTCTGAATCCAATAGGGACATACCGCCGTGACCCGAACGCCCCTTCCCGCCAGCTCCCAGCGCAGGGCGCGGGTATAGTTCAGCAGGAATGCCTTTGTCGCCGCATACAGATTCATCCCCTGAAGGGGCTGGAACCCGGCGCAGGAGCAGACCTCCAGCACGCGGCTGCCCTTTCCCAGATAGGGGATCACCGCCCGGGTCACGTCCACCGCCGCCTGACAGTTGACCTGAATCATGCTGTCCGTTTCCTCCAGGGAGAGATCCTCCGCCCGGCCAAATTTCCCGAAGCCCGCCGCACAGACCAGAATTTCCACCCTGGCCCCGGGGCAGTCGGACAACGCTTCTTCCAGTTGGAGGATGCTGCTTTTCTCTTTCAAATCCAGCGGGAATATCCGGCAGGGCCGCTCCAGCCGGTTTGCAAGCTCCAGCAGCCGATCCTCCCGCCGGGCAACCAGCCAAAGCTCGTCCAGCTGCACCGTGCGGTCAATTTGCCGGGCAAATTCCCGCCCCAGACCCGAGGAGGCTCCTGTGATGATTCCGATTTTCATGCGCTCACATCCAGATTATGATAAGGTCATTATACCACAAACAGCCGGAAGATAAACCCCCGTTTTTTGCGTGAAGTGCCCCCTGTCAAGTAGACAGTGAAAAAACAAAAAAGTGAAGTGCCCCCTGTCAAGTAGACAGTGAAAAAACAAAAAAGTCTTTCCAT